>NZ_PDKH01000035.1:0-295 GCF_004116575.1 Arcobacter sp. AHV-9/2010 | reverse complement strand
TAAAGCTAAAAAGCTCTACCTTTACACGACTTCGTGGATTATCAGCCCACTTAAGTTATTTTTACATTCTCTTAACGGTGAAATTATACAAGAATTAAAAATAGTTGTCAACATTTTTAAATACTTAATGAAGATAGCTTGAAAAATCTTTTTGCTACAAATACAGATTTACAATTACAAAGTTTCATATAAATAGTTACATCTACAATAATGAAAAAAGCTATTGCTGGAATAATTAAATGATTTTAAAAATGATATAGATTAGATGAGTTTATAAAATTGGGACCGTTCAGAA
>NZ_PDKH01000034.1:0-335 GCF_004116575.1 Arcobacter sp. AHV-9/2010 | reverse complement strand
CGTAGGTCGCTGCCAGCTCTTTTGAGTTTTATTCAAGCCTTTATCTATTCACTTATCTCTTAAGTGTTTAGCTGAAGGCTTTTTTTATTTATTCTTCTTTTATTAATTTATATATTTATTCATTATTCTATTTTTTATATCTATTCTATTTTAACTATCTCTATTCTTTTAGTTACTTTTTATTTATTCTCTTATTACTATTTTTTTATATATCTATCTATTTTAACTATTTTTTATGCTATACTTTTTTACATTTTATTAAAAGGGGGTTAATATGAAAAAACTTGTTGCTATTTTAGCTTTATTCTTTACTCTTTTTTTAGGTGCAATTGATC
>NZ_PDKH01000033.1:0-344 GCF_004116575.1 Arcobacter sp. AHV-9/2010 | reverse complement strand
ATAAATGATAGAATAATAACAATTAGTATAACCTATTTCTATTTTTATATATCAATTGACATAATACTATCAATTATAATAAATATTTAAGGTTTATATATGCTAAATAAAAATTTAGATAAATTGATTGCTTTATCAAAAGTAAAAATAAGAGCAGAAAGAATAGCTTTGTTAACAATGTTATTGGTATTTTTTATTTTACCTAATTGACACAAAATTCTGAACGGTCCCAATTTTATAAACTCATCTAATCTATATCATTTTTAAAATCATTTAATTATTCCAGCAATAGCTTTTTTCATTATTGTAGATGTAACTATTTATATGAAACTTTGTAATTGTAA
>NZ_PDKH01000032.1:0-345 GCF_004116575.1 Arcobacter sp. AHV-9/2010 | reverse complement strand
TCGAAAATCAAAAAAATGAATATCTCGTTTTTGAATTATTTTGAAGGAAAGGCTATAGCCTTTCCATTTTTAGGTTTGAAAATCGAAAAAATGAAAATCAGGCTTTTGAATTATTTGGAAGGTAAGCATTTCAATTTTTAGCTTTGAAAATCGAAAAAATGAAAATCTCGTTTTTGAATTCTTTTGAAGGTAAGGCTATAGCCTTTCCATTTTTAGCTTCGAAAATCAAAAAAATGAATATCTCGTTTTTGAATTATTTTGAAGGAAAGGCTATAGCCTTTCCATTTTTAGCTTTGAAAATCGAAAAAATGAAAATCAGGCTTTTGAATTATTTGGAAGGTAAGC
>NZ_PDKH01000031.1:0-428 GCF_004116575.1 Arcobacter sp. AHV-9/2010 | reverse complement strand
CCCGATGTGCCGCCGATCAGGCCACCCTGTTGGTCATAAGGATCACAGGGGTCAGGCGTGGAGTCGGCGCCGGGGTTGGCATCGGCGTGCCGATCCTGATGCGGCGCGATCAACCCCAGATCGATCGCGGCAAGCACCAGCCCCGTCACGTTGGAGACACCGAGTTTGTCCATCAGGTGCGCCCGGTATTTTTCGATCGTTTTTGGACTGAGGTTCAGATACTGCCCCACCTGGCGATTGGTCCGGCCTTCCGCCACGAGTTGAAGCACGCTTCGCTCGCGCGCGGTCAGCGTTTCCCAAGCGCTCCTGGGCGCAAGCACATCGTGGCCATTGACGAACGACTGAACGACGTTGCCATAGACATCGGCACTCAAGTGTCGCTTGCCCTGCGTGACCGCGTGCAGCGCTGCCACCAGTTCGTCGAAGGA
>NZ_PDKH01000030.1:0-428 GCF_004116575.1 Arcobacter sp. AHV-9/2010 | reverse complement strand
TTTTTAACATCACCAATTAATCTTAATTGATCCATAACTTTTTCATTTGCTCCACCGTGAGCAGAACCCCATAATGCAGAAATACCAGAAGCAATTGCAACATAAGGGTGAGCTTCAGTTGAACCAACATTTCTAACTGTTGTAGTTGAAGCATTTTGTTCGTGGTCAGCATGTAAAGTTAAGATAGCATCTAAAGCATCTACTTCAACTTGCTTGATTTCATCATTTTTACCATCACCTAAGTATTTCATACTTCCACCTGGATAAGCTCTTAACATATATAAGAAGTTTTCAGTAAAGTATTTATTTACATCTGGATAAATTAATGGAGTACCAATTGAGTTTCTATAAGCCATAGCTGCAATAGTAGGCATTTTAGCTAGGATTCTTCTTCTCATAGTTTTGAATTGTTCTTCATCTTCTAAGTG
>NZ_PDKH01000029.1:0-445 GCF_004116575.1 Arcobacter sp. AHV-9/2010 | reverse complement strand
ATCCAGTAGAACTGCGCGTCGACGGCCGCCATCCGGTGCCCGGCCACGACTTCAGCCGGGTGAGCCAATGAACGCCACGATCAACTCTGCAATCTTGTCCGGCTGCTCGAGCTGCAAGAAGTGCCCGGCGTGTTCCACTACGGCCACCTCACTGCCGGCGGGCAACACCCTTGCCGTCCAATGAGTGAATGCCGATGTGGCACAGCCATCGTCGTGGCCATGCAGGTACAGAACCGGCAGCTTCGGCGCCTCGGTCCACAGCCGATTCAAGTCGGCATAGTCCGCCGGGGCCCGGGTGTTGCGCATGGTGGCGCGATACGGTCCCAAGGCCGCCCGCCGGCCCTCCGGCGTCCCGATCGCGGCGTCGACATGCCGCAGGTCTTCCTCGGCGTGATAGCCCGGCGACCAACGCCGCCACAGCAGCGGCACCACCCAGGAGGCGGAT
>NZ_PDKH01000028.1:0-445 GCF_004116575.1 Arcobacter sp. AHV-9/2010 | reverse complement strand
TTTACAAGCTCATCAAAAGCTTTCATACTCTCTTCAATTGGTACAACAGTATCAGGCCAATGCATTTGATAAAGGTCTATATAATCTGTTTGAAGTTTTTTAAGACTTTTTTCAACTGCTCTTTTAATATGAAAAGAATCAATAGCAGTTAGACCATGTCTAATAGGTGGCACAAACCATCCTGATGCAGCTCCAGCTACTTTTGTAGCTAAAATAACTGATTCTCTAGGTTTTGTTTTTAACCACTCCCCTACTATCTCTTCTGTAATACCTGCTGTCTCTGCTTTTGGTGGTACTGGATAAAGTTCAGCTGTATCTAAAAAATTTATTCCTCTATCATATGCTTTATCCATAATTTTAAAAGCTTCTTCTTTTGTTGTAGTAGAACCAAAAGTCATAGTTCCTAAACAAATTGGTGTAACTCTTAAACCACTTCTTCCTATAT
>NZ_PDKH01000002.1:0-363204 GCF_004116575.1 Arcobacter sp. AHV-9/2010 | reverse complement strand
TATATCTATCTATTTTAACTATTTTTTATGCTATACTTTTTTACATTTTATTAAAAGGGGGTTAATATGAAAAAACTTGTTGCTATTTTAGCTTTATTCTTTACTCTTTTTTTAGGTGCAATTGATCTTCAAACTGCTTCTAAACTTGAGTTAATGAATCTTAAAGGTGTTGGTGATAAAAAAGCTGATGCTATTATTGAGTATAGAAAAAACAATACTATCTCTAATCCTGATGATCTTAAAAATGTTAAAGGTTTCGGTTCAACTTTAATTAACAATATTAAAGCTCAAATTGATTCTGACAAAAAAAAGGATAAAATAAACAAACCTTCTTATCCTAAATCCAACAACAATAACGCTATGAAAGATAAAAATATTAATAACTCTTCTAAGTGATATGTTTTTTTAGAAGGAAGGTGGAATGGTAATTTTATTTTGGACATAAAAAAAGGTTCAAAGAGAAAGCTCTTTGAACCTTTTTAAGTTTTATAAAAACTCTAAAATTGCTTCTTATAGGAATGGGTTTGCATATAATGCAATCATAGCAATAACAAGTGCGTAAATTACTTGAGCTTCAATCATAGCTAAAGCAATGAACATAGTTGTCATTAATTTTCCACCTAAACCTGGGTTTCTAGCAGTTCCAGCAATTGTAGCAGCAGCAGTATTACCCATACCAACAGCTCCACCAAGAGCAGCTAAACCTAAACCAATACCAGCAGCAACTACAGAGTATGCTTTTAGTGTTTCATTTGCAACAGATGCATCAGCAGCGAATGCCATACCAGCGAATGCTAGCATTAAAAGAACGATTTTTTTCATTCTATATCCTTAATAAATTAAATATCTCAAAGTCTGTTCGGCTTGCGTATCCCTACTTATCACTTTGACGGTTGTTATTTTACAAAAATAAATCTAAATATAAGATAAATTGGATAAAATATTTTTTTATTTATAATAGGGAGATATATGAAAAAGTTTATAATTACATTATTTATAATTATTCTATTTATTACATCAACTTTATATATTATACTTTTTACAAAAAGTGGTAATTATCTTGTTGCAAATTACATTGAAAAAAGCTTTAATAAAAAGCAAAAAGATTTTACTTTAAAAATAGACAATCTTGTTATAGATTATGATTTACTAATTTTAAAAGCTACATTAAATGATTACTCTAAAATAGAATTAAATGCTATGTACTCTATTTTTAATAAAGAGTTAATAGCAGAATATTTTATAGATATAGAAGATTTATCAATATTTAATGATTTAGCAAAAATGAAACTAAAAGGTGATTTAAAAATTGTTGGAGATGTTGTTCATAACAGTGACATAACAACGATAAAAGGTATTTCAAATGTTGCTAAAAGTGAGACAAACTATGAACTTGTTTTGAAAGATTTTAAAATAAATGATATATATTTTGATACAAAAAATGCAAAAATTGATGAGTTGCTAGCTATTGTTAATCAGCCAATTTATACAACTGGTGTATTAAATTTAACTTCTAAATTAAAATCAAACAGTAGTGATTTTTTTGATGGAGTTATTAAAGTAGATATAAAAAATGGTAAATTAAACAATGATATTATTGAAAAAGAGTTTAAAACTCCTATAAAACAAGATATTTTATATAGCTTAAATAGCCAAAGCAATCTTGTTAAAAATGATTTAAATAGCACTATTGATCTTTTATCAAACCTTGCTAATATAAATATTAAAAACTTAAATTTTAATATAAAAGAGTCTATTTTAAAAAGTGATTATAATATTTTAATTCCAGATTTATCAAAACTTAAAGATTTTACAATTATTCCTTTAAGAGGTGAAAATATCTCTTTAAATGGTAATATATATAAAGATTTAAAAGATTTAAAAGATTTAAAAGTAGATGGAGATTCTAAAATCTTAGATGGTATTTTTAAATTAAATTTAATAAATAATGATATATCAATAAATTTAGAAAATGCAAATAGTAAAAAACTTTTGTATATGTTAAATCAAAATGAATTTTTTGATTCAAATATTAATTTAGATTTAAAATATAATATTTTAAATGGAAATGGAAATTTTGCTTCAACTTTGGATAATGGACATTTAGTAAAAAATAATTTCTCAAAAAATATTGAAAAATTTGCAAATATTGATATTACAAAAGAGCTTTATGAAATAGGAACTGTAAAAGGTGAAATATTAATTGATAAGGTAATTAGTAATATCTATTTAAAAAGCTCTAAAAGTATAATAGAGTCAAAGAGCTCTATTTTAGATTTTAAAAATAAAAAGATAGATTCAAAATTTGATATTAATTTAAATGGTAATAAATTTGTAATATTTTTGGAAGATGATATAAATAATCCAAATATAAAAATAGATATAAAAAATCTTTTAATTGAAAGTATCAAAAAAAGTAAAGAGAGTGATAAAATAGAGAGAAAAATAGAAGAACTTTTAAATAAAAATGGAATTGAAAACTCAAAAGATTTAAAAAATACAATAAAATCACTCTTTTAAGAAATATGAAAATTATTATCATTTTAAGAAATGATAAAGCTTTTTTTTGTTTTAATGCTAAAAAAATTAAATGAGGATTAGGCATGAACTACACAAAAAAAGTTTTGTTTTCAATATCAATAGCAGCATCTTTAGCTTTAGGTGCTGCTGCATCAACTCACAAAGATGGTACTAAATCAGAGGTTTCAAAACAAGTTTCAATTTTAGAGGCATATGCAAATATAGCTTTAGATAATTATATACAAGCTTTAAAGGATGCAAAACTTTTACAAGATTCAATAGATAAATTTGTTGCAAAACCTACACAAAAAAATTTAGATAATGCAAAAAAAGCTTGGTTGCAATCAAGAGAATCTTATGGAAGCACAGAGATTTTTAGGTTATCAAATGGACCAATTGATGCTAGTGATGGATGGATTGCAGATACTTATGGTTCTTTAGAGGGACAAATTAACGCTTGGCCGCTTGATGAGAATATGATAGATTATACAATTGATGCAGATGGAAATAGAACATCTGGAAATATTATTGATACGATTGGAAAGTTTAACCCAGGTGGTGAAGAGTCAAGTGAAGTTGATGTTACAAAAATTACAGTTGAAGCTTTAACTGAGTTAAATGAGAATGGTGGAGAGGCAAATGTTTCAACTGGTTATCATGCAATTGAGTTTTTACTTTGGGGACAAGATCAAGATTATAATAACTTCTTAGAGGATAATATAACAAAAGGTGCCATGAGTGCTGGACAAAGACCTTTAAGTGATTTTACAACTGATAAAAACAAAGATAGAAGACTTCAATATCTAAAAGCTGTAACTCAAAAGTTAGTTGAGGATTTAGAAGTTGTTAAAAGTGCTTGGAATAGAGATATAAACGGTGATGCTGGAGTTTATAGGGCTGCATTTTTAGGAAAACTTAAAAATAGTGATAAAAACTTAGATAAAAACGACTCTTTAAAACAGATTATTTCTGGTATGGGAGTATTTATAAAATCTGAACTTGCAAATGAGAGATTAGCAGTTGCAGTTTTAACTCCAAGTGAAGAGGATGAACACTCTTGTTTCTCTGATAATACACATAGAGATTTAGTAAAAAACTATGAAGGTTTTAAAAATATTTTAACATCAACATACAATGGTAAAAAATATGGAGAGTCTTTATTTGATGCTTTAGAAAAAAGTGATAAAGATAGAATATTAAAACTTATGAAGAGCATTGAAGCAAAAATTGAGCAAGTAGATAGAGTTGCAAAAACTGAAGCTCACTTTGACTATCAAATAAGACCAGATCATAAAATGTCAAGAGTTTTAGTATCATTAAAAAATGAGTTAAGAAAATTAGGTGATGAGATGGTAACTGTTGCAAGAGCGAACAATATAAATCTTTCGACAGATGATGTAACAGATCCTGAAGAGACAAAAATATAAATTGAAAAGTTTAAAAAAAATCTTACTTTTAAAAGCTCTTGCAGTATCAATTTGTACAGAGCTTTTTTCATTTGATATATCTAAAAATTATATATCAAATAGTAAAGATAGTAAGATATTTCAAAAACAAATTGATGGTTTAACTAATGAAGAGCAAGATATATTTATGCTTGGAAGAAGTTTTTTTACAATTCCTTGGGTTGAAGCTCCAAGTGCTACAACAGCAAGAGATGGATTAGGACCACTTTTTAATGCAAATAGTTGCCTCTCATGTCATCCAAAAAATGGAAGAGCTGAAATTTTAAATAGCAATGGTGTTGCTTCAAGAGGATTGATTGCTAGATTGTCAATAGATTCAAATGATTTAAAATATGCTTCTATTTTAAAGAAAAAAGGATTTATTCAAGAGCCAACTTATGGTGAACAATTAGCAATTAATGGAGTTTTTAATGTTCCTTTTGAAGGAAATATAGAAGTTGATTTTGAATACTTTGATATAAAATTATCTGATGGTGAGATTGTAAATTTAAGAAGACCAAAATATAGTTTGAAAAATTTAAATTATGGAGAGCTTCATAAAGATAGTGTAGTTTCATATAGAGTTGCACAATCTTTGAATGGCATGGGACTAATTGATTTAATACCAGATGAAGAGATTTTAAAAAATCAAGATATAGATGATAAAAATGGTGATGGAATAAGCGGAAAAGCAAATTTTGTTTATTCTTTAATTTCACAAAAATATGAGCTTGGAAGATATACTCATAAGGCTAGCGTTTCAAAACTAAAAGAGCAAGTTGCAAATGCTTTTTCAAATGATATTGGAGTTACAACAACATTAATACCATATGAAAAATGTAGAGATTTTCAAAAAGAGTGCTTAGATGCACCAAAAGCTAAAGATGCTATTGATTTACCAAATGATAGGCTTGATGCAGTTACTTTTTATATTAAAAGTTTAAAAAGTTATGGTGCAAATAAAAATAGTCAAAAATATAAAGAAGGGTATGAAATATTTGAACAACTTGAGTGTTCAAAGTGTCATATTAGTAGTTTTAATACAAAATTGGGTTTTGAAATAAGACCATTTTCAGATTTTTTACTTCACGATATGGGTGAAGATTTAGCAGATGGAAGAGTTGAGTTTATGGCAGAAAAAAGTGAGTGGAGAACAGCACCTCTTTGGGGAATAGCTATAAACAAACTAATAAATAAAAATCCAAACTTTTTACATGATGGAAGAGCTAGAAGTGTTCAAGAGGCAATTTTGTGGCATGGTGGAGAGGCAAAAGCTAGTAAAGAGGCTTATATGAATCTTTCAAAAGAGTATAGAGTGAAATTGATTAAATTTATAGAGGAGTTATAGTTTGAAGAAAATATTTTTTATTATGATATTTTTTCTTGCAAATCTGTTTGCAAATGAGACAGTTTTTCAAAGTGTTATAAAAAATGTATTGTTAAAAGATACACAAAATGCGATAAGTAGTGCTAAAAATTTGCAACAAAATATCACGCAAGAGAATTTTAAAATCTTTTTAAAAGATTGGAAAAGAGTTGAGGCTTTATATTTAGCTGGAGAGATAAATTATGATTATATTGATACGCCAAGATTCATTGATGTTTTTAATAATTTAAAAGAGGATTTAAACTCTCAAATGAGAAGAGTTGTAAATGGAACAAATGATGTTAAAACAGCACTATTTAAAAACTCATTTAAAACAATCAATGCTTTAGAGTTTGTAATAGCCAAAGAGAGTTTAGATGCTAGATCAAAAGAGATTGTAAAAGAGATTTTAAACTCAATAATTGCAAATTTACAAGATATAAAAGATGTTTATACAAACTATTTAAAAAACCCAAAGTTTAAACAGAAAGAGGAGATTGCTATAGTTGTAAATGTTTTAGTTGCAACTTCATATAGGCTAAAAGAGCAAAGGGTTGGAAATCCTGCTGGATTATCTGCTAAATTTAAAGACGATATAAAAAATGAAAGAGCTGAATACTTTTTGACTCAAAACTCTTTTGAGGCTATTAAATCAATACTTGAGGCTCAAAGTGATATTGTAAATAGTAAAGATTTTAAAAACTTATACACATATGCAAAAAATAGTGGAAGCGAAATGGAGCTAAATGAGGTTTCAAATAGTATAAAAATTGCACTTGATGAGTTAAATAAACTTCCAAAAGATGATTTTACAAATGCTTCTTATCTTTTTGAAACTCTATCAAAGATTCATGATTTATACTATGTAACAATTATTGAAAAACTTGGTCTTAAACCTGAAATTTTAGATGCTGATGGGGATTGATTTTGGAGTATTTAGCTTTTGATTTCTTTTCAAATCCAAGTAAAAGAGTGTATTGGTTATATATAATAAGCTCTTTTATTTTGGCAATACTCTATTTTTATATTACAAAAAAGAGTTCAAAAGCGATTCTTTCAAGTAAGCTTTGGTTGCATCCTAGTGCAAAGCTTGATTATATATACTTTTTTTTAGCAAATATTGTAAATATAGTTTTAATTATTCCTTTGGTTTTAAGTGCAAAGAGTGTTGCTTTGTTTACAAATAAATTTTTGTATGAAAATTTTGGATTTTTTGAATCTATAAATTTATCTTTTACTCAAATAACAGTTCTTTATACAGTAGCAATATTTGTATTTAGTGATTTTACTAGATATTGGCTGCATAGATTTTTGCATACAATTCCATTTTTATGGGAGTTTCACAAGGTTCATCATAGTGCAAAAGTTTTAACTCCAATAACATTTTATAGGGTTCATCCAGTTGAAAACTTCTTATTTGCTTTAAGATATGCGTTTAGTGTTGGGTTGGTTACAGGAGTTTTTATATATTTTTTTGGTGCAAAGATAAATATTTATATGGTTTTAGGAGTTAATATTCTTGTTTTTATAACTTCAATTTTTGGCTCAAACTTAAGACACTCTCATGTACCTTTTGCATATTTTGCATTTATTGAAAAGTGGTTTTTATCTCCAAAACAGCATCAAATTCATCATGATAGAAAAAATTTTAATAAAAATTATGGTGGATATATAGCAATTTGGGATAGAGTTTTTGGTACATTAAAACTATCAAAAGATGTAAAAGTTTTGAAATTTGGGCTTAGAAAAGAACAGATGCAAGATTATAATTCTATAAAAAATCTATATTTTAGACCATTTATAAATCTAATTAAAAAGGGAAAATTTTATGAAAAAATTAGTTTTAGTAACAACATTTCTACTAGCAAATCTATTAGCAAATGATATTACAAAAGAGGATTTAGGAAGAGCTTTGTTTTTTGATGTTAATTTATCGAAAAACAGAACTCAAAGTTGTGCAACATGTCACAATCCAGAAGCTGGTTTTATAGACAATAGAGACAACAAAGTTTCTAAAATGGCATCACTAGGAGATGATTTAAAATCACTTGGAGATAGACAAGCTCCAACAGCATCTTATGCAAAGTTTTCACCAAAGTTTCACTTTAATGAGAAAAAAGGATTTTATGTAGGTGGACAATTTTGGGATGGAAGAGCTTCTACTTTAGAAGAGCAAGCAGGAGGTCCACCTTTAAACCCAATAGAGATGGGAATGAGAGATGAAAAAGAGGTGGTTGATAGATTAAAAGAGAACAGTTTTTATGTAAATAGTTTTGAAAATCTATTTGGTAAAGATATTTTTAAAGATGATAAAAAAGCCTATGAAGCTATGAGTGAAGCAATTGCATCTTTTGAAAGAACAGATGAGTTCTCTTTATTTGATTCAAAATATGATAGATATTTAAGAGGAGAGTATGAGTTAAGTGCTTTGGAAGATTTGGGAATGTCTATATTTTTTTCAAATCAAAATAACTCTTGTGCAACTTGTCATATCTTAAAAGGTGAAGGAGAAGAGGGTGAGACTTTCTCAAACTATGAGTTTCACAATATTGGAGTACCCAAAAACAAAGAGTTAAGAGCAAAAAATGGTGTAAAAGAGAAAGATTTGGGGCTTTTAGCAAATCCAAATGTAAAAGATAAGAATCAAATAGGTAAATATAAGATTCCAACTCTAAGAAATGTGGCTGTTACAGCTCCATATATGCACAATGGAGTATTTAAAGATTTAAGAACGGTAGTTCTGTTTTATGATAAATACAACAATAAGAAAAACAGTATAAACCCTGAGACAAATCTTCCTTGGGATGAACCAGAGCATCCTGATAATATCTCTATTACAGAGCTTAGAGCAATAGCTCAAAATGATAGAAAAGTAGATGCTTTGGTTGCATTTATGAAATTACTTACAGATAAAAGATATGAGCATTTAATCGAAGATTGAAACTAAAAAGTAGTTTCAATCTAGCAAAAATGATTTAACTTATTATTAGATATAATCTACCATTTTTTAAACATAGGGAAAATATGGCTTATAGTGAATCTGATACTCGTGCAAATTTAATAGATCCAAAACTTGAAACTTCAAATTGGAAATCTTCAAATATAGTTAGAGAATACTATTTCACAGATGGTAGGAAACTAATAGGTGGAAAAAGAGGAAAGAGATATTTTGTAGATTATCTTCTAACTTACAAAAATACTAATCTAGCAATTATTGAAGCAAAAGCTCAAAACAAAGACCCACTTGATGGACTTCAACAAAGCATAAACTATGCGCAAAAACTAAAAATTGATTTTGTTTACTCTACAAATGGAGATAAGATTTATGAACACTCACTTCTTTGTGGAAAAGGTCGATTTATAGAAGATTATCCAACTCCAGAAGAGCTTTTTTATAGAAAATTTGGAAAATTAAAAGAGCAAGAAGAGAGAGTAATTACTCAAAATTTTTATTTTGAAGGGAATAAAAAACCAAGATTTTATCAGCAAATTGCAGTTCAAAAAGCAGTTGAAGCAATAGCAAATGATAAAAATAGAGTTCTTTTAACCCTAGCAACTGGAACAGGAAAAACATATATAGCTTTTCAAATCGTATATAGACTATTTCAAGCAAAATGGAATAAAGATAAAACAAACAGAAGACCAAAAATCTTGATTCTTGCAGATAGAAATATATTAAAATTACAAGCTATGAGTGAGTTTAATCCCATGGAAAAAGATTTGGTGGATATAAATGGAAAAGATATAAAAAGAAGAGGTGGGAAAGTTCCTACAAATGGAAATGTCTTTTTTGCTATTTATCAATCTATTGCTGAAAATAAAAATAGAATTATTGAAAATAGTGATGAAGAGAATGAAGATGATGTAATAGCTTACTACAAACAGTATCCATCTAACTTTTTTGATTTAGTTATCATAGATGAGTGTCACAGAGGTAGTGCAAATGATACTAGCTCTTGGAGAGATATTTTAAATCATTTTTCACATGCTACACATTTAGGGCTTACAGCAACTCCAAAAAGAGATGACAATGGCGATACTTACAAATACTTTGGAGAGCCAGTTTATGAATACTCTTTAAAAGATGGGATAAATGATGGATTTTTAACTCCATATAAAGTAAAGAGAATTCAAACAAATATAGATGAGTATCACTTCAATCCTGATGATATAATCACAGGTGAGTTGGATAAAAATATAGTAACACTTCAAGAGTTTGAAAAAAGCGTGATTATTCCAAAAAGAACTAAACTAATAGCCAAAACAATTTTAGAAAATATAAATCCTTTTGATAAAACAATAATTTTTTGTGTAAATCAAAAACACGCAATGGATATGAAAGTAGCAATAGATAGATATAAAACTATAAAAGATAGCAACTATTGTGTAAGAGTTACAAGTGATGAGGGCGAGATTGGAAGAGAATTTTTAGAAGACTTTCAAAATAATGATAAAGATATTCCTACAATTCTTACAAGCTCAAAAATGCTAACAACTGGAGTTGATGCAAAAAATGTACGAAATGTGGTTTTAACTGCACCAATCTCTTCTATGACTGAGTTTAAACAGATAATTGGAAGAGGAACAAGAACTTATGAGGGAAAAGATTTCTTCACTATTATAGATTTTGTAGGAGCTACAAATCTATTTTATGATAAAGCTTGGGATGATGACCCTTTGAGTGTTGATATAAAAACAACAAAGATAGAAGATATTGAAGATGATGAGCTTAATGAAGAGAATAAAACAGATAAAGAAAAAACCGAGCAAAATAAAAAAGAAGAGCTTTTAAATGATGATGAATTTGAAGCAAAAACAAAAGAGGAAAAAGCAAAAAAAGAGCAAGTAATAATAGATATAAAAGGTAAAAAACTAAAAGTAATAAATATAGAGACAACTTATGTAGGAGTAGATGGAAAGCCTTTGAGAAGTTCTGAATATCTTGAGCTTTTAATAGGTGTTTTGGGAAGATTTTATAATGATGAGCAAACACTAAGAGATATTTGGAGTAATCCAAAAAATAGAAAAGAGCTCTTAAAAAAACTAAAAGATATGAATATAGATGAGTCTCAACTTGAAGATTTAAAAGATATTTTTGAAGCAAAAAATAGTGATATTTATGATGTTTTGGCTCATTTGTCTTTTAATCACAACATAAAAACAAGAGATGAAAGAGCAATAGCTGCTTTAAACTCTAAATTTATAGAGAAATACCAAAATGAAAAAGCAAAAGATTTTATAGAGTTTATACTACAAAAGTATAGAAAATATGGTTTTAAAGAGCTAGAAGAGAATAAACTCTCAACACTAATAGAACAAAGTGGATTTGATAGAAGAGAACTTATGGCTTCATTTGGCAAGTTTAAAATAAGAGATGAGTATTTTGAGCTTCAAAGGGAGATTTATAGATGAGTTACAAACCACCATACACTATAAGTGATAAGATTTTAAATCTGGTAGTAGATATAACTATGCTTTTATCAAAAGTTGATATTGCTTTCAAAAATAATGTACTTCTTAGAAAAAAAAATCAAATCAAAACAGTAGTTGGAACCCTTGCTATTGAAGGAAATAATCTTGACATAAAACAAGTTACAGAAATACTTGAGGGCAAAAAAGTAGTCGGTAACCAAAAAGAGATTCAAGAGGTAAAATCAGCTATCAATACTTATGAAAATATTGAAAAATTTGACCCATATAAAATAGATGATTTATTTAAAGCTCACTCTTTAATGATGAATTTACTTTTAGAAAATGTAGGACAATTTAGAGATGTAAAAGTTGCTGTAAAAGGTGATGAGATTGTACATGTTGCTCCACCACCTTTACAAGTTCCAAAGCTGATGGAAGAGCTTTTTGAGTGGTTAAAAAATAGTGAGTTAAATCCGCTTATTTCAAGTTCTGTTTTTCATTATGAATTTGAATTTATTCATCCTTTTGTAGATGGAAATGGCAGAATCGGAAGATTTTGGCAAAGTTTGATTTTGTCTAAATACAATCCTATATTTTTGTCTTTTCCTATAGAAAGTATAATCAAACAGCGACAAGATGAATACTATAAAACTTTATCTACTTGCGATATGGAAGCTAATAGCACACTTTTTATTGAATTTATGTTGGAGTGTATATATGAGGCTATTAGTTCGGAGATAAATTCGGATAAAAGTTCGGAGATAAATTTTCAAGGTACAGATGAAAAAATCCTTGATTTTCTAAAAATAAACCCAAAAGCAACTATAAAAATCTTAGCTTCTAAACTAAACCTGACAACAAGAGCCATAGAAAAACAACTTGCAAATCTAAAAAAAGAAAATAGACTTCAAAGAGTTGGAAGTCCTAAAAAAGGGGAATGGGTGGTAAATGAAAAGGGAGATTTATAGATGAGTCAAAGTATGAGAGGAAAAAACTGATGGCAAAGATAATAGTTCAAGAAAAAGAAATTACTATTTTAACAGTAGAAAATGAAGATTATATCTCTCTTACAGATATGCTCAAAGCAAAAGATGGAGATTTTTTTATTTCAGATTGGCTTAGAAATAGAAATACTATCGAATATCTTGGAATTTGGGAGAAGATTCATAACCCAAATTTTAATTATGGCGAATTCGCCATAATTAAATCTCAAGCAGGACTTAATAGTTATAAATTAAGTGTAAAAGAGTGCTATTCTTCAAATGAAGATTTTAAGTGATGGGGGATGGAAGAGAGCTGAAAATAAAGGAAAACAAAATAAATGAGTGATTTAATACTTGAAGATAAACTTACATATAAAATTGATTCTGATGAACCTATTGAATTAAATCAATTAATTTTATCTCTAAAATCTTTGGGAGATGAATATGGTAAATTTTCTAAAATTAAAGATGTTGAAGTAAAAATTAGTGAAGTTAGAAAAGGAAGTTTTGAATTTGATTTTGTATTAATGTCATTTGCACCTTTACTTCCATTTATGTCAGATGTAAATACAACAGTAGATTTTATAAAAAGAGTATCTGAATTAAAATCATTTTTTTTAAATCAAAATAGTGATATTCAACCTACATTGGAAGAAGCTAAATTAATGAATAGTATAAATATACCTATTCAAACATTTAATAATTATGGAACAGTTATAATAAATGATACTCAAAAAGTTGATAAAGTAGAATTTAATAAAGAAGATTCAAAATTAATTACAACAAATTCTTCAAAATATATAAAAGAATTAAAACAAAAAGAAGATGAAGAAAAACAAAATATTTTTAAAGATAGATTAATTAGATTTGTTCAAACTCGCACAGATAATAAAGATTATGGTAATAAATCGATTTGTGAAGATATTTCAAGCAAGGAAATAAAAACGATATTTGAAAATGATGATATAAAAAATGAGATTTTAGATAATCCATATCATTATGGATTTTTAGTAGATTTAGAAGTACAATACATAAATAATGATGCTAAGATTTATAGGATTATGAAGTTAAATGATAAAATAAATTTAGAAGAGAATGATTTATAAAATAAATTTTTAGATTATACATGTCGAAAAAATTAAAAAATTTCGGTATATTAAATTTATATGTCGAAATAGTTAAATATTTTCGACACAAATTATGAGTAAAAAGATACAAAATTTACCTATAGTTACAAATCTATGAGTAAAAAATTACAAAATTTTTACATATAGTAGATGATATGTAAAAAAAAGAGCAAAAACTTTACATATAAACATAAAACTTATAAATAAGAAAAAGGAAAAGAGATTTGGAAAGCAAAATAAACAGAATAACAGACATCCTAAGAAGAGATGATGGAATAAGTGGTGCTATGCACTACACAGAGCAGATCTCTTGGATTTTGTTTTTAAAATTTTTATCAGATTTAGAAGATAGCAAATACGAAGATGCACAGCTAGATGGAGAGAACTATACATATATTTTAGAAGAGAAGTATAGATGGAATATTTGGGCAGCTCCCAAAAAAGATGGAAAAATAGATCTATTAAATGCACAAAGTGGAGATGATTTACTTGATTTTGTGAATAAAGAGTTATTTCCTTATCTCAAAAGTTTCAAAAATATCACAGAAAACCCAAAATCTATCAAATATAAAATTGGTGCTATATTTGAGTTTTTAGACAATAGGGTCGCAAATGGTCATACTCTTAGAGAGATTCTTGATATTATTGATAATATGGATTTTCACAACCAATCAGACCTTTTTCAACTTTCACTTATTTATGAAAAATTGCTTAAAGATATGGGAAGTGATGGTGGAAATAGTGGGGAGTTTTATACTCCTCGCCCTCTTATTAAAGTAATAACAGATGTTGTAAATCCACAAATTGGACAAACTATTTATGACCCAGCAGTTGGATCTTGTGGATTTTTGATAGAGGCTTACAATCACATAAGATACACAGATGTACAAGCTAATAAACAAAGAGATTTATCAACCGACCAACTAAAATTTTTAAACGAAGATACTTTTTTTGGAAATGAAAAAACTCCACTATCTTATGTAATGGGTGTTATGAATATGATTTTACACGGAATTGAATCACCAAATATAAGTAAATCAAACACTTTGACAAAAGACATCAGAGGACTTGAAGAGAAAGATAGATTTGATTGCATTTTGGCAAATCCTCCTTTTGGTGGAAAAGAGAAAGAGCAGATACAAAACAACTTCCCTATAAAATCAAATGCAACAGAGTTGCTCTTTTTGCAACATATGATGAATCATTTAAAGCAGGGTGGTAGATGTGGAGTTGTAATACCTGAGGGTGTATTGTTTCAAACAAACAACGCATTTGCAAGTGTAAAAAAAGATTTACTAGAAAGGTTCAATGTACATACGATTTTAAGTCTTCCTAGTGGAGTATTTCTTCCATATAGTGCTGTAAAAACAAATGTTGTGTTTTTTGATAGAGCTGGAAGTACAGCAGATATTTACTACTATGAAGTAAATCCGCCATATAAACTTACAAAAAATAAACCTATAAATATTGACCATTTTGCAGAGTTTTTAGAGTCTTGGAAAGATAGAAAAATTACGGAAAACTCTTGGATAGTAAATGTAAATGATATAAAAGATTTTGATTTAAGTGCCAAAAATCCAAATAAAAATGAGAAAATAGAGCACAAAAGCCCAATAGAACTTGTGGAAAATATAAAACTAAATAACACTTTGATAAATGATTTGTTAGATGAGGTTGAAGAAATTTTGATTGGGAAAGATATTGAGTAGAAAAACAGAACCCCCAGCTATATATCAAGTATATAGACTTACGGGGGAATTTCAAAATGATTATAACAAATTGAGGTTTAATAATGAGTGAATTATATAGTTTGCCTGATGGGTGGGAGTGGATTGAATTTTCAAAAGTTTTCGATACACCAACTTCCAAACCATATCAAATACAAAAAACAGAATATTTAGAAAAGGGATTATTACCTATAATTGACCAAGGAAAAGAATTTATTATTGGATATACCAATTCTATTGAAAAGAAATATTCGAATGAGTCAAATTGTATTATTTTTGGAGACCATACTCGACAAATCAAATATGTTGATTTTGATTTTGTTATTGGTGCAGATGGAACAAAAATATTAAAAGAAAAAGATAAAAACAAATATGATTTGAAATTTTTATATTTTCAATTCTTGTCAAAAAAAATAGAATCATTAGGATACAGTAGACATTTTAAATTAGTTAAAGAAATGTTTTTTGCTATTCCACCACTTGAAGAACAAAAAAGGATTGTGGCAAAGTTGGATATTTTATTTGCAAAAATAGATAAAGCCATAGCTTTACATCAAAAAAATATTGATGAAGCAGATATTTTTATGACAAGTGTTTTAAATGATGTTTTTGGAGAATTAGAAGAAAAATATGAAAAAAAACAATTAAATGAAATTATTAAAATAATTGGTGGAGGAACACCATCTAAAGCAAATAAAGAATATTGGGAAAATGGAACAATCAAATGGGCAACAGTTGGAGACATGAATGTTGAAACGATTACAAAAACAGAATTGTCAATTACAGAAATTGGATTAAAAAATAGTTCATCTAATATAATTCCTAAAAATGGAATTATCATTGCTACAAGAGTAGGATTAGGAAAAGTTTGCTATTTAGAAGATGATACTGCAATAAATCAAGATTTAAAAGGTTTAATTCTTAAAGATAATAAGTTAAATATCAGATATTTATTTAATTTCTTTAAAAATATAGAAAAATATATAATAAGTAATGGAATAGGTGCAACAGTAAAAGGTGTTAAGTTAGAATTTATTAAAGAATTAGAAATTCCTCTTCCACCACTTCAAACCCAACAAAAAGTAGTTTCATACCTAGATGAAATTTCAAATAAAATGGAGAAAATAAAACAAATCCAAAAAGAGAAAATGCAAAGCCTAAAAGAGCTAAAAGCCTCTATTTTAGACAAAGCATTTAAAGGTGAGTTATAACTACTTTTGTTGTAACTCTTTATGCAAATAGTATCCAGTGTGAGAACCACTTTTTTCGTGATTGTTTGCAATATGTTCAACTGTTCCCATATCTACAATTTTTCCACCCTTATCTCCACCCTCAGGACCAATATCAATAATAAAATCAGAGTTTTTAATAACATCAAGATTATGTTCAATCACAAGCACAGAGTTTCCAAGCTCTACTAGATGGTGAAGTACACTTGTAAGTCTATCAACATCTGCAAAGTGAAGTCCAGTTGTAGGTTCATCTAAAATATATAAAGTATTTCCAGTATCTTTTTTGCTTAGCTCTTTGCTTAGTTTTATTCTTTGAGCCTCTCCACCACTTAAAGTTATGGCATTTTGTCCCAAAGTTATATATCCAAGTCCTACATCGCTTAGAGTTTTTAGTTTTGCATATAGTTTTGGCACTTTTGCAAAAAACTCTAAAGCTTCATCAACGCTCATATTTAAAACATCAGATATATTTTTTCCTCTATATAAAATCTCTAAAGTTTGGGCATTGTACTTTTTACCATTACAAGTGTCACATTTAACCATAATATCTGGCAAGAAGTGCATTTCGATTTTGATTTCACCCTCTCCTTGACACTTCTCACATCTTCCACCTTTTACATTAAAAGAGAATCTTCCTATTTTATAACCTCTTAGCATTGACTCTTTTGTTTTAGAAAATAGGTCTCTTACATCATCCATAAGTCCTGTATATGTTGCTGGATTAGATCTTGGAGTTCTTCCTATTGGGCTTTGGTCAAGATAGATTACTTTATCTAGTTTTTCTAAACCATCTATTTCTACTCCATCTACTTTTTTAACCTTTCTAGCACGATTTAAAAGCTCTTGCGCAACTGGAAGTAGGGTTTGAAGAATAAGTGAAGATTTACCACTTCCACTAACTCCTGTGATACTTACTAGATTTCTAAGTGGAATTTTTACATTTAGATTTTTTATATTGTTTATATTTACATTTTTAATCTCTATAAACTCTTCTTGAGGTCGATTGTGTGGATATTCCACTCTTTTTTTATTGTTTAAATATAGTGCCGTTTGAGTTTTTGCTTTTAAAAGCTCTTTTAATGTTCCAGCAAATACAACCTCTCCACCAAATTTTCCAGCATTTGGACCAATATCAACAATAAAATCACTAGCCATAATTGTCTCTTTATCATGTTCAACAACAATTACAGTATTTCCTTTTTCTTGTAAAGCTCTTAGAGTTTTTATAAGTTTGCTTGTATCTCTTTCATGAAGTCCAATAGATGGCTCATCAAGTACATACATAACTCCTGTTAATCCACTTCCAATTTGTGAAGCAATCCTAATTCTTTGAGCCTCTCCACCACTTATTGTTCTTGCATCTCTTCCTAAAGTTATATATCCAAGTCCAACATCATGTAAGAAAAATATTCTCTCTTTTATCTCTTTTAAAATTGGAGCTGCAATCATCTTTTGCTGATCACTAAAATATTTAAAATTTGTATCATCTTTGAAAAAACTATGTGCCTCTTCAATAGGAATATTTAAAATATCTGGTATTCTTTTTTTAGCTACATAGACAGCTTGACTAGATGGTTTTAATCTGTTTCCACCACAAGAGTCACATTTTTTCTCTGTCATATACTCAGAGATCTCTTTTTCATCTTTTATCATATCGTAGGCTAATTTTACAATTCCATCCCACTTTCTTTTTAGTTTGTGTCTTTTCCAAAAAAACTCAAACTCATCTACACTTCCGTGTAAAATTGCTTTTTTATGATGCTCATCAAGTGATGAGAAAGGTTTTTTTGTGTCTATATTTTGGCTCTCACAATATGCAATAAGCATTTTAAAATAGAAGCCTTTGTTAAATCCATAGATTATTTTAATAGCCCCATCTTCAATTGCCAAATCTTCATCAATAATCTTTTTCATATCAAGAGCATATCTTATTCCCAAACCATCACAAGAGCTACAAGCTCCTTTTGGAGAGTTAAAAGAGAAACTTAAAGGCTCAAGCGCTTCAAAAGAGATTTTACAATCAAAACATGCCATATGTTCAGAGTAGTGAATACTCTTTTCAACTCCTAACTCTTCGTGATTCATAATCTCAATTTCAAGCTCTCCAAAACTCTCTTTTAGACCTTTTTCAACATCTTGTGCGATTCTCTCTTTGTTTTCAAGGTTTGCTGTAACTCTATCTATTACAACTTTGATTGTGTGCATTTTTGTTTTTTCTAACTCAATATCTTCATCAAGTCTAACCATAACACCATCAACCATTGCTCTTACATAACCTTTTGATCTAAGAGATTCAAACAGATCTGCGAAGCTTCCTTTTTTTCTATTTATTAAAGGTGCTAGTATTATGAGCTTTGCATCATTTGGCAAAGATAGAACTTGTTCTATAATATCACTTGCACTCATTTGAGATATTGGTTTCCCACATAAATGGCAGTGTTGAGTTCCAACTCTTGCATATAAAAGTCTAAGATAGTCATAAACCTCTGTGATAGTTCCAACAGTAGATCTTGGGTTTTTTGAAGTAGTTTTTTGATCAATTGCAATTGCAGGAGTTAAACCCTCAATTCTTTCAACATCAGGTTTTCCAACTCTATCTAAAAATTGTCTAGCATAAGAGGATAAAGACTCTATATATCTTCTTTGACCCTCAGCATAAAGTGTATCAAAAGCTAAAGTTGATTTTCCACTTCCACTTAATCCTGTAAATACTATTAGCTTATTTTTTGGTATCTCTAGGTTTATATTTTTTAAATTATTCTCTTTTGCATTAAATATTTTTATCGTATCACTCATAATCTGCCTTTAAAATTTAAAGCTTACATTATATAGTAATATTGTTAATAGTTTATTTTATACCTATGCAAAAACTCTTCTATTTTCAACTTTTTTAATATCACTAAAATTATCTAAATAGTCCAAATAACAAACAAGATATTTTCTACTTAAATCAAATCTTTGTTTAAAGTTAAAAATCTCTATAAAACCATCCTCTTTTATAATATCTCTCATAGATTTTATAATCTTATTTAAACTTTGGCTATGAATAAAAAGATTGTGTTGAAGCCTTATTACATCTTTTTTTGCTGTAAGTGATTTTAAGATATCATCTCCAAGTTTTCTATCAATATCTAAATCATCATAGATATTATAAGGTGCTGTTGGAGTTATATCTTCACTCTTTAATCTATTTAAAAATATATCTTCAAGCTCTTTTGTAATATCCTCTTTTATATTTGCGTTTTTATAAAGTTGTCCCTCTTTTACTAAAAAGCCATTTTGTACCAAATCAGCTAAAGCACTATTTATAAACTCAATACTAGCCCAAGGAACTCTTAAATTTATAGATGAGCTTGAAAGTAGGGCATGAGAGTTTTTTGTATAGATATTTTTTATAAATTCAACTATCTCATCTTTTGTTTTAATTGGATATATAACTAACTCTTTTTTATCTACAAAAACATCTTCTAAAGAGTTTGCAAACTCTAAAGACTCATCATGACTTAGAGCAAATCTTTGAGTTGAAGATACAACTCCTAAACCTCTTTTGTGAGCCTCTAAAAGTATTTTAAAACTATTTTTAAAATCTCTTTTGTAAAGATTTTTCAAAAGTTCTCTTTTTTGATTTTTATTCATTGGATCATATATTGGATTTAAAATAACTCCACCACAAATAGTATCATTTGCACTTCTTAAAATAACTTTTTCTCCAAAAACGGTAAATAGTTTTTCATCCATTTTTAGTGTTGCAAAACCATCTTCAAGTGATGTTAAAGAGTCAAAAAGTAGAACTTTTGCATCAATTTTTTTAGATCCAATAAACAAAGTATATGTTTGATTGTGATTTAGTTTTTTGTTTTTTAAGCACTTAAAAGAGATATCAATAGTATCAAAACCTCTTAAAAACCCTTTTTTTGTAATAATATCTCCTCTTTGAAGTGAGTTTATATCAATTGAAGATAGATTTAGTGCAGCCCTTGAAGAGATATCTGCTTCAATTGCGTTTTGATTATGTACTTGAATATTTTTTATTTTTGTCTCTTTTTGTAAATGAGGAATAAAAACTTTCTCTTCAAGCTCAATTTTTTTACCTAAAACTGTCCCTGTTACAACTGTTCCACTACCCTTTACACTAAAAACTCTATCAATATAAAATCTAAAAAAGTTCTCAGGAGTTTTTGTGCTATTTGAGATTGTAAATAGAGCGTTTTTTAAATCTTCAATAGATTTCTCATCATAAATAGATACAGCTTTTATAAATTTGATATTAAATTCAAATTCATCTAAAAACTCTACAATTTTCGCTTCTTGCTCTTTTAGTGTTTGTTCATCTACTAAATCTTTTTTTGTAATTACTAAAATAAGATTTTTTATTCCCAAAAGCGATAAAATCTCAATATGCTCAATAGTTTGAGGCATAAGGGACTCTTTAGCACTAACAACAAGCATTACATAATCAAATCCAAAAGCTCCAGCAATCATATTTTTTATAAGTTTTTCATGACCTGGAACATCTATAAATGCAATATTTCTCTCAGCTCTTGTAAGATTTGAGAAGCTTAAATCTATTGTTATTCCTCTTTGTTTCTCTTCATTTGTACTATCACCTTCAAAACCATTTAAAGCACGAATTAGTGCAGTTTTTCCATGGTCAATATGACCAGCAGTTCCTATTATAATATTAGACATTTTTAAACTCTTTTTTTAATATCTCTTCAATTTTGCTTATATCTTTTTCTAATATTGTTCTAAAATCAAGCAGTACTTTGTCATTTTCAATTCTACTTATGATTAGATTTTTTCTTAAAATTTTTTCTATCTCATTTGCTTTTAGGTTTTTATACTCAAGGCTTAAAGCAAATGTAGGGATTTTTTTATTTGGAGTTGTTCCTCCACCAACCATTGTAAAGCTTTTGATTACTTCACATTTTATAAAATCATCTATACTATTTTTTAAAATATTTGCTCTTTGTTCTAAAACTTCAAGCTTTGTATTTAGCATTTTTAGAGTTGGAATTTTATCTAACTCATTTTTTAAATAGATATTTAGACTCTCTTCTAAAAGTGCAAGAGTTATCTTATCAACTCTTAGCATTCTTAAGAGTTGATTTTTTTTAAGTTGTGATATTAACTCTTTTTTTCCAACTATTATTCCAGCTTGAACACTACCTAAAAGTTTATCTCCTGAGAAGCTAAGCAAACTTGGATTTGATTTCATAAGCTCAATAATAGAAGGCTCATCTTTGCTTAGGTTAAAAGGTAAATCAAAAATATGACCACTTCCCATATCAAAATAATCTATTAAGCCATTTTTTTGTGCTAGTTTTGATATATCTTCAAAGCTAACTTCACTAAAAAACCCTTCAATACTATAGTTTGATTTATGAACTTTCATAAGCATTGCACTATTTTCATTTATAGCATTTTCATAATCTCTTAAATGAGTTTTATTTGTAGTTCCAATCTCTTTTAAAATAGCTCCACTTTGAGTCATAACTTCAGGAACTCTAAAACTTCCACCAATCTCTACAAGCTCTCCACGGCTAAGAACTGCCTCTTTATTTTTGCAAAATGTGTTAAGGATTAGAAAAACAGCACTTGCATTGTTGTTTACAACCAAAGCATCTTCACAATTTATTAATGCTTGAAGAGATTTTGTGATATGCTCATATCTTTCACCTCTTTTTCCATCTTCTAAACTATATTCAAGATTGTTATAAGATGTTGCTATTGTTATTGCATTTTTAAATAAGCTCTCATCAAGCAAACTTCTTCCTAAGTTTGTATGCACAATAATTCCAGTTGCGTTTATAACTGGTTTTAATGAAGATTGTGTAAGATTTTCGTATCTATTTAAAACATTTAAAATAAGAGTTTGTTCATCAAAACTATCTATTTTTTTATTTAATATTTCAACTCTTAGATTTTCTAAAACTTCTTTTGTGATTTTTGTTATTAAAGTTTTTGATAATCCTTCAAAAGCTTTGTTTGTGATAAACTTATCAACCTTTGGAATGGATTTTAGTAACATAATTTTTACCTTTTATAAATTTTTAAAGAGTATTATTATACTATTTTAATCTTATGGAAGGTTTGTGTATCTGGTGAGCACCACAGGCTTCAACCCTGATTGTCGGTTTTTGTGTAAACGCCGAGAGAGGTTCGATTCCTCTACCTTCTCGCCACAATAATATACTTACTCTTTATAAAAACAGATAATTTTATGAACAAATAATATATAAGACAAAAAACTGTCCACTTAAAATATTAAACTTCTAATATAAAAAATTAGGAGTTTATCAAATGCAAAGCTTATATTCAAAACTATCAATACTAAAAGATGATGAGAGTTTTTTCTTAAATAGTAGAACAAACAAAACAATTAAACAGATTCAAAAAGAGCTAAATTTAACTATTGATGAAGCAATGATTTTATCAATAGTTATCTCTTATCAAATTCAAGATTCGTATTCAACAGATTTTTCTAATATTAAAAAAGATTTTAAACTAGAAAGTGATGAGTACTTAAAATATTTAAATGTTGCATATAAACTTGAAAAAAAAGGTTTTATTGCATTGGCTGAAAGAAGAAAAGGAAGAAACTCAAGAATAAATCCTGAATTTAATGTAGATGATATGATTTTTAATAAATTAATTTTAGGTTATGACTATTTAGAGGATATTGATTTTAGTGATATATATAGTGTTGTAAATGTTATTGCAGATTTAATTGATAAAAAAGATGATAAAAAATTAAATGAATATAGATTAATTTCTGAAGCTAATAGAGTTTTTGAAAAACTTGATATAAAACAAGAATTTACACAAGCTATCTCTAAGTATTCTACAAAAGAGAAATTAATCTTAATGTACCTTATTTATGAGTATATTGATGGAAATAGTGGTGAAAGAGCAAATAGAATTTGCGAACTTTTTTTTGATGATTTATCACATAGAGCAAGATATTTAGAATCTATTTTAAAAGAGGAGTTGAATATTTTTAAAGATAAATTGGTGCAACTAGAAGAGAGAAGTGGTTTTTTTGATTCATCAACTGATATACAACTAACACAAAAAGCAATTTCTTTGCTTCTGCAATCAAAAGATAAAACAAAAAAACAAGAGTTTAAGGCACAGTTTACAAAACATATTAAATTTAATACTTTGAAAAAAGAGATATTTTTGGATGAAAGAGTAGCAAAAGATATAGATCAATTAAAAAACGCATGTTCAAGTAAAAACTTTAATAAAATTGTAAAAGATTTAAAAAAAGCAAATTTGCCATCTGGAATTGTCTCTATATTTTATGGATTTGCAGGAACTGGTAAAACAGCATCTGTTTATGAGATAGCAAAACTTACAAAAAGAGATGTGCTTCAAGTAGATATTAGCTCAATTCAATCAAAATGGGTAGGAGAGAGTGAGAAAAATACTAAGGCAATATTTGATGAGTATAAAAGAGCTTGTGAAGTTTTAAAATCAAAACCAATTTTGCTATTTAATGAAGCAGATGCGATTATCTCAAAAAGATTAGATGTAAATGATGCAGTTTCTCAAATGAATAATACTATGCAAAATATTTTACTAGAAGAGCTAGAAAACTTTGAAGGTATTTTTATGGCAACAACAAACCTAATAGATAATATGGATGATGCTTTTTCAAGAAGATTTTTAAATAAAATCAAATTTGATAGACCAACAGCTAAAACAAGAGAGCATATTTGGAAATCAAAACTGGGTGATTTAGAAGATAGTATTTATGAAAAATTATCAAAATATGATTTAAGTGGTGGACAGATTGAAAATGTTACAAGAAAATATTTGATAAATAAAATTTTAAATCAAAAAGAGTTTGATTTTGATGAGATTTTAGATTATATAAAAGAAGAGACTTCATTTAAAAAGGATGAAAATGATATAAAAGTGGGGTTTTTAAAATGAAGTATAATTCATATTTAAGTATAAAATCAATAATATATGAAATATATTTCTTATTTAGGAGCAAAAATTGACTCTATTTGATTTGGGAAAAGAGATAAAAACCTTGCGAAAAGAGAAAAACTGGTCTCAAGATGATTTAGAAAAATATTCAGGTATCACAAAAAGAACAATCTCAAAAATAGAAAATGGTTTTATAGATGAGGTTGGGATTAAAAAAGTTGAAAATATTTTGGATTTACTTGGAGTTGAATTTGCCCTTAGACCAAAAGGAAGACCAAAAACTCTTGAAGAGTTACAAGAGGAGTTAAAAAATGCAAGATAGCTCTACAAATGGTTTAAAAGTTTTTGTAAATAAAAATATTACAGGAACTTTAAATTTTGAAAATGATACATATATTTTTAATTATAAAGATAATGCAAAAGATATTGTAAGCCTTACAATGCCAATAAGAAGTGCTAGCTGGAATAGTAAAAAACTTCATCCAATATTTCAAATGAATATGCCAGAAGGTGCTTTAAAAGAGAGTATTAAAAATCACTTCTCAAAAATAGAGACTATGACTGATATAAATATGTTAAAACTAATTGGTCCATATATGTTAGGTCGTGTTAAATTTGAAGAGATAAAAGAGATAAAAGATAATCTAAATTTAGATGATATTTTAAACTCTTCAAAACAAAATTTGTTTGATGAACTTCTTCTTAAATTTGCTATAAAATCTGGAGTTTCAGGTGTTCAGCCAAAGTTACTTTTAAAAGCTTTTGATAAAACAACAATGAAATTTGAAAATTATATAGTTAAATCATGGGAAAATAATTACCCAAATTTAGCTTTAAATGAATATTTTTGTATGAAAGCATGTTCTTATGCAAAACTTCCAACTCCAGAGTTTTATATAAGCGATGATTTTAAAATGTTTGTTATGAAAAGATTTGATATTTTAGAAGATGGCACATATTTTGGATTTGAAGATATGTGTGTATTAACTGCAAGAGGAGTTGAAAATAAATATGAAGGAAGCTATGAAGAGTGCGCTAGAGTTATAAAAGATATAATAAGTCCTCAATATAAAAAAGAGTCTCTAAAAATATTTTTTAAATCTTTAGTTATGAATCATTTGCTTAAAAATGGTGATGCTCATTTAAAAAATTATGGGATTTTATATAAAAATGATTTTAATGATTCATTTTTAGCTCCAATTTATGATGTTATAACTACAAAAGTTTATATTAAAAATGATATTCCAGCCTTAAGACTTAGTGATGGAAAACTTTGGTGGAAAGAAAAAACTTATAAAAACTTTGCAAAGCTTAGTTGTAATCTTACAAATGCTGAATATGAAACTATCATAGATGAGTGCAGTGAAGCAATAAGATTAACAAAAAATGAGATAGAAGAGTTTGTAAAAAAATATCCAAAGCAGAAGATTTTTCTAGATAGTTTGATTGAGTGTTGGAGTGAAAATTTATAATAAAATAGACAAAAAACTGTCCACATAAGTTTGTATCATGCTTTTATAACAAATAGGAGAATGATATGACAAACTTAACTCTATCAAAAAAGACAGCTTTTGAAGTAACAGCAAATAAAGCTCACAAACTTCTGGAAAGCCTAAAAAAATATGAAACTTTTAAAACTTCAAATATGAAAGATACTTCATACTCTATGAAGTTTAGTGGGAATTCAGATAGTAATAAACTTAATAAATTTGAACTAACTTATGCTTCAATTTTAGTAAATGATGAAAAAGATTTGGAAAAACTAATAAAAGATGAAATTAGTGAGAAAGTATATCGACATATTTCTACTTTGGAAGTTTTGGAAGATGTTGCTGACTTAAAAGAGGCAATTTTTGAATTTAATGTAAAAAATGGGCTTAGCAATAAACTAAATTATATAAACAAGAAAAAAGAGCATATAAAACTTTTGGAAAGTTATCTTTTAAAGTCAAAAGCTTCACAAACACCACTTGGTGATATTGTTTCTAGGCTTAAAAAACTAAAAGATAGTGTATTTGAGAGAAATGAAGATTTTGTATTTGAGTACCAATTCTGGGATAAAGAAGTGATTGAAAAAGAGTTAAAAACTATAAAATCAAGGATTCTAAAGCATGAAGAAGAAATCTCACAAATTAATTCTGAGAAAAAGTTAGTTGTTGAGTTTTTTGATAGTTCAAAAGATTTATTAGGATTGTAAAATAGATTTTGGGAGTTGTCATTCCCCATTGTTTTACATAAAGTTTAGTGATTTATTTCACTATTCAAATGACCCGATAGAAGAAAATTAAAAATTAAATTATGGTGCTTGCAGTTTCAAACTGCATTTTATTGTTGCTTATTGTTTCTACCATGTTGATTTTTGAATATTGTTCGTTGTTGAAAATTTCTATCGGTTTTTTAAATAAGGAAAAATTATATGATAGCATCAAAATTAATCACAAAAGAAAATGCAATAAAACGACTCAAAGATAGGAATTTAGACTTTATGGCTATTTTTGTTTCAGGTTCAAATCTCCATCCAAACCCAAGAATGTATAAATATTATTGGTGGATATACTCTATGGAATCACAAGAAAAAAGTGCTGCTGAAGTGTTTTATACAAAAGCTTATAGATTGACTATAAAAGAGTTTGAAAGAGAATCAACAAGATTAACTGAAAATAAGATCTCTTATGCTTATATAAATAGAAAAATTCATAGATTAGATTCAATCTTTAATTACGAAAAGCTAAAAGAAAAATATCCTGATATGGAGTTTGCACCATCTTATGAAGATGACAGTGATGAGATGAATGAAGAAGGTCATAAATAGATGAAAATTTTGATTAAAAGGAAGTATCTTGCAAGGAACTTGAAAAACAAAGAAAAACATATTCAAAAAGATAAGTTTGATCAAATAGTTAAAACTATTAAATATTTAAATCCAATAAAATTTAAAAAAGAACTATCAATCTAAATCTATATTGTGGGAGTTTGTTTAATAAGAGGAAATGTTTTATTTCCTTTGAATTTTTTAAGAATATTATTTAGAATTAAGTCCTAAAAGTTTAAAATGAAAAAAATCCTAAGGAGATGTATGTCCAACGAATTTAATATTGTAAAAAACTTTATATTTGATGATGAAGTTCAGAAATTGTTTGAAGATATTAATAATAATGTTTTAGATTTTAATATTCTTGAAATAACGGGAATGGGAAATCAAGAGATTAAACATTCAAATATTTTAGGATGGTTATTTAGTGACACAGAACATAATTTAGAATATAAAATATTAGAAAGTTTTTTAAAAAAAATCAATGAAAAAAACGAAGTTGAGAATTTACAAGATTACTTATATTTATCAAAACATAGAAAAGATATTGTAATTTATAGAGAAAAAGATAATATTGATTTACTTATAGTTGATGAAGCAAATAAAGTTTTATTTGCTATTGAAAACAAAATATTTGCAGGTGAAAGAACAAATGGAGAAGATGGTGGACAACTCCAAAAATATGAAAATATTATTAATCATAAATATCCAAAATATCAAAAATATTTTATATTTTTAACTATTGATTTAAATGAACCATCAAAAGATAATTGGCTTAAAGCAAATCATGAAATGATAGTTGAAACATTAAATGAAATCTCAAAAAATAAAGATATTTCAATAAAAACCAAAATTATATTTGAAAGTTATACAGACACTTTAAAAAGGAATGGTATCGTGGAAGATAAAAAATTAAAAGAATTATGTTTGCAGATATGGGAAAATTCTACTTATAGAAAAGCATTAGATATTTTAAATAATCATAAGCCTGATATATTTAGTCAAATTAGTGAATATTTACAATTGCAATTAAAAGAAAAATATATTCAAATGACTGAATTAATTAAATTAGATGATTCGAGTAAATCATATATTAGATTTTCTGATAGTAGTTGGCTAAATGTAGAACAAAAAAATGGTGAAGGTTGGACTACGAGTAAAAATGTTTTATTATATGAGTTTCATAATAGTATCTATGGTGGATTAAATCTAAAATTAATTATTGGACCTTCCAAAAATGAAAAGTTTAGAGATAAATTATTTGAAATTGCAACCAATAATAATAAGTTTAAGCCAGGAAAAAATTTATCAAAAAAATGGAATCAGATTTGGTCAATATCGATTATCTCAAAAGAAGAAATAGCAGAAAAAAGTTTTGATGATTTAAAATTAATAATAGATCAAAAACTTAATGAATTTTTTACAGAAAATGGGGAATTTTACAAGATTAGAGAGATTCTAAAAGATGTAATGTCTTAAGAAATTCTATCTTCGTAGGAAGTTTTTTAGCTAAAAATATCGTCATTTGCATTTATTAAATATGATTTGTTTTTTAAAATCTCATTAGCTTTGAAAAAATCTTTCAATACTAAACTATAAATATTCTCCACTGTAAAAACCTTTTGATTTACTTTTTATAATTTTAATTGCTTACTAGGACTATTTTATGTCCAAATAGTTTTGTAAACTTTTTAATAAATATTTAAAATGTGATAGCTATGAAAGTTACAATAGTTAAATATTGATAATTAAAACAAACACGAGGAACAAAAAATGCCAAGATTATTAAAAACATTAGCCGAATATGTTGCTATAACAAGAAAAAAAGAGACCCATTTTATGGTTTTTAACACAGTTATAATGATAAATATGCTTTTGGAAATGAACAAAATTCTGATGAAAATGCAGAAAATGAAATATTTGGATATTTAAATGAAAAGTTTGTAAATAATGTTGCTAGAGATGAATTTATAAATTTTATGAAAGATAATTTTCCTAATGTAAAACTTGAAGAAGTATTTGATATTGTAAGTCCTGGATATATGGTTTATCCATATTTAGGAACTATTGCTATTGATTGTGAAGGAGATGATGAAGTTTATAATGCAATTTGTAAAAAATATGAAGATGAATTAGGCAATCCACTTTCAAAAGATGCAGTTTTTTGGTCTGTTAGTTATGAAATCGCTTTAAGAAATTACAAAGCAGTAAAAAAAATGTGGGATGATGAGCTTTCAGATTAAAAATTGTTATAAATATTTTAAAATATAGGACAATAAAATGTCTAAATTTATAGATATTTAATAAATGTTATGTAAAATAAAAACTATTTTACACAAAGGAAAATAGTGTCAAAAATTATTCAAAAACAAAATGATAATAGTAAATACAACAGAATAAATAAAATTTACGCAATGCTAAAAAACAATGTTCACGGCATGACAATAACAGAGTTATCAAAAGAACTAGATGTTAGTACAAAAACAATTCAAAGAGATTTGTATGAAGTATTAAGTGATTTGGGAGCTGTAAAAGAGGGAAGAACTTGGAAAATAGATCCAAAATTTGAAAATGATGATTTAAATACAAATGAGAGATTAATTTTAGGTATTTTAGATGAGATGGCAAAAAGTGCTGGAAATCTTTTTTACTCAAAAGCTCACTCTTTATTATCTCAAATTACTCAACAACTAGATCATCCAATATTTGCAAATGTAAATGGTGAATACCTAGAAGATAAAACTGTTGCTTTGTTTGAACAAATAGAAAAAGCAATTAAGCAAAAAGTTGAGATAAAGTTTGATTATGAAAAATATAATTTCCATGTAAAACCCCTAAAACTAGCATTCTTTGATGGTTTTTGGTATTTGCTTGCTCTTCATATTAAAAAAGATAAAGAAACTTTTAAAAAATATCATCTAAAAACAATAAAAAAGATAGAGCTACTTAATTCAAAATTTGAAATTCCTGTTATAGTTGAAGAGAGATTAAAATATGCAAATAGTGTTTGGTTTAATCTGGATGTTCAGTTTAGTGTAAGATTGTTTATAGATAAACAAATTAGAAAATATTTTGAAAGAAAACCACTTAGAGGTCAAAGTATAATTGGTGTTGATAGAGATGGCTCAATTGAAATAGAGATAAAAATATCAAATGAAATGGAAATAATTCCACTTATTTTATACTATATTCCATATATAAAAGTTCTTGAACCTCAATGGTTGGCTGATGAGATTAAAAATAGGGTTCAAGGGTATTTAAAAGAGATTTAAAATAGTTTATTATAATTATTTTAATACAAATAAAAGATATATTATAGTTCGTAGAGACGATAAAAAGGATTAAAATTTGGCAAAAATAATTATTTTAAGTGGTGCAGGAATTAGTGCTGAAAGTGGAATTTCTACTTTTAGAGATGAAGATGGACTTTGGGAAAATCATAAGATTGAAGATATTTGTGTAAGTGGTTGTTTGGATTTTAATAAAGATAATACAATAAAATTTTATGATATGTTAAGAGTAAATCTAAAAGATAAAAAACCAAATTATGCTCATGAAGTTGTAGCAAAATTAAAAACTAAATACCCAAATGATATTGCAGTTATTACTCAAAATGTTGATGATATGTTTGAAAAAGCAAACTGTAAAGATGTACTTCATTTACATGGTTTTTTACAAGAACTTAGATGTGTAAAATGTAATAAAATTTTAAATATAGGATATGAAGAGCAGTATAAAAAGCATGAAACTTGCCCAAAATGTAGTGGCTTTTTAAGACCAAATATTGTCTTTTTTGGTGAAGATGCTCCAAAATATATAAATATGTATAATGAGTTTTATGATTGTGAAGTTTTAGTTGTAATAGGAACTAGTGGAGCTGTTATAAATACAGATAGACTTTTAACTTCAAAAATAAAAATCTCTATTTTAAATAACTTAGAAAAAAGCGTATTTTTAAATGACAAACTATACTCAAAAGTTTTATACAAAAAAGCTAGTTTGGCTATTGATGAGATTGCAAAAGATATAGAAGAGTATTTAAATAAAAAGAGCTGATAAATTAATAAAAGTAAAATATCATAATAGATAGAATTAAGTCCAATTTTTAAGGGAATATAAAATGAAATTATCAAAATCACTCTACACAAGAGCAATACAGTGCCAAAAATCTCTTTGGCTAAAAAAACACAAAAAAGATGTTTTAACACCACCTGATGTAGCAGCACAAGCTATTTTTGAAAATGGAAATGTAGTTGGAGATTTGGCTTGTAAGCTTTTTCCAAATGGTGTTGAAATACCTTATCTTAATACTACTTTTCAAGATAAAATCACTCTAACTCAAGATTATATAAATCAAGGGACTCAAAATATCTATGAAGCTACATTTGAGTTTGATGGTATTTTGATTATGGTTGATATTTTAAATATAAAAGATAATAGTGTAATTATAAATGAAGTAAAAAGCTCAACACAAATTAAAGATATATATCTTCACGATGCATCTGTTCAATACTATGTTTTAAATGGTTTGGGATATGATGTAAAAAAAGTAAATGTGATACACATAAACAATAACTATGTAAGAGCTGAAGAGTTGGATATAAATCAACTTTTTTGTGTAGTTGATGTAACTTATGAAATCAAAGAGCTGCAAGCAAATATAAAAAACAATCTTGAAATATTTAGAAAAACTCTTTCAAAAGAAGATGAACCAAATATAGATATAGGAACTCATTGTAATGACCCCATATGAGTGTGATGCCAAAAATTATTGCTGGTCACATATTCCTAAATACTCTATATTTGATATTTCAAGACTTCAAAGTAAAAAGAAATTTGAACTTTATAAAAATGGTATTTTAGAGTTTTCACAAATAGAAAATATTGACTCTTTTTCTGTTTCTCAACAAATACAAATAGAATTAGAACTTGAAAATAAAACGATAATAAATAAAGAGGCTATAAAAGAGTTTTTAGAGAGTTTGAGTTACCCAATATACCATCTTGATTTTGAGACTTTTCAACAAGCAATTCCAGAGTTTGTAGGACTTAGTCCATATGCACAAATTCCTTTTCAATACTCACTACATATTGAACACAAAGATGGAAGACTTGAACACAAAGAGTTTTTAGCACCCGATGGAGTTGATCCAAGAGAGCAAATAGCCAAAAAGCTTGTAGAAGATATTCCATCAAATGTTACGGTTCTTGCATATAACATGGGATTTGAAAAAGGTGTTATAAGAAAATTGGCAAGTTTATTTCCAAATTTAAGCAATAGTTTGATGGCTATTCATGATAACTGCAAAGATTTGATGACTCCATTTGCTAATAAAGATTACTACCATCCAAATATGAAAGGAAGCTACTCTATAAAATATGTACTTCCATCACTCGTTCCTGAGTTTGAAAATGCTTATAAAGAGCTAGATTTAATCCACAATGGTGGAGAAGCCATGGAAGCTTTTGTAAAGTTATCAAAAATAACTGATGAAGCGTTGAAACAAAGATATAGGGATTCGCTTTTAGAGTATTGTAAACTTGATACTTTGGCGATGGTTAAAGTTTTAGAAAAATTAAAGGAGTGTGTTAGATGAGTGAAGAACAAATAATAGAGAAACATAATGAGCTATTTAAATATTTAATTAATTATAGAAAAGAAAACCAATTTTTTACATTTGCGACTAGGAAAAACCATAACTCTCATAAAGAGAATATTTCAAAATGCCGATTATGTAGTGGATATAAATTTCAAGGTGATGAAACTTATATTTATATACCATTGTATAAAATTGGAAGTGGGCACATGATTAATACAATAGGTTTTTCAGTGTCATTAGATAAAAATAAACAGTCAATTGTTATTACTACAAAAGGTAGAACAAATGAAATAGAATTAAAAATATATGAAGATATTATTAAGAAATTGAAAGAATTAGATTTATTTGAAATTACACATTATGATAGTGGATATACAAATTTTACTTTTAAAGAGGATGATTTATATACTAATTTAAATTATTATATAAAACAATTTAAAAATATATGTGATGAGGTAATTAAGCAAAATGATTTTGAAAATAATTTTTTTATTTCAATGGACGATTTTGAAAAAAACTTAAAAAGATTAGATAAAAATTTTGATATAAAAGAAGGAGAAAAAGTGCAAAATAATGAAATTAAAATACCACTAAACCAAATATTATATGGAAGTCCAGGGACTGGGAAAACTTACAATACTATAAATAAAGCTTTGGAGATTATTATAGAACAACAGCCAAATGAAGAAATTAAAAAATTGTTAGAAAAAGAAACTCATACAAAAGAAGAAAGAGAAAAGTTAAAAGCAAAATTTGAAGAGTACAAAAAAGCTGGACAAATAGAGTTTGTGACATTTCATCAAAGTTATGGATATGAAGAGTTTGTTGAGGGAATAAAAGCAGAAACAAAAGATGAAAAAATAACTTATGAAGTTAAAGCAGGTATTTTTAAAAAACTTTGTGAAATAGCTAAACAAAAAAATCATATTAAGTTTGAGCTAGAAAATATTAATTTTAAAGATTTTCTTAAAGAAAATCAAAAATTAAAAACTTTAACAGGTATTGATTTTGAAATAATATCTATTAATGAAAAAGTTAAAGTAAAGAATTCTCAAAATAATGAACATTCATTGTCTAGAAAATCAATATTAGATTATTTAGAAAAACAAGATTTTGATAATACGCGTGGGCATTTCTCTTATCAACCAGTAATTGCAAAATGTATTTTTGAGAAGTTAGAGCCACAATCTTTAGAAGATAACACTATTAAAAATTATGTTCTAATTATAGATGAAATAAATAGAGGAAATATTTCTAAAATATTTGGAGAGCTTATTACACTTATTGAACCATCAAAAAGAATTGATGCAGATGAAGAGATAAAAGTAAAATTGCCTTATAGTGGAGATGAATTTGGAGTGCCACAAAATCTTTATATTATAGGAACTATGAACACAGCTGATAGAAGTATCGCTCCAATTGATACGGCTCTACGAAGAAGATTTGTTTTTGAAGAGATGGCTCCAAATTCTAGTTTATTGAGTAAAGATAAAATTAAAGTTCAAGTTTCAAAAGATGATGAAACTGATACAGGAATTGAACTTGATAAATTACTTGAAGCTATAAATACAAGAATAGAGTATCTATACGATAGAGACCATACAATAGGACATGCGTATTTGATAGATGTTAAAACTTTAGATGATTTGAAATTTGCATTTAAAAATAAAATTATTCCACTTCTTGCAGAGTATTTTTATGAAGATTGGGAAAATATAGATTTGGTTTTAAATAAGAATGGAATGATAGAAGAGGAAAAATCAAATAGTGATTATTTAAAAAATATTACTAAAATTAATGGTAAAAAAATCTATAAAGTAAGTGATAAAAATTGGGAAATAGCTAATTTTAAAAAGATATATGATGATAATGTTAATTTATCAAAAAAAATAGAAGTTGATAAAACAGATGATGTAAATTCAAATGAAGAACAATAATAAAGCATCTATTAGTGAATTTGGGCTTATTGGATATGAAATTGAGCCATCAAATAAGTTCTTATGTGCAAAAATAGATAAAAAATTCTATGATGAGTTAGAATCATTTGCCAAAACAGATAAAGGTAAAGATGTTTTACAATTTACAGGCAATGGTAGATATTTACAAGCAAAAAGCTATGTAGGAACTATTCAAACTACAAATGGATTTATACTTGAAATATTGCCAAAAACTGTAAGTAAAAATGAAGAAGTAAATAAAGAAAAAGAGATTGAAAAATCAAAACAAATCTTTATGAAGCTTTTACATCTGCTTTATAAATTACCAAATTATAAAAATATTGATAGTGCAAATTTTGAACGAATCAAAAATTTAGAGATTTTTGAAATATTTATTTTTATGTTTTTACAAGAAGTTGGAATTATCATAAAAAAAGGAATAAAGTCCGATTATGTAGGGTGCGAAGATAATCTTTTTTATCTCAAAGGAAAACTTTTAATAAATGAACAGATAAAAAGAAATAGTGTTCACAAAGAGAGATTTTATGTGCAATATGATGATTATAATCAAAATAGAGCAGAAAATAGACTTATAAAATCAACTTTAAAATTACTTTCAAATATTTCAAGAGATTTTGATAATCAAAGAAAAATAAGACAATATATGCAACATTTGAATTGGATTGAATTGTCTTTGAATGTTGATAAAGATTTTTCTATGGTTAAAACAGGTCGTGGAATGGAACACTATAAAAATGCTTTGATTTGGTCTAAAGTATTTTTAAAAAAAGAGTCTTTTAGCTCTTTTAGTGGAGATACTATTGCATTTGCTATCTTGTATCCAATGGAAAAACTTTTTGAGTGTTTTGTACAGTGGTGGCTTGAAAAAAGATATTCGCATCTGCAAATAGAAGCTCAAAATGGAGGAGTTGATTTTGTAAAAAAACTATTTACAGTAAGACCTGATTTTTTAATAAAAAAAGATAATCAAGTTATTTGTGTAGCCGATGCAAAATGGAAGTTAATAGAAAAAGATAATGATTTTTCTCAAAGTGATTTTTATCAACTATTTGCATATAAACATATATTTTTAAAAGAGCAAAAAGAGAATTATAAAGATGATATTTGCGAACTTATGAGTTTAAGAATCTATTATCCAAAATCAGATTATTTGGAAAAAAGTAGAATATTTGAATATTTTGGAAATGAAGGAAATATTAAAATTATTCCACTTGATATTGAAAATGAGTTATTAAAAGAGAGCAATATTTTATAGATAGAATAAAAGAATTGTTAAGATATTTATAAATAATATGCTAATATACAGAATACATTCCTAAAAAGGATAAAATATATGGAATCAATTCTTTTAGAAGATAACCCACACTGGAACAATTTAAATGCTTATGATAATTTTATAAGTCGTGAATTATTGCCAAAAGTACTTTCATACTTAACTACAAAACAAATTGTAGCACTTATTGGTGCAAGAAGAGTTGGTAAAAGTACTCTAGCAAAGCTTGTGATAAAAGAGCTTTTAAAAACTGTTGAAGCAAAAAATATATTTTTTATAAATCTTGAAAAACCAGAGTTTATTCCTTATAAACAAGATGCAAGTTATTTAGCAGAAATATTTGATAATTATCTAAAATTAGCTAATCCAAATTTATCACAAAAAATCTATTTTTTTATAGATGAGATACAGATATTTAAAAATTGGGAAGTATTTGTAAAATCAAAATATGAAAATAGCAATATCAAATTTATTATCACAGGCTCAAATTCATCACTACTTACAAGTGATTTTGCAACTGTTTTAACTGGAAGAGTCCTTAAAATATCGGTTTATAGTTTTAGCTTTACGGAGTTTTTAAAATTTAAAAATATATCTTATGGCTCTAGATTAGAACAAATATCAAATAAAATAGAAATATCTAGAGCAAAAGATGAGTATCTTAAATGGGGTGGATATTATGATGTAATAAGTACAGATGATGTGATAATAAAGAAAGATATACTCAAAAATATTGCAGAAGATATTATTTTTAAGGATATTGTTCCAAGATACAATATTAAAAACTCATCACAACTAAAAGATCTGTTTTACTATATAGTATCAAATGCAACTTCATCGCTTAATTATTTGGGTTTAGCAAAAAAAATAAATATAGATGCAAAAACTATAAAAGAGTATATAAACTATTTTGAAGATAATTTCTTAATACATACTATTTCATCGTATCACACGAAGATGACAGAACAGATAAAATCGGCTAAAAAAGTCTATTTAAGTGATAATGGTTTTTTAAATTTAGGTATAAATAGAACTATAAATAATGGGGCTATGTTAGAAAATGAAGTATTTGTTGTACTAAATAAATTTTGTGAAGAGCTTACATATATAAAAGAAAACTATGAGATAGATTTTAGATGTGAAAACAGACTTTATCAAGTATCATATAATATAGAAGATGAAAAAACAAGACAAAGAGAATTTAGAGCATTTGAAAATTTTGATAGTGAAAAAAAATATAAATATAAGTTAATTACCTATGATGAAACAACTTATAGTGGTGAAATTGATATATTAAAATATGAAGATTTTGTATTTGAATTTGAAGATACAAAAAGAATAAATTAAACAAAAATATAAAGAATCAAAAAATGTCATATAATCTAAACAACAAACTTGTAATTGCAATAAGCTCAAGAGCGTTGTTTGATTTAGAAGAAGAGAATCAAATCTTCTAAAGATTAATAACTTTTTTCCAAAAGATGAAAGAGCTATTAAAAATATAGTATTTACTCCTCATCTTCATGCTCTTGTAGCATATTAATGATTTTTTCATAAATATCAGCTGCTTGCTCATCTGTAATTTCATCTTTTTCAATAGCATTTAAAATAGCATTTAACTCTTGTAAAAATGACTCCATATCTTTTTTTGCTTCAATATCATCATCACAAGCATTATTGCTTGATATTAGCTCATTTAACTCATCTAAAAAAGCTTTAGATTCTGGAATCATTGTTTGCTCAACAACATTTTTTAACTCTAGTTTTATATTAATCACTTATTTCCTTTTTTTATAATTTCGTATTTTACTTAATAAATTATATAAACTCATTTATAGCCAAAGCTAATAAACTTTAAATTATAATGCTTTAGATAAAAAGATTGAGGTTTAGTTTGAATATAGATGAAAATTTTAAAAAGTTATTAGAGAGTATTTGTAGTGAAGATATTGATATTATTGATAAGTTAAAATATATTATCTCTTTTATTAGACCAAAAAGTAAAGATGATATTACTTTTAGTTTAGAGTCAATAAATAAGATTATTGATTTTTTTAACTCAAAAGATGAGTTGGCACAAAACATATCAAACTCTATAAATCAAGTTTTTATAGAATCAAAAATATCTACAAATATTATTAATTTTGGGATTTTATCAAGCAACTACTTCTCTTATGAAGCAAGAGAGAGATTTTATAATAAATTTCTACCAAATCCACCAAAAAAAGGTGATTTAAACTATATTTTTGGAACTATATTTAATAAAAAAGATGATTTTAAATGGGTTTGTTCTATTGAAAATAGTATATGGATAGAGTTTTTTAAAGCTCTATTTAATAACTCAAAAAATATAGCAAAAACAAAAAATCATCTTTTTAATGAACTTTTAGATGCACTTGAAATTTTATCTATTTGGATAGCAGCTGAAGAGTTTGATTCAAATTTTATTAGGCTTGATAAAAAGATATTAAATAAAGATTCAGCTTTTATAGCACTACAAAGAGATATAGCATCATATATAGCAACTATTCAATCAGATTTTGTGAATATTGAAATTACAAAATCAAAATTAGAGGAGTTAGATGTTTTATTGCAACAATCTTATGAGCAAGTGAGTGCTTTAAAAAGAAAATCTCTTCATAATGGCATTTCAATAGATTTAACATATCAACTTGAAAGATTAACTCAAATGATAAAAAGAGTTGAATATATAATAGAGTTAATAAAACATTTTGATACAAAAGATTCAAATGAAATTTTTGTAAATTTTTTTAAAGAATCAGTTGTAGAAAATAGTAAAAAAAATTCATTAATAGATCTATATAAACAGGGAATAAAAATTGTAGCAAGAAGTGTTACAAACTATACAAGTGAACATGGTGAACACTATATAGCAACTGATTTAAAAGCTTATTTTAAAATGTTTTTTAGTGCAGCTGGAGCTGGAGTTATAATAGCTATTATGGCACTTATAAAAATCAATATCACCCAAGCTGGATTTTCAATAGGAACTCAAACAGTTTTAAGTAGTTTAAATTATGGTTTAGGATTTGTATTTATACATATTTTAGGTTTTACTGTTGCTACAAAACAACCAGCTATGACAGCATCAAAACTAGCTCAAGAGATAGAGCAAGATGAAGAGAATAAGGCAAATCAAAAAAAGATTATTGATTTAATATTTCAAGTTAGTCGTTCTCAATTTTCAGCAATTGCTGGAAATGTAATATTAGCAATAAGTGTAGCATTTTTGATATCTTATTTAGCTATAAAAAATGGTTATATAATTTTAGATGATGAGGATATAAAATACTATTTAAAAAATCTTGAACCAAATATAGCACTATTTTATGCAGCAATTGCTGGAGTATGGCTCTTTTTATCTGGATTAATCTCTGGTTATTTTGACAATAGAGCTGATTTGTTGGAGTTAAAAGATAGATACTATCATCAACCTTTACTAAAAAAACTAATAAATGATAAATATAGAGAAAAATTTGCAACATATTTGCATGAGCATTATGGTTCAATATTAGGAAACTTCTTTTTTGGTATTCTTTTGGGAATAACACCTTTTATTGGATATTTATTAAATCTTCCACTTGATATTTCGCATGTTGCATTTTCAAGCGCATATTTAGGATATACATCAATGCATTTTGATATATCTGTAACTCTTTTTATATACTATCTAGTTTGTGTTTTACTAATAGGTTTTGTAAATTTAATTGTAAGTTTTACTTTAGCATTAAAAGTATCTTTATTGTCAAGAGATACCAAGTTTGGTAACTTTTTCTCTTTTATTAAAAACTTAATAATTGAGATTTTCAAAAAACCACATAAACTATTTTTCCCTTTTGCTTATAAGAATAAAAAATAGATATTTAAGAAATTTTTAGTACAATCATCTTTAAATTATCACAGGAAAGATAAAATGAACAGAGTAAAAGGGATAGCAGTAATTGGAATTTTAGCTTGGACTATCTTTTTGATGATATATTTTTTCTATATTGGAATAAGTTAATATAGTCTATTAAATAGTCAAAAACGACTCAATAGCACAACTCATTCTACTTTTTATATCACTTGTATCAATATTCATATAATCAATTTGTATTTTATAAAGCAACTCATCTTTTAATTTAAACTCAAAAACTAAATACCCAGCATATAAAAAGGCATCTTTACTCTTTTTTCCTTCATCTTTTTTATCATTTTCATAAATATAATAAGAGATAAGTAGTTTCTCATTTTCTTGTTTCTCTTCTATTTCAAAGCTCTTTAAAACATCTACTAAAATCTTATCACTATCTTTGTTTGAGAAACTATTTTTTAAATTACTTTTCATATTTTCTGAATACTCTATATATGAATTTATAATATAATTTTAACTTTTTAATAGCTCTTTTGCTCTTTGAATATCTTTTTTATAAATTTTATATTTTACTTGCCATAAAAAGCTCCTAAATTATTGAAATTTTTTTATCGTCCTTGTTTTACATTTCAAATATCAAATTAAATATCAAATAACATTATAAGGCTACTAAACAAATCTTTATTGCAATAACATTTCAAAATATAGATCCATAAAGGAGTTTTATGTTTGGTGCAATTTCAAATAGAGATTTAGAGACAATTAATAACTATTTTAATCAATTTATTAAATTTATATCTCACGAAAAAAATCAGTTTGATTATATTGAATCAACTGGAAATAAAAAGTTAGATTTAATGTTTCAATCATGGAATAAAGAGATAAAAAGAGTTGATAAAAGTGTAAAAGATGATATGAGAGTTTTAGGCGAACTTGTATTAACAGCAGATAAAGTTGAACAAGGAATTTATAACTGTAGAATAAAAGCAAGTAGCTCTAATCCAACTATTTTTACATTAAAAAATACTATTAATAATATGTTAGCTAGTATAGATGAAGCTACTTCAAATATTTTAAAAGTTGTAGATAGTTATACAAAAAATGATTTCACAGATAGTATAGACTCTATAGATAAATATAAAGACCAGATGAGATTATTGATGGAAAGTATCAATTTACTTGGTAAAACTTTAGAGAATAGCGCAAGAAACAATTTTGAAAATGGAGATATTTTAGAAGAGAACTCTTTACTTATGTCATCTTCAATGAATAATTTAGCATTAAAAACAAGTGAACAAGCAAGTTCATTAGAGCAAACTACAAAATCATTAGAACAGATTACAAATATAACTAGAGAAAATACAAAAAATGCTACAAAAATGGCAAATTTGGGACAAATTGTTAAAAAATCAGTTTTTGTTGGAGAAGATTTGGCAAAAAAAACTGCTAACTCTATGGATGATATAAATATTAAAATAAGAGCCATAAATGAATCAATTACTATAATTGATCAAATAGCATTTCAAACAAATATTTTAAGTTTAAACGCAGCAGTTGAATCTGCAACAGCAGGAGAGGCTGGAAAAGGTTTTGCAGTTGTTGCTGGGGAGGTTCGAAACTTAGCAAATAGAAGTGCAGAAGCTGCTAAAAAAATAAAAACTTTGGTTGAAGAGGCAACACTTAAAGCAGATGATGGAAAGCTTATATCTTCAAATATGATAAAAGGTTATGAAGAGTTAAATAACAATATAGGTCAAACTATAGATATTATCGAAGATGTTTCAAAAGCTTCAAAAGAGCAGATTTTTGGAATTGAACAGATAAATCAAGCTGTAGTTTTATTAGATAGTGTTACAAAACAAAATGCTATTGAATCTGAACAAGTAAGCTCTATTTCAAAAACTGTATCCAAACTTGCTCAAAAACTATTAAGTGATGCAAAAAGTAAAAAGTTTAGAAAAGAGGTTTAAATGTCAAAAGAGGAGAAATTTGGACTGGATATGTAAAAAATGCAAGAAAAGATGGTGGATACTATTGGGTTTTTGCAACTGTTTACCCTTTTGAGAGTTGCGATGGTTTAAAAGGTTATCTCTCTTGTAGAAGAAAAGCTTCAGAAGAGGAGATATCTAAAGCTACTAAACTATATGATGAGTTAATAAAAAAAGAGAGTTATTAACTAATAATAATCTCTTTTTTTCCTCTTGGAATAACCTCTGCAATAATTTTTGCATATCCAAAACTAAAATCTTCTAGCTCTTTTACAAACTCTTTTGCATCATCTTTATTCATTGCTATTAAAAGACCACCTGATGTTTGAGCATCACAAAGAATTGCTTTAATAGTATCATCTAAACCATCTTTATATAAAACTTTATCTTCCATAAATTTAATATTTCTTTTTGAGCCACCTGGAAGAACACCATTTTTTGCTAAATCATAAGCCTCTTTTACAAAAGGCACTTCATTTGAAGATATACAAAAAGAGATATTCTCATTTATACACTCAAAAGCGTGACCTAAAAGTCCAAATCCTGTTATATCTGTACAAGAGCTTACTTTATATTTTCTCATGATTTTTGAAGCAATATAGTTTAAACTAGCCATAATTTGTGCACAATGTTTTGTTAAATTTAAATCTATTAAATCTCTTTTTATAGCTGTTGTTAAAATTCCCATACCAAGAGGTTTTGTAAGAATTAAAACATCACCAGCTTTTGCACTATTATTTCTAATAATCTCTTTTGGATTTATAACTCCTGTAACACTTAGACCATAGTACATCTCAGGAGTTTCAATAGTATGACCACCCAAAAGAACACCACCACACTCTCTAATCTTATCATTGCCACCTTTTAGAATTAAAGCTAAAGCATCTTTTGCAATATTTGTTTTATCAAAACCTACAATATTTAAAGCTGTTTTAACTTCTGCTCCCATCGCAAAAATATCACTAAGTGAGTTTGCAGCAGCAATTTGTCCATAAACATATGGATCATCAACAACTGGAGTTATAAAATCAACAGTTTGAACTAAAGCTAGATTTTCATCAATTTGAAAAACTCCAGCATCATCACTTGTATCAAAACCTACTAAAACTTGTTCATCTTTGTTGTTTAGATTACAAAGAGTTTGTTTTAGATCCCCCGGACCCATCTTTGCAGCACAACCAGCAGCTTGAACAAATTTTGTTAATTTGTATTCATTGTTCATATAATATCTTTCAAATTTTCTAAAAAACTATACATTATACATAAGCAATTTTAAATTTTTATTTAAACAATAGTAAAAAATATTTTACTTTTTTTTACATGCAAAACCAAAGCTTGATTTAAATCTAAAAGAAATTAAAACAACTTCATAAGAATCTGTAGAGATATCTACAAAATCGAATGAAGATTAAAAAATTATATAAATATTACAAACCAATTAAAAATCCAAACCATCTATAAATAATAAACAGAATCAAAAATCCAAAAAGAAATATCAATCCACAAATAGATAAAAGATTTAAAAAGATCCCATTTTGAAGCTCTTTTGGAAGTTTTGTACTTTTTACAAGTTTATAGTTTAAAAATGCAAATATAGGCGTTGTTGTAAATGATAATATCATTGCAAAATCAAGCATTGTTCTCATAGAACTTGCAAAATAACTTATAATTAAAAATCCAATAATTGATATAAAAACTGTCCAAACAGCAACACTTCTATTTGAAGCAGATCTGTTTTTTCTAATTAACGAAAAGGCTTCTGCAACGGCTCTTCCATAACCATCAATAACAGTAATCGAAGTTCCAAACATACAAGCAAATGCTATAAAAGCTATTAGAAGTCTTGACCAATCACCAATTACAGATGTGTACATAGATACTAGTTGATGAGAAAATGCTATTCCATCTTTAAACTCATAAGCGCTTCCGTGCAAAACTAAAGCTCCTAAAGCTAGAAAAAATAGAGCTAAAATTGCAGTTGCTATAAATCCTACATTAAAGTCAAGCAAAGCATTTTTTGCGTTTATATTTGTCTGTTTTATCTGATTTTTTAACCAAATAGAACTAATACTTGATATCTCAATAGGTGCTGGCATCCAACCTGTTAGAATAACAATAAACCCTAAACTAGCAATTGTCCAAGCAGATGGAGATATAAAATCATCAGCTAAAGCTGGATCAACATTTTTACTTGCAGCCATAACAACAGCAACTACTGTTGCAATACTAAGAGTTATCATAATTATCTTTGCAACACTATTTAAAAGAGTATATTTCCCAGCAATTAAGATAAGTAGAGAAGAAAAAATAATTATAAAACTAAGAAGAGAAATAGTTAGTTTTATAGGAATAAAATATCCCAACAAACTTGCTGCAAACATTGAAACAGCAGCAGTATTTACAACAGCAGCAATTACAGCTAAAACTGTAAAAAGCCACAACCAGCCATTTCCTAAAGATGCATAACCCTCTATTAAGCTCTTTTTTGTAGCCATTGTATATTGTACATTTGCTAAAAAGAATGGGTATTTTAAAAAATTTATTAAAAGTATAAATATAGCTAAACTCCAACCAAATAAAGCTCCAGCTTGAGTTGAAGATACTAAATGAGAACCTCCAATAGCAGCAGTTGCCATTAAAATTCCTGGACCAAATATTTTATAAAAAGCTTTTATTTTAACAATCATTTAAGCTCTTTTCATCAAATTGGTAAGTTTTATGAGCAATTTTTATTAAAATATTTTTATCAGCTAAATCTTTAAAAAGCTTAATCAAAGTTGGTTTAGAAATAGAAAATTTATCCATAATTTCACTATAAGATGCATAAAACTGTTTTTTTTCATCAAGATTATTGAAAATATATTTTACAATCTCTACTTGTTTACTATCTGTAATTGCTCCAATAGTTTTGATAATATTTTCATTTTTTTTCAACTCTTTTTCTTGTATTTTTGGAAGTAGAACATCAACTAAACTATCCAGAAGTTCATTTATATCTATTGGTTTAATAAGATAGTTTTCAACTTTTAATTTAATGGCTTCTATTAAATAGTTTGTATCCGCGTGAGCTGTTGTTAAGATGCTAGGAATATTTATATTTTTACTTTTAATATATTTTAAAAAATTAATACCATTTTCATTCTCTAGTTGTATATCACTAATAATTACATCAACTCTTTTTTCAAGTAAAATTTTCATAGCTTCAACAGTTGTTTTAACACCATAAATATTTGCTACAAAATCCTCTAAAACATCTTTTGTATGTTTTAATAAACTCTCATCATCCTCAAGATATAAAATATTGAAATCTTTTAAAATTTCTAAATTATTACTCATTTTTATCCTCAAATATTGGTATTGTAATTGTAAAAGATGCTCCTTTGAATATCTTTTTATCTACCTCTAATTTTATATTTTTACAAGATATTTCACCATTTAAATGTTTTTCAACAATCTGTTTGCACATATAAAGACCAATTCCAGTTCCAGCACTTTTATATTTTGTTGTGTAGTAGGGTTCAAATATTTTTGGCAAAATATCATCAGGAACTCCACCTCCATTATCAATAATATTAACAAAAACAAAACTCTTTTTGCTATTTACGATAATTTTTATGATTCTATCATTTTTATTAACATTACTTACTAAAGCATCTTTAGAGTTTGAGATTATATTTAAAAATATATGAGAAAGTTCATTATAAAAAGTTGTAATTTGTCTATCTTTTTTTACAACTAAATCTATTTTTATGCTCTCTTTATTTAAAAAATATTTTGATAATTCAATTGAGTGTTCTACACAATCTTTTATAAAAAAGCTATTTTTTGATCTATTTGGACTAAAAAAGTTTTTGAAATCATCTAAAGTATTTGACATATTTTGTGCTAAAAGTAGGGCATCTTTTACTTTTTGTTCAACAAACTCAGGTGATAGTTTGTTTACTCTCATTTTTGTTTGAAAACTTTGAATAATCATTGTAATTGAACCAAGAGGTTGTCTCCATTGATGAGCAATATTATTTAACATCTCTCCTAAACTTGCAAATCTTGCTTGTTGAAACATAATAATATCTTTTTTTCTATTTTTAGCAACTTCTAGTTTAATTCTTTGCTCTAAATTGTTATTTAACTCTTTTAGCTCTTTTGTCTTTTTTTCAACAATTTTCTCTTGCAAATAGTACAATTTTCTAAAGTGAAAAGTGATAAATAAAGATAAGATAATTGTAAAAAATACAACAAAAAAGATGGAGATAAAAGAGAATATTGTAACTAATTTAAAAATATTATCAGTATCTCTTTTCTCATTTATTGCGAGATTTAAATCATAGTTTACAAGACTTCCTAAATATACAAAAATTGAGTCTATATTAAAATTTATATTTGTAAAATACTCTTTGCTATTTTTTTTATCTAATTTTTCAATTGAGCTAAAAATATCAACCATTTTATTATCAATATTTTCAATATTTAGCTCTTTTATATATTGGTTTTTATAGTGATTTGAATCTATAAAATAGGTTTTTATCTTTGATAATATTGAGTTATTATAATCTTTGTTTAATCTATATTTATACTCACTCCAATTTTTCTCAATAATCTCCTTAGCTATATTTAATACCTCAATTGTCTGTTCATAGCTTAGACTATTTTTTTCAAATTCAGTAAGTGTGTCTTGAATGTTAATTTTGTATGAGTCTTTAATAGTTTGAAGTTTAATTAAACTTTTTGTTCTTTTATCAAAAAGTGTGTCAAAATCATCTTTTAAAATAAATATTGAGATTTGAGATAAGACTATAATTGAAATCATCCCACCAGCAATAATAAAAATTAAGAAGTTTGCTTTATATGAAAACTTTAGTGTATCAAAATATTTAAGTAGTTTTTTCATCTTACAAGCTCTTGAAATTTACCATTTTTGTACTCATATAAATAGATTTTATTTAAAAGTTGACTATTTTTAAACTCTAGTTTTATCTCATGTAAAATATCTTTTGATGGATTTTTTAAACTATTAATAAAGTTTTTTTTACTTAAGTTATCTATGTTTTTAACTATAGCATCAACCAAAATTTTTGAAGATAAAAAGGCTTCAAATGAGATAAAACCAAACTCTAAATTGTTTGAATATTTATTCATTATATTTTGATACTCTTGAACAATTTTTAAAGATTTATCATCATAGTTTGGAACTATTTGAGAAAAAATTAGATTTTTTGTATTGATATTTGAAGCTTCTAGCTCTTTTACTATCGAGTTTGCATCACTAAATGAGATGTTGCAAAAAATAGTATTTTGAAAAATCTTTTCATCTTTTGCTTTTTGAATAAATAGTGAACTAGCTTTTGAAGCTCCAATCATTATTACAACTTCTGGTTTAGAGTTTTTTATCTCATTAAATGCATGATTTATAGATAGAGTGTTTCTTTTATAAGTTCCTGTTGATATAAAAGAGATATTCTTATTTTTTAAAACCTCTAAAGTTGAAATATATCCCTCTTCTCCATACTCATCATTTTGATAAAAAATTGCTATTTTATTTAATCCTTTTTTATTTACAACATAATCTATTAAGGATTCAATCTCCTGTTTATAAGATGCTCTAAAGTTTACAATATTTGAAAAATTGTTATCTCTTAAGAAACTTGCCCCTGAAAATGGTGCAAAGTATGGAATTTGACTCTCTTTTATAATTGAGATTACTCTACTGTTTGTAGGTGTTCCAACTATTCCATAAAAAGCTAAAATATTCTCATTTGATAGTTTGTGTATATTTTCGTAACTTAAATCGGGTTCATATTTATCATCTAAAGCTTTAAAAAATATTTTTCTATTTTCTATTAAGTTATTATCATTTACATATTTAAAATAACTATTTGTAGTTTCAAAAACTGACTCTCCCCAATCTTTTAAAGCTCCACTTTGTGGTATAGAAGATGCAATCAATATATTTTCTTGATTATAAGATTTTTCACTATTAAGAGTATATATTAAAATAAAAATAAGCATTACAAATAAAACTTTTTTAACCATTCATAAGTTTACATTATTTGAGTTTAAAACTCTCAGTCTATTTGTTATATGATGTTTTATATATTTAATAAATTAAGTTTTATTTAACTTCTTTATATATAGAATATGGTAAAATATTTTTTACTAAAAATTAAGGGCATAGGTTATGCAAGAGTTTATATACTACAATAAAAATGGGTTGGATTTCCCTTTAAGTGAAAAAATCCAAGTAGCTACAAGTCTAAATGATATTGAAGGTAAAAACTTTTTGATATCAAATTCACATGATGTAAAGTCTGAATTTATTGCTTCTGAGATAGATTTTTATATAAAAAATTCACAAGATAAGCTATCAAACAAGATTCAAAATGTATTAAAACTTTATGAGATAAATGGTGTTAAATTTGATTTTGCTCAAGATTTTGAAGAAAATATTGAAATATCAAATAGTTTGATGATAATTTATGATGATATAGAAGAGTTTAATAGTTTTTCAAAAAATCTAAATAAAGATGAGTTTGATCTTTATAAAGTTGAATCAAAACTTATAAAAGAGATAAAAAACTCTATTGGTAATTTTGAGGTAGTTGTTGATGGTGGAAATAAAGATATTATTTTAAAAACATCTCAAATTGTTTGGTTTAATGAAAATTTAACAAAAAAAAGAGCTGGAGTTTATGAGCCAAATATTTTAAGCATTGAAAAAACTTTAGATATTGTAAGAAAAAATTTAAATACTTACTCTTTTAAAAAAACTATCACTTATGATAAATCAATTTGTCAATATCACGAAAGAAAAGATGAAGTTTGTGCAAAGTGTGTTGAAGTTTGTCCTACAAATGCTATTACAAAAGATGAAAAAAGTAGAAGATTAGTTTTCTCTTTAGTTGATTGTATTGCATGTGGAGAGTGTGTAAGCGTTTGTCCAAGTGGCTCTTTAAATAGTGCTAATACCTCAAGAGATAGTTTATATGAAATCTCTTTGTTTTATAAAGATACAAAACCTTTGATAATCTCTTCAAAAGCAAATATTGAAAATATAAATGTAGATTTAAAAGAGGGTGTTTTACCTCTTTTTGTAGTTGGAGATATTTTTGATGAAACTATGCTTTTAACTTATCTTCAAGTAAGTGGTTCACAACTTATCTATTTTTCAAATGATATATCAAAAGGAACTCTTGAGAGTGTTCGAATTGTAAATGATATATATTTGAAAAAATATGGAAAAATAGCTGTTTATTTAGTATCAAATGAAGAAGAGTTAAATGATGCTTTACAAAAACAGGAGTTTATAGAGAACTCTTACTACAACTTTAATCAAAGTGATATGAAAAAAAGAGAAGTTTTCTCTCAAAGACTTCAAAAAATTGTTGGAAATGATGATTTAGGAGTTGTTAAAACAGGTCCAAATATTCACTATGCAAGAGTATTGGTAAATGAAGCAAACTGTACTCTTTGTCTATCTTGTGTTGGTGCTTGTAATGTTGATGCTTTATTTGCAAATCAATCTGATTTTACTTTAAGAGTAAATCCATCTTTATGTACAGCCTGTGGATATTGTGAGCTTGTTTGTCCTGAAAAAGATTGTTTAACACTAAAAAATGATGAATTAGAGCTTAATCCTACTTGGTTTCAAGAGTCGATTTTAGCAAAAGATAAACTTTTTGCATGTGTTGAGTGTGGAAAAGAGTTTGCAACAACAAAAGCTATTGAAAAAATAGCATCTATCATGGCACCAATTTTTGCAAAAACAAGTGAAGCTAAAAAAAGAACACTTTACTGCTGTGATGAATGTAAACCAAAAGTTATGATAAGAGAGGAGTTAAAATGAATAATATAGATGTAGATAAAGCAAGAGCTTTTATATATAACCTTCTATCTTTACTTTTTGTAGAAGAGTATGCAAAAACAAAAGAGGAAGAGATAAAAGAGGCTTTAACTATTTTAAGTCAAAACTCTTTTAGTCAAATTGTTGAAAAATCTTCAATTAATATTTTAAACTATTTAAATAGTAATAATAAAAATATTTTATATGAAGAGTATCAATCTTTGTTTTTAGTCCCTTTTGGAGAGTTTGTTCCTCTTGGAATCTCTTGGTACCACGAAGAGAGAGAGGGTGGGATAATGCAATTAAGAGTAAAAGATATTTTAGCAAAAACAAAAATTAGAAGAGATGAGAGCTCTTTTAAAGCTCAAGAGGATCATTTTGGATTTGTATTTACTTTAAGTTCTTATTTAATTGAAAATCAGATAAATCAAAATATTAAAGAGAATCTTCAAAAAGAGCTTTTTGATGAAGTTTTAGGGCTGTATATGGATAAATTAGCCTATAAATTAATGGCAACAAAATCTGAAATATACTCAAATGTCGGTCTGATTTTAGAGAGCTTTTTTGATTTTGAAAAGGGTTATTTAGGGATTAAATAAAATTTATTAAAAAGTCGCTCTAAAATCTTTAGGAGATTTTAGAGGGGCTTTTTACCCTAAACCAAAAAAAGGAGTTATCATGAGTGATGAGTTAGAGCAAAGACGACAATTTATCAAAAGAGCTGCAATAGCAGGTTCTGTTTTGGCTGGAAGTGTTGTTGCAACAGCAGCTACAACTGAAAGAGAAGATAGAGGTGCTGGTAGTAACAAAGGTAACGGCGTAGTTGTGGGAAGATCTAATAAAAAAGAGATTCTTTATAAAAAAACAGCAGCTTGGGAAGAGTTTTACACTGCTGCAAAATAAGTTAAAATTTTAAAAGGAGGATAGAATGGGAGCAAATAGCTTTGGTAGAAGAACATTTCTAAAAATGGCTTCTTTAGCAACTGCTTTCACTGCTACATCTGCTTTTGCAAATACAAATAAAGTTTTAAGAGATGCTACGGAAGAGGAAGTAAGAAATCCATTTCCAGGTTCAAAATTAATTAAAACTATCTGTACGCATTGTTCAGTTGGATGTGGTGTGATTGCCGAGGTTCAAAATGGTGTTTGGGTTAGACAAGAGGTAGCTCAAGATCACCCTGTTAGTAATGGAGGACACTGTTGTAAAGGTGCAGATATGATTGATAAAATCAGATCTACAAATAGATTACAGTACCCAACAGTAAAAGTTGCTGGAAAATGGAATAGAATCTCTTGGGATGATGCTATGAGTAAAGTAACTAGTAAATTAATGGAATTAAGAGAGAAATTTGGTCCAGATTCAGTAATGTTTTTAGGATCAGCAAAAGTTAGTAATGAGCAGGCATATTATATTAGAAAATTTGCCGCTATGTTTGGAACAAACAACATAGATCACCAAGCTAGAATTTGACATAGTCCAACAGTTGCCGGTGTGGCAAATACATTTGGATATGGAGCTATGACAAATCACTTAGGAGATATGCATAATTCTAAAGCTATTATTATAATTGGTGCAAACCCAGCTGATAACCACCCTATTGCTATGCAACATATTTTAAAGGGTAAAGAGCAAAATGGTGCAAAAATTATCGTAGTAGATCCACGATTTACAAAAACTGCTGCAAAATCTGACCTTTATTGCAGAATTAGACCAGGAACTGATATTGCCTTTTTATATGGGATGATTAGATTAATTAGAGAGAATAAATGGTATGACGAAAAATATTTGGCAGATAGAGTTTATGGAATAGAAGAGATATTTAAAGAGTGTGAGGAGTACACACCTGAAAATGTTGAAAATATTACAGGACTTCCAAAAGAGACTTTAATCCAAGCTGCAACACTTTATGCAAGTGCAAACCCTGGATGTTTAATCTGGAATCAAGGTTGGACACAACATACAATTGGATCATCTAATACAAGACTTGGTTCAATAATGCAATTAATTTTAGGAAATGTAGGAAAACCAGGTGGTGGATGTAATATTCTAAGAGGACATGATAATGTTCAAGGAAGTACAGACATGGGATGTTTGGCTGATACATTGCCAGGATATTATGGTTTAGCTGAAGGTTCTTGGAAATACTTTGCAAATCAATGGAAAGTTGATTATGAGTGGCTAAAAGGAAGATTTAAATCTAAAGAGTTAATGGAATCAAAAGGTAACTCACTTTCACTATTTGCAGATGGAGTTCTAAAAGAGATTAACGAAAAATACAATGGTGGAACAGCTATTAAAGCACTTGTTTGTATTGGAAACGGTATTTCAACTGTTACTGATGTAAAAAGAGTTAAAGAGGCTTTAGATAAGTTAGATTTAGTTGTATTTATAGATCCTTATGTAAATGATGCTGCTGTTATTACAACAAGAGAGGATAACTTATATTTACTACCTGCTGCTTCACAAGTTGAAACTTCAGGAACTGTTGTAAACACTGGAAGAAGTGCTCAATGGAGAAGTAAAGTAGTTGAACCTTTATATGAAGCAAGAGCGGATCATGATATTTTATTTGATTTTGCAAAAAGAATGGGATTCTATAATGAATTTATTGCAGGTATGGGTAAAAAAGATAGTTTCAAATGGCCAGAAGATGCAACAAATGAGATTGCAAAAGCATTAAAAACAATTGGAATGCAAGGAAGAACTGCACAAAGATTGAAAGCTCACCAAGAAAATTGGCATCTATTTAACTCATCTTCAATAAAAGGTACAGGAAAATTTGCAAAAGAGTATTATGGTTTACCATGGCCTTGTTGGGATGAATCTCATCCAGGAAGCCCTGTTTTATATAATATAAATCTTCCAGTATCTCAAGGTGGTATGGGATTTAGAACAAGATTTGGAACACAAAGAGATGGTGTTAGCTTATTAAGTTCAAAAGGAAGTGCACCTGTTGGTTCAAGAGTAAAAGGTGGTTATGATGAGATAACTGCTAAAAATATTGAAGAGTTAGCTGGAATCAAACTAAGTGAAAAAGAGAAAGCTTTGGTTGAAGGTAAAAACTGGAAAAATGATGATAGTGGAATTTTAGTTAAATATGCACTTGCCGCTGGACTTGCTCCTTATGGTAATGCTCGTGCAAGAACTATTGTTTGGGAATTTATTGATCCAATTCCAAAACATAGAGAACCAATTTTCTCATTTAGACAAGATTTAGTTAAAAAATATCCAGCTACTAAAGATAAAACTAACCACTTTAGAGTTGATGTTACATATGAGAGTAAACAAAAAGAGCAAGATTGGACAAAAGATTATCCAATTAATGTTGTTTCTGGAAGAGTTGTTGAGCATATGGGAACTGGAACAGAAACTAGAGCATCGCACTATCTTGCAGAGTTAAGCCCTGAAATGTATGGAGAATTACATCCAAATATGGCAGCAAATCTTGGAATTAAAGATGGTGAAATGATGTGGGTTTATGGAACTGGTGGTGGAAAAATCAAGATTAAATGTAAAGTTAGTTTAAGAGTTGATGAAAACTCTGTATTCTTACCACAAAACTTCTCTGGATGGTGGAGTGGAGAGGATCTAACATATAGATATCCTGATAGAACAGCACCTTATGCAATGGGTGAAAACTCAACACAAGTAACAAGTTATGGTTTTGATCAACAAACATCTTGTCCAGAAACTAAATGTTCACTTGTAAGAATAGAAAGAGCTTAGGAGAGTAGTCATGAGTAGTAATATAAATTTTTCAAGTATGAAGTTCTATTGTGACGAAAACCTATGTATTAACTGTAATGGATGTGTAGTAGCTTGTAAAGAGGCTCATGAGATTCCAGTTGGTGTTAATAGAAGAAAAGTTGTTACAATAAATGAAGGTGTTGTAGGTAAAGAGTTTTCAATATCAATGGCTTGTATGCATTGTGATGACGCTCCTTGCCAACAAGTTTGTCCAACAGATTGTTTTTATATAAGAACAGATGGTATTGTTTTACACGATAAAGACAAATGTATTGGTTGTGGATATTGTCTATTTGCTTGTCCTTTTGGAGCGCCTCAGTTTCCTCAAGATGGTGCATTTGGTACAAAAGGTAAAATGGATAAATGTACAATGTGTGCAGGAGGTCCTGAAGAGACAAATTCACCACAAGAGTATAAAAAATATGGACAAAATAGAATTAGTGAAGGAAAAGTTCCAATGTGTGCTTCAATGTGTTCAACTAAAGCTTTACTTGTAGGAGATGCAAATGAAGTTGCTTTAATTAAAACATATAGAGCTGTACATAAAGGAAAAGGAATTGCTACTGATTCTTATGGTTGGTAAGGAATAATTTATGGAAAAAAGCTCATTTTTTGAAAGAAATAGGGCATATATCTTTACACTTCTAGGTCTTGGAGTTGTTGGATTTATATTTATTAATTTCTTAATGATAATAGATTGGGGTTACTTAATTAAGTACACAATCCATATTTTAACGGGTGGGAATATTGATGGAATTTTAACTCCAGCAGATTCACACTACAAAGAGATGGTAAATAGAGCATTTGGACCAAACTATGAAGCTATTGCTCCTGAGATTATAAGAGCAAGTAATGAAAGACAACTATATATTTGGTGGGTTTTTGTTGCTGAAATTGCTATTTTTTGTGTAATGTACACAATAAGTGGTAGAAAAGAGGCAAAAATCACAAGACCAAATGAACAGGTTGAAGTTTTTTCATTAGTTCATAGAGCAATAATTTGGTTAAATGTATTAATTATCTTAGCTTTAATTATTACAGGTTTTAATATAACTTGGAGTTTAAGAAGCGAGGGTGGTTATATTCCATATATTTTAAGAGGTACTCATGAAGTTACAGGACTTATATGGTTTCCTATTTGGTTATTGATGAGCATAATTGCGTTTAAGGATTTAAAAATCTTATCAAAAAATAGTCTAATAGCTAAAATTACTCTTCCAGGAAGATATAAACCAATGCAAAGAGTTATTTTCATTGTGTTTGTAATGATGGGAGCAGGGTTGCTATTTAGTGGATTTTTAATTTGGTTTATTCATCCAGATGCATATACAAATGCTCAATTTATACAGTTTAAAAGAGCGCTATTATATACGCACTTTGGTGCAAGTGTTTTAATAATGTTCTTCTTAATGGATTTTGTATATTCAACTTTAGTTGCTGTAAAAGGTAACTTAAAAGGTCTGATTACAGGAAAATATCCAAGAGAGTATTTAGAACAGTTAGCTCCAGATGTGTTAGCTGATATAGAAAAAGAGAAGGTAAAAAGATGACAGCTCTTTTTAAAGAGGGAGATAACTCTCTCTCTTTTTTAAAAAAAGATAAAACAAACTCTAAAAAAGTTATTGTAGATAAATTTTTTGAAGATAAATGTGAGAGTTTTGAGGATTTTGTAATAAAAGATGAGAAGATAGATTTTTATCTTAATGGTGAAAAACTAATCTCTATTATGACTATAAAAGAGCATCAAGATGCTCATATAGTTGGATTTTTAATAAGTGAAGCAGTTATTTCTACTATTGATGATATAAAATCACTAAAAATAGATGAAGATGGTTTGAAAGTTTATGTTGAGGCTGATATCTCTTCAATATCATATGAAAATCTATTTAAACAAAAAACTTTAACATCTGGATGTTGTGTTGGAGTTACAGGAAATGCTGATTTAAGTTTTGATTGCTCTTTTGTGCAGACAAACTATCAAGTAAAATCTAGTCAAATTTTAAAACAGATGAGTGAATTTAATAAATCCTCAAAGCTCTTTGATGAGACAGGTTGTGTTCATAAAGCACAAATTGTTCTTGAAGATAGAACTATATTTGAAGCTGAAGATATTGGACGACATAATGCTATTGATAAAGTTGTTGGACTTGCAGCAATGAGTAAAAAAGATATAAGAAAATCTATTTTATATGTAACTGGAAGGTTATCAAATGAGATGGTTGTAAAGTGTGTAATGCATAAAATTCCAATAGTTGTGTCAAAAGCAGCTGTTACATTTGAAGGAATTAAAGCAGCTTCTTCACATGGAGTTACATTAGTTGGTTTTGCAAGAGAGCATAGAATGAATATTTATACGCATAGTTCAAGAGTAAAAGTTGATTAGATTAAACTTTTTACAATACAATCCCTTAGATTTAAATATAGATAAAAACTACTCTTTAGATAGTTTATCTACTAATTTTGAGTTTGAAAATCTTTGTAAAGAGTTTTTGAACTATTTTTGTTTTAAAAAATTAAAAACCTTCTCTTTTTCAAAAGAGGGTTTTTTGGCTCTTCTTTTAGAGCTTAATTCAAAAATAGCAGTTAGTCTAGGAGAATCTCAAGCTTTAATAGATGCTTGTAAAATGTATGAGAACTTAGGTTTTGAAGTTACTTATTTAGATTTAAATAAAGATGGAACTGTTTGTTTAGATAAGTTAAAAAGTGATGATTTTGACTATATTTTTATCTCATCTTATGTTATGGATACATTTTTAAAAACAGATTTAAAGAGTTTAAAAACTTTAACAAATGCAAAAATTATCTCAAATGCAAGTGCAGATTTTTGTGAATTTAGTGATATTATATATTTTGATAACTATAAACTTTGTGGATATTTTTTAAGTGGAGTTTTACTATTTAATGATGGATTTGAGCAGTTAAATATTGGCTTTACAGATAGTTTAGCTATATATTCTTGTTTTAAATCATATAAAAATATAAAAAAAGATATTAAAATAAAAGATATTTTTATAAAAAAATTGGAAGATAAGTTTAAAGATAATTTATACTATTTTGTAGATAATAAAAATACATTAAATAACTCATTTCATATAGCATTAAAAGGAATAAAAGCAAGAGAGATTATAAGAACTTTAGCATTTGAAAATATATTTTTATCAAATGGTGAAGGGTGTAGTTTGGGCTTATCAAAACCTTCAAGAGTTATTCAAGCTATGGGTTTTGAAGAGAGTATTAGTAGAAATGCTTTAAGTTTTAGTTTTAATGAAAACTATGAAGAAGAGATTATAAATAAAGTTGTAAATCTGATTTTTAAAAAATATGAGCAGATAAGAAGTTTTGAGTAAGGAGTTTATATGAAAAAGAGTTTAACATATTTAAATTTTGATGAAGCGTGCAAAAAAAGTCTTGAGATAGTAAACTCTATTTCAAAAAGAGAAGTTGCCTACACTTTTGACTCTTTAGGAAAAGTTGTTAGTAAAGATATTGTTTGTAAAAAAAATCTTCCATCTTTTAATAACTCAGCAATGGATGGAGTTGCTTGTAGAGTTGAAGATAGTGGAAAAGTATTAAAAATAGTTGATACTATATTTGCTGGTGATAAAAGAGATTTTAAAGATTTAAATCTTGGAGAGTGTTATAAGATTATGACAGGAGCTAAAGTTCCTTCATGTATTGAAGTAATAATTCCAATAGAAAATTGCATACAAATAGATAGTTTTAGTGTAGAAGTGCCAAAAAATTTAAAATTAAATTCTAATATTAGATTTAAAGGTGAAGAGTTAAAAGAGGGTGATGTAATTATAGAAAAAGGAGAGAAGATAAACTCTTCTTCTATCGCACTTTTAGCTTCTCAAGGAATAAATGCTATTGAAGTTTATAGAAAAATTAAAATAGCTGTTATATCAACAGGAAATGAGTTAAAAGAGCCTTGGGAAAATGCAAGTGAAGATGAGATTTATAACTGTAATGCAAGTTCAATCATTGCTTTATTAAAAGAGAACTCATTTGATGCTACTTATTGTGGAGTTGTTCCAGATAGTTTTGAAAAATCTGTAGATTTTATAAAGAGTTTAGAGGATTTTGATTTAATTATTACAAGTGGTGGAATCTCTATGGGGGAGGCTGATTTTTTAGCTGAAGCATTTTTTAAATGTGGATTAGATATTGCTTATCATGGCGTTAATTTAAAACCAGGTCGTGCTATGATGCTTGGAAAATTGAATAAATCTATTGTTTTATCACTTCCAGGAAATCCTTTGGCAGCAGTTATAAATGCATATATTTTCCTTTTACCAATAGCAAAAAAACTTCAAGGTGAAAGAGATTTTTATCATGATTTTATAATTTGTAAAAATAAAAAAGCGTTTAGAGTAAAAGATGGAAGAGTAGAGGCTGTTTTAGGAAGAGTTACAAATGGAGTTTTTGAAGTTACAAAAGATAATAAATATGGCTCTGGAATGATAAGTGCTGTTTATGAAAGTAACTCTATAATGCTCTCTTTAGGAAATAGAAGCGAAATAAAAGAGAATGAAGATATAAAAGTTTTAGAGTTTAGTAGAAGATTTAATTCAAAAAAGGTAGATTTTTTAAATTAAAAAAAGCTAGAAGTTTGAACTTCTAGCTTTGAAGTATTATTTAAATACATCGTCAGTTTGGCTTTTGTACCAAGCATAAGCATATTGTGCTTCAAGTGGTCTAATATGTCCATCTGGATCTCTTTCTGGACTAACTCCTCCAGCACCATTAACACTCTCAATATGATCATCATGAGCATTATAAACAGCTGCAATAGAAATACCATATTTTGGACTTAATAAACTATAACAAGTATTTGCAAGTTTTGGAGGGTTTATAACTGGTTTATTAGCTAATACTCTTGCAATTTGCATTGCTACAACTTTTCCTTGTGTACTTGCACTAAATGCTGATTTTGGCATTGGTGCTGCATTTGAAGCATCTCCAATAACATGTACATTTTTTACAAGTTTAGATTCAAATGTTTTTGGATGTACAGGACACCAATCACCTTGAACTAATCCTGAATCAAATGCTAATTGACCAGCTTTTTGATTTGGAATATAGTTTAAAACATCTGCAATAATCTCATCACCATCATCAGTAACAACTAGTTTTTTCTTTGGATCAACGCTTACAACTTTTCCACCAAATTGAGCTGGTTTCCACTCAATCATATCTCCATAAAGTTCTTTCCAACCTTGAGTAAATAGACCTTGTTTAGAGAATTTATCTTTTTGATCAAGAATTACTATTTTAGAGTTTGGTTTATTGTTCTTTAAATAGTATGCAACTAAAGAGACTCTTTCATATGGTCCAGGAGGGCATCTAAAAGGGTCTGCAGGTGCTACCATTACAAAAGTTCCACCATCTTTCATATTTTCAAGTTGTTTTTGTAAAATAGTAGTTTGCTCTCCAGCTTTTACAGCATGAGGTGCATATTTTTGGTTATCTTCTGTATAACCTTTTTCAAATTTAAAATCAATTCCAGGGCTTACAATTGCTCTTGTATAGCTAATAGATTCACCATTTTCTAAGATAACACTATTTGTTGCACCATCAACTTTTTTTACTTTTGCATAGATTACTTTTACATCGTGTTTGTTTTTTAGTGCATTTAAATCTTGCTTAATAAAATCCATTTTCTCCATACCAGCAATAACTGCATTACTAAATGGACAAGTGTAGTACTCTTTGTTCTCTTCTATTAAAACAATCTCAACATTTTTATCAAATCTTCTTAAGTATTTAGCAGCAGCTGCTCCACCAAAACCACCACCAACTATTACAACTCTTTGTTTCTCTTGTGGTAAAGTTGCCAATTCTGGGCTAACTAAACTATTACAAGCAGCAAAAGATAGTGCAGTAGCACCTAAAAGTATTTTTCCGAAATCTCTTCTATTTAACATTTTAAACTCCTTTGCTTATTTAATTTGTGAGAAGTAGTATGCAAGTTGCTCAAGCTCTTCATTACTAAAACCTTTAGTATGCTTCTGCATCATATAAGTTGTACCATCTACATTCTTACCATTTTTAAAGTTAAGTAGTGTTTTATAAAGATAATCTTTAGTTCCACTAATACTAGGAATTGTAGTAACAGATTTACCATTGTTTCCATGACAATTTACACATGACAATGATAACATTTCAGCTCTAACTGGATCATATTTTGCTGCAAAAGATAAAGTTGCAGTACAAACCAATAAAAACATTAGTTTTTTCATTTTTCTCTCCTTATTTAATTCGATTGTAAAGACTAATGATAATTTAATAAGCTTAATTTTAATTTAAACTATTAAATTAAATCCCACTTATTTAATTATGATTAAATTACACTGTGTAAAAACTTCTCAAAGCTCTCTTAAATTACAACTTTGTTTCTTCCAGTTTGTTTTGCTTTGTAAAGGTTGTCATCTGCCCTTTTTATTAAACTATCTTTTGTATCATCTTTTGTAGGAATTGCTATTCCAAAACTACTTGTAAGCTTTCCTATTTTTGTAAAATTAAAGTTTTCAACGGCAACTCTCATTTTTTCAGCAACAAGAAGTAAATTCTCTTTAGAGTTTGACTCTATTATTGCAATAAACTCTTCACCACCCCATCTATAAACTAAATCAGTAGTTCTTATTGCTTTTTTTGTAACATCTGAAAACTCTTGTAAAACTATATCTCCAATATCATGCCCATAAGTATCATTTACTTTTTTAAAGAAGTCAATATCATACATAATAACGCTATATTCACAAAATCTCTTCTCTTTTATTATCTTGTCTAAATCAACATTAAATTTACTTCTATTAAAAAGTTTTGTAAGTGTATCTGTATAAGCTTTTTTGATAAAAATATTTTTCTCTATATAATTTACTCTTAAAATATATAAAATGATAAGTAAAGATAGTATTAAATTTAGAGTTATAAAAATAGATAATCCATCTTGTTTTGTCACATTGATAATACTATTTTTTGAATAAGATAGTACATAGGTATTTATACTTTGATCAAAATCAAATATAGGTAAAAAAGTTACTAAATACCACTCATTTTTAATCTTAAAATCCTCTACAAAAGCTTCAAAAGAATCAAGTTTTTGTGAAAAATTTTCTTTAATTTTTTCATCAATTAAAGATACTGTTTTTTTATCAATAGCTTCAATTTCACAATCTTTAATCTTCTCTTCATAAAATTTATCACTTACAGATGAGCTAATATAGTAGTGCTCAGCTATTTGTTTAAAAACTCTTTTATTTACATAATCTTTTGAAATAATTAATTTATACTCATAAGGATAAGTTCTATGTAAAAAGTGATGAATAGCATTAAATGAGTTAGAGAGTTCAACTGTTCCATAAAACTCATTATCAATTATAATTGGAAATACATTTCTAAATCCATTTTGAACCTTTCCCTCTTCAAAACCAAATTGTGGTTTTTTTGTCTCATTAGCTTTTTTCACAGTTGCTCTAGCATCTAAAAGATTATCTCCATAATTTTGTGGTGAATGAAATCTTAAAAAACTATTTCCATATTTATCATGAAAATGGAGTTGCCTAAAATCATGTTGCACTAATCTATTGTATGTAGAGTAAAGATTGTTTAAAAGTTCACTTCTAGTTCTATTTTTAACAGTTTCATTAGTATGATTTATATTTTTTAATAGATTTTTTATTTTTTCTTGATACAAAATTTCATCAACAATCATAGTTGCAAATTTTTGATTAAAATTTAAAATAATATTTAATTCACTATTTAATTTTTCAATTTGAGAGTTTTTGATTTTTTCTATTTTAACTTTGTTAAAATGCTCTATTGAAAGGTAGAAAATAGTCTCAATAACTATTAAAAATAGGATTAAAAAGAGTAGAGTTTTTTTTGCTTTCATTAATATGCCTTAATATAAAAATTTCAAAGTATAGTTGAATAAAAATAAAGTTTAGCTTTTTAAAAAAAAGAGTAAACTTTATTATATTAATTGATTTTTTACAAAATCCAAATAGTGTCCATCTTCTTGCTCTAACTTACTAGCACTTCCACTTTGAACAAGTTTTCCATCATTTAAAACATAGATTTTAGAGGCATTTTTAACACTACTTAATCTATGTGCTATTGTTATTACTGTTTTATCTTTTAAAAACTCTTTTAACTCTTTAAATAGATTTGTCTCTGTTTGAACATCAAGTGCTGAAGTTGATTCATCAAATATTACAACGCTTGGATTTGCTAAAATCATTCTAGCAATTGATAATCTTTGTCTTTGACCTCCACTTAATCTAACTCCCATTTTGCCAACAATTGTATCAATACCATTTGGCATATTTTTTAAAACATCATCCATTTGAGCAATTTTTAAAGCCTCGTAAATTTTATTATCATCAATATCTTCACCCATTGTTAGATTAAACTTTAGAGTGTTATTAAATAATATTGGCATTTGAAGGACCAAAAAAACGCTACTTCTTAAACTCTTTTTATCTATATCATCAATGCTTATATTGTTGTATAAAATATCTCCAGAGCTTTTTTCATAAAATCCAGCAATTAATTGAGATATTGTAGTTTTACCACTTCCACTTGCTCCAATAATTGCAATTTTTTCACCAGCTTTTATATCAAAACTTATATTTGATAGGTTATTTTTATCTTTATTATATGAAAAAGATAGATTTTTTAAAGAGATATCTACCCCATTTTTACTATCTAATTTTATATCTCCATCTTTTTCACAAGATAGTTCTAAAACACTATTTAATCTTTTTATTGCTGCTTTTGCACTTGCAAGTGAGTATTGAATAGATAAAATCTCTTGAACAGGAGACATAATAAACCAAATATAACCAAACATTGCAAACATTAAACCAATTGATAAATCGCTATAAGCTACAAGTAAAAGTCCAGTTGCTCTAAATATTTCAAATGCAAACAAAAAGATTGTGTAAGATAGTTTTTCGTAAGCAACACTTTTGTAGCTAAACTCATTTGAAGCTACTTTTATATCACTTGCTTTTTTTATAGACTCTTCAAAAAAATCATTCTCTTTATTACTTGCTTTTATTTGTGAAAATAGATCTAAAGTTTCATTGATATTGCTTTGAAAAGACTCTATTGATCTATTTTCCTCTTTTTTTAACTCTCCCGTTTTTCTTGCAATTTTTCTTGAAATTATTGCAATAGTTGGTTGTGTAAAAAGAATCATTAAACCTAAAACCAAATCTATATTTATAATTATTAAAGCAACTGCAATTAAAGTTAAAGATGAAGTAATTAGTTTGCTTGCAACATTTACAATAAAACTATCTAAAGTGTTTACATCTGTAATTAAATTTGCAGAAATCTTCCCGCTACCAATTGTTTCATACTCATTTGTTGTAACTTTTTTTAAGTGATTTAGAAGTTTTACTCTTATATCAAATATAACAATTTTTGATATTTTTGTAAAAATTTTACTATTTATTACCCCAAATACAAAGTGTAAAAACCTTAATAATATTACAACAACTGTAACAATTGCTATATAATAAAATGCATCTCCGCTTCCAAAAAAGTAGTCTATATTATTTACAAAAAAACTAGGTTTTTCAAGTAAAACTTCATCAACTAACAAAGGAAGCAATAAAGGAATTGGAACACTTATAAAAATTCCAATTATAGTAAAAAGTTGTCCCCAAAGTAGGGCTTTTTTATTTTTTAAAAGGAGTTTAAAAATATATTTTAAAGATATTTTTTCGTTCATAAAATTTAAATAAGAGATAAATCTCTTATTTATGCCTTTACATCGTGAACAACTGATATTTTTCCACTCCAAAGTTTAAAAATATCACAAGCAACTTTAGCTCCATCTCCACTTGCGCAAGAGAACATTGTAGGAACACCACTTGCAAGTCCAGCTACATATAGATTTTTTGATATTAAATTATTTGAATTTTCCAAATATATATTGTTTGGTTTTGGAACAAATATATTATCTTTTACATTAACACCTTCACACTCTATATCAAATTTATGAAGACCAGTCGCTAAAACAATAATTGATGCTTCATAAGTAGAGTTTTGTGTTGTAACTTTAAAATATTCACCTAAATTTTCAATTTTAGTAGCTTTTTCATCTTTTAGTTCAACATCTTTGTATATTTCTAACTGTTTTTTCATCTTAATAAGTAAATCAACTCCATTTATTCCACTATCAACTCCAGCAACATTGAAATATTTTCCAACATTTAAATCACTTTTATTATCATCTAAAATTAAGTATTTTTTATCTTTTGCCCAATCAAATTTATCATTTGCACTTCCTAAAGTTAAAGCACAAGCAAAACCAGCAGCTCCTGCTCCAATAATTACTACATCATATCTCATAATATATTCCTTTTTTTTAAAATTTTTCGTAGTTTAACAAAAGAGATATAAACTTACTCTTTTATCCACTCTTTTACGCTAGAAGCAAATAGCTCTGGAAACTCCAAAGGAATATTATGGCTAGTTCCCTCTCTTTTTATTAATTTAATATTATGTTTTTGATTATGTAGTTTATCTAAAGCCTCTAAATCCAAAAGTCTATCATTTGAGCTATAAAGCATATACATAGGAATAGTTTTATTTTTTAAACAATCAAACAGATCTAATCTATTAAATGTACTTTTTAGTTGAGTTAGAAAAGTATCTCTTCCTAAATCATTAAACATATCAACCATAATTTTTGCCAAAGATAAATCACTTTGATTTTGCTCTTCTAAAAGCATAATTGCTTTTTCAAGCTCCAAACCAAATTCACTACTATTTTCAAAATCTACTAACTTTTTTTCTCTTCTTTCAAGTTCAACTTTAGATGTAGTTCCAGGTGTTGCTGCAACTGTAAATAATCTTTTAACTCTTTGTGGATATTTGCAACTAAAATATGATGCAATATAACCTCCTAGTGAAAATCCTAAGATATTTATCTTCTCTTCTTTAAACTCTTTGTTTAAAATATCAACAATCTCATCAAAATCTGTTGAGTTTGGTATTGGAGTATGAATAATTTCAAAATCATCTTTTAAAAGTGGTAATGCTCTGCTCCAAAGTCTAATATCTGTCATAAGACCTGGTATAAAATATATCTTTTCTCTCATTTTATCTCTTTATATAGTTTTTTTGCATTTTAAGTAAAATTGGCTTAATCTATAAAGTCTATTATAAATAGATAAGTTAAACTTATTTATTTGTAATTAAGTTATCTTATATATAATTTCAAAAAACTTAAGGAGTTTAAATGAATATTTTTGAAAAAATAAGAGCTTTTTGTAGACCATTTAGAATAGTTTTAGGGCTTGTTTTAATTGCAATTGGTATTTATACGGGGATTGTTTGGTTCTATTTGGGGATTATTCCATTGATTGTAGGTCTTATGGATATTTGTCCTGTTTGTATGATTAGTAAAAAGTGTACGCCAAAAACAAAAAAAGATTAAGAGATTTCCTCTTAATCTAATCTATAAATTTAACTACAATCATACCTTCAAATTTTTCATTATTATAAAATTCAACTCTATATTGATTTAAAGATTTATCAATTGAGAAGCTATTTACCATATCTTTTTTTCTTAAAGTGATATTGTCTTCACTATCAACACCATCTTTACTAAATCCAATAACATTTACTCTAAGTGGCGATTTTAGAACTTTAAAGCTATTTTTTACTTCAATAATATCTGCAAACTGTGTATCTATAATTTCTCCATCTACTTCAAATTTTATATCGTGAATATTTTTCTCAATTTCAAAATATTGAGGAATAAGTGAAGTTATAAGTTCGTTTCCAATAAAAATTCTATATGAACCATTTTGAAACTTAGCTTCACCAATTGGGTGTTCAAAATTAAAGATATTTTCACCTTTTTTTAGAGGAACAAATCTTAAAATTGATTTTATATTATTCAAATCTAGTTTTATATTCTCATTTATAGTAACTGTTTTAAACTCATTTAAAAGTTTCTCTACCTCTTTTAGATTATTTAAATCAAAATCTCTAGTAAACTCAATATTCATTATTTTCATAAACTCTTCAATTGATTTTAGTTGATATATAACTTTATGAGCTAAATCTGTAATATTTTTGCTTGTTTCAATTGCAAAAGCTGGTTTATTGTTTGTAACTGCAAAAAAAGTTAAAGATAGTTGCTGTTGCTCATCTTTATACTTTGTTTCAGTATTTTTTACACCAAAATAGTGGTAATCTTTAAAAAGCATATCACTATTTAAATTATCTCTTACAGTTGTAGCAATCTCATCAAGATTTCCAAATTTTTCTAGTGAGTCAATCTTTTTTTGATCAATTATTGTTGCTTGTCCCCAAGCTCTTGGATTAAATATAGCATTTTCATAAGTTTGTCTATAAAATCCATGTCCATCGTGTAGATTTAAGATTAAATCAACTTTTGGATTTAAAATTAACTCTTTAATTTTATTTACATTTACATAATCAGGGTCATTTTTTGAAAGAGTGCTAAACTTTCTATTCATATCATTGTAAACACCTCTTCTATTTGCAACCATACTATCTATATTTACACTTGGTGCAATCCAAACACTACCTTTTGTAATTTTATAGTGTTGTTCTAAAAATGCTGGAGCAAAATAACCACCTGGTTCATCTCCATGAATTCCACCAATTATTAAAAGAGTATTTTCATTTTCATCTAAAGAGCCTTTTTTATATAGAGTAAACTCTTTATTAGCTGCAAAGATATTTGTAAGTAGAAATATAATAAAAAAAAGAGATTTCATATCTATCCTATGTTTAAAATTATTAAAAAATGGCTTGTATAATATCTAAAGCATATTTAGATAAGGATTAAAATTATATTTACAAAATGATAAAGTTTTAGAATAATATTTTTTATTGTATGATAAAGTTTTAAAATAATATAGTATGGATAAAAATAATGAAAAATAGAATTAAAAAATATGTAGAATCGTTTGAAGAACTTTTAGAATTAAGAGATTACTCATTTGTAAATAGTTTAAATCCTGATCCAAAAAGAAATTTAAACAAAGATAATAAATTTGCTAGAGAGGTTTTTAGTGGACACTATGTAGAGGTTGAACCAACAGCTATTAAAGAGCCAATTTATGTAGCTCATAGCAAAAGCTTTTTTGAAGAGTTGGGTTTTAGTGAAGAGTTATTAAAAGAAGATGAGTTTATAAAACTATTCTCAGGTGATATCTCAAATATCTCAAGAAAAAATGATATAAAATCTTGGGCAACTGGATATGCGCTATCTATTTATGGTCGTGAGTACTACTCACAATGCCCTTTTCAAACTGGAAATGGCTATGGAGATGGAAGAGCAATTTCTGTTTTGGAAGCTATTATAAATGATAAAAGATGGGAATTTCAACTAAAAGGTGGTGGAACAACTCCATATTGTAGAGGTGCTGATGGAAGAGCAGTTTTAAGATCAAGTGTTAGAGAGTTTTTGGCTCAAGAACATATGAACTCTTTAGGTGTTCCAACATCAAGATCTTTGACTCTGTTTACTTCTAAAAAAGAGCAGGTTTCTAGACCTTGGTTTAAAGAAAAATCATCATCTTATGAGCCTGAAGTTATGATAAAAGAGGATGTTGCAATTACTACAAGAGTTGCATCTTCATTTTTGCGTGTTGGACAAATAGAACTTTTTGGAAGACGAGCTAGAAAAAATGAGCATAAAGATGCTTTAAAAGAGTTGGAGATGATTGTTTTGCATTTGATTGATAGAGAATATAGTGAAGAAATCAAAGAAGATTTGAGTTTGGAAGAAAAAGTGCTTTTACTAGCACAAAGTTTTCAAGATAGACTTACAACACTGGTTGCAAACTGGATCAAAGTTGGCTACTGTCAAGGAAATTTCAATAGTGACAACTGTGCAGCTGGTGGATTTACACTTGATTATGGTCCATTTGGATTTATTGAGATGTTTGATCCTAACTATCAATCTTGGACAGGTGGTGGAATGCACTTTTCATTCTTTAATCAGCCAGTTGCAGCACAAAAAAACTTTAAATCATTTTGTAGTGCTTTAAAACCACTATTAAATTCAAATAAAGAAGCTTTAGAAGAGCTAGAAAAAATAGAGAATAATTTTGCAAATATTATGCAAGATAAGATGCAAAATATGTGGGCTAGTAAGTTGGGATTAGAAAAGTTTGATTTTGAGTTGTTTGAAGAACTTATCAATCTTATGATTGATACAAAAGTTGATTACACAATATTTTTTAGAGAGTTATCAAATATTCCCCATAATTTGAGTAGCCTTGAAAAAAGTTTTTATATAAATTTGGACAATGATATTTTAAAACAAAGATGGAATAGTTGGTTTGAAAATTGGAAATCTAAAATAAATATAAATGATGAAGAGTCTAAGAAAAAACTATCAAAAAAAATGAAACTAATAAATCCAAAATATATTCTAAGAGAGTGGCATTTAGTTTTTGCATATAAAGAGGCAGAAAAAGGAAATTATAAACCAATAAAAGAGTTGCAAGAGATAATGACAAATCCTTATAGTGAGCAAACAAAAGAGCTTGAAGAGAGATACTATATTAAAAAACCAAAAGATTTTTTTGGAATAGCTGGAATATCGCATGTTAGTTGTTCGTCTTAATACTCTTTTTTAAGTTTTATATAGATTATTTTAATTCTGATAAAAGTAGCAAATAGAACTTTGGATTTTTGTTTTAGACGAAGAGATTAAAAATTAGCAAGGAAGTTTACTGTTGTAAACGACCGAAGCTAATTTTTATAAACCGATGAAGTATCAAGCAAAAAGATACAGCTCTATTTTATTCCCACTCAATAGTTGCTGGTGGTTTTGAAGAGATATCATAAACTACTCTGTTTATTCCATGTACTTCATTTATAATTCTTCTACTAATTGTCTCTAAAATTTCATGAGGAATATGAGAGAATGTTGCAGTCATACCATCTGTTGCATCAACAATTCTTACACAAACAGTGTTGTCATAAGTTCTATTATCACCCATAACTCCAACAGATTTTACATTTAATAAAACTGTAAATGCTTGCCAAGTTTTTTCATAATATCCAGTTGAGTGTAAAACATCTAGTAAGATAACATCTGCTTTTCTTAATAAATCTAAATCAGGTTTGTTTACATCTCCCATAACTCTAATAGCAAGTCCAGGTCCTGGGAAAGGGTGTCTATTTATCATCATTTTAGGAAGCCCAAGCTCAAGTCCAAGCTCTCTTACTTCATCTTTAAAAATCTCTCTTAAAGGCTCAACAAGTTCAAATTTCATCCAATCAGGAAGTCCACCAACATTGTGGTGAGATTTTATAGTTTTTGAAGGACCTTTAACTGAAACTGATTCAATAACATCTGTATATAAAGTTCCTTGAGCTAAAAACTCAACACCTTGATGTTTTTTCGCCTCTTTATCAAATACTTCAATAAATGTTTCACCAATTATTTTTCTTTTTGTTTCAGGATCAGTTACACCTGCTAGTTTTGTCAAAAATTGCTCACTTGCATCAACAGTTATTAAATCAATTCCTCGACCTTTAAAAATAGTCTCAACTTGTTCTCTTTCATTTGCTCTTAAAAGTCCATTATCAACAAATACAGGAATTACTTGATTTCCAATTGCTTCAAATAGAAGTGTTGCTACAACAGAGCTATCAACTCCACCACTTACAGCACATAATACTTTTTTATTTCCTACTTGAGCTTTAATTTTAGCAATTTGCTCTTTTGCAAAACTTCCCATGTTCCATGTGCTTTCACAACCACAAATATATTTTGCAAAGTTTTTAAGTAGTTTACTTCCCTCTTGTGAGTGGTAAACTTCAGGATGGAATTGGAATGCATAAATATTTCTATCTAAATTAGCAATTGCTGCAAATGGAGAGTTTTCACTAATTGCAATTTTCTCAAATCCAGTTGGAATTGACTCAACTTTATCTCCATGGCTCATCCAAACAATCTGCTCATTTGGAGTATCTGTAAATATTGGATTTTCACCAATTAGTTCTAATTTTGCCTTTCCATACTCTTGACTATTTGCTCTTACAACACTTCCACCAAAATATTGAGTGATAAGTTGCATACCGTAACAAATTCCTAAGATTGGAAGTCCTAAGTCAAATATTGTGCTATCAGGATGATAAGCATCAGCTGCATATACAGAAGCTGGTCCTCCTGAAAGAATTATTCCTTTTGGCGTTCTTGCCATAATATCTTCTATTGCCTCATTGTAAGGAACTATTTCAGAGTAAACTCCGTTTTCTCTTAATTTTCTAGCAATAATTTGTGTATATTGGCTACCAAAATCTAATACTACTATTGGTACATGTTTCATCTATATTCAGCCTTTCTTTTTGTACTTTATTTTTTTAAAGCTATTATTTTACCTAAACTCTATTTAATCTTCTTTTATAAAATGAGCACCTAATGATTTTTCCATATTTAAAGCTTGACTTAAAACCTCTTTGGCACAAAGAAGTCTAAGATGAAGCATTCTTCCAATATCCTCTTTTAAATACTCCTCAACTTTCTCTAAAGCTTTTTTTAACTCAGATTTCTCTCTAATTATTCCAGCACTATCCCACATTATTCTTCTTAAAGAGTCTTTTATATTTTTATCAATTGGTTTTGTTTTTGTGTATAAAATCTCTTTTTGTGTGTAATTTTTTAAATCTATTTTAAAATCATCTTTTAATGATGTTTCAACTGCAATTTTTGAGAAGACTAAACCTTCTAATAAAGAGTTTGATGCTAATCTATTTGCTCCATGAAGTCCAAAACAAGATACCTCTCCAATTGCATAAAGGTTTTTACAGTTTAAAACTTTTGCATTTAAATCAACCTCTATTCCACCCATTGAGTAGTGAAAAGCTGGACTAATTGGAACTTTTTCAAAAGGTAGTTCATATCCCAAATCTTTTAAATTTGCATATATATTTGGAAATCTTTGTTTAAATGCTTTTTTCTCAAAATTTTCAAAGCTTAGATATATTTGTTGATCTGTTTTTTTATGATAATCATAAATAGATCTACTAACTACATCTCTTGGAGCTAATTCTGCATCTTTGTGATAATCAAACAAAAATCTTCTATTGTTCTCATCTACTATAAATGCTCCTTCTCCTCTTAAGGCTTCAGATAACAAAGGTTTTCTTGCAAAACTTGTACCCTTTAAAACTGTTGGGTGAAATTGAGTAAATTGCATATCTTTTAGTTTTAGATTTTTTAAAACAGCAAGACCTTGTATCTCTCCACTATCAGCAGTTGAGTTTGTGTGATATTTATAAATAGAACCAAATCCACCACTTGCTAAAATTGTATTGTGTGCATAAACTCTTTTTTGAACACCATCTTTTGTAAAAAACGAAACTCCATAACAAACACCATCTTGAAGCAAAATATCACAAACAGTAGATTCAGAGATTAGTTGTGATGAGATATGTTTTAATAAAAAAAGATGAAGTTCTCTTCCTGTTGCATCTCCGTTTGAGTGTAAGATTCTATTTGTACTATGAGCAGCCTCTTTTGTGTAACATAGATTTCCATCTTTATCTTTATCAAACTCCATCCCACTTTTAATAAGTTCATCAATCACAAAAAGTGAGTTTTCGCTTAGAATTTTTACAGCCTCATAGTTGTTATAAAAAGCACCAGCTTCTAAAGTATCTTTTATATGAAGCTCTACATCATCTTTGTTTTTTGCTGCTGCAATTCCACCTTGTGCCCAAAATGTATTTGAGTTCCAAGGAAGCATTTTTGCAAGAATTAAGACTTTTTTATCTTTTGGTAAAAGTCTAGCAGCATTTAAACCAGCAACTCCAGAACCAACAATTATATAATCATAAATCATTGGTTTTGAGTTTTTTCAGCAGGAGCTGAATATCTAGGGTCTGCTTTATAGCCACAACCACTTAAACTAAATAAAAAACTAGCTATAATTAAGCCATGAAAAATATTAATCAAATTCTTAGTCATATTGCACTTGATCCTAACTTTAATAGAGTAAATACCTTTTTAGATATAAAAAGATTTGTAAATATACTACCTTTAAAATTAAAAAGTGGCATAAAATTTGTATATGTAAAGAATCAAACTATGCATTTTGTACTAACTCATCAACTTTACAAAGTAGAGTTTGAGCACAATAAAGCAACTTTAAAAGCTCTTTTAAAGATGGCAAATTTTGAAAATATTACAAATTTCTCTTTTTTTGTATCAAATGTAATTGAAAAAAAAGAGCAAAATTTTGAAGAGAATAGCCCAAAATATAAAGAAAAAAGTTATGCAATCTTTGAAAATAGGGCAAAGAGTGAAAATATTTATAAAAAATTTGAAGAGATAAGAGCTATTATAAAAGAGTCTTAAAAAACTTCTCTATTTTTTTATAGTTTGGAGAGAATTTTTCTACTAAAAAGTAGAAATCTTTTGAGTGATTTTTATGTTGAATATGTGCTAATTCGTGAATAACAATATATTCAATTATAAAAATAGGGTACTTTGCCAATAAAATATTAAAATTTAACTCATTTTTAAAGTTGCAAGAGCCCCAAGTTCTTCTATTTTTTCTATATGATATTTTTGTTGGATATAGTTGCATTAAATTTGAATACTTTTCAACTAAAGAAGGAATAATTTTTTGAATCTCTAATCTATAAAATCTATCCAAATCCTTTATTTGAAAATCACTTATTAGTTTTTTTTCTCCAAAATGTAAAAACTCATTTTCTTTTAATTTTTTACTATTTTGTTTTTGAATATTTTCAATTAGCCAATCTTTTTTTCTATATATTAAATCTTTTGCATCTAAAATTGTAAAATATCTATTTGCTCTAATTTGAATTAAATTATCGCTTAAAACTCTTAAATAGCAATGTTTTATATTTTTTTTATTTTGTAGTTCTACATCAACTAATAAATTGTTTAGTTCTATTTTAAAATTCAAAGAGAGCCTTTAAGTAAATTTTGATAATATTCGCAAATTTATAGTATATCTATAATGAGATAAATTTTAAGGATACTATCGTGAAAATAGCAAGTAGAATGGATAAATTAGCTCCTTCTGTTACTTTGGCAATTACAGCTTTGGCAAATGAATTAAAAGCACAAGGAAAAGATATATTAAGTTTTAGTGCAGGAGAACCAGATTTTGATACTCCAGCAATTGTAAAAAATGCCGCAATTAAAGCTATAAATGATGGTAAGACAAAATATACAGCAGTTGAAGGAATAAAAGAGCTAAAACAAGCTATTGCTTCTAAGCTAAAAAGAGATCACAATTTAGATTATGGTATTGACAAAATAGTTGTAAGCAATGGTGCAAAACACTCTTTATTTAATTTAGCACAAGCATTAATTGATGATGGCGATGAAGTTATAATTCCAAGTCCATATTGGGTTACTTATCCAGAACTTGTTGTTTATAGTGGTGGAGTTCCTGTATTTATTGAAACAGATGAATCAACTGAGTTTAAAATTACACCAGAGCAGTTAAAAAAAGCAATTACTAAAAAAACAAAAATTTTAATGCTAAACTCTCCATCAAATCCAACAGGAGCAATCTACTCAAAAGATGAGTTACTAGCTCTTGGAGAAGTTTTAAAAGGTAGTGATATTATTGTTATCTCTGATGAGATGTATGAGAAACTAAGCTATAAAGGTAAAAAATTTACTGCAACTGCAGAGGTTAGTGAAGATTTATACAATAGAACTATAACTGTAAATGGACTTAGTAAATCAGTTGCTATGACTGGTTGGAGATTTGGATATTTAGCTGTTCCTGATGTAAAAGTTGCAAAAGCTATTACAAAACTTCAAGGACAAGCAACTTCAAATATTAACTCAATTACTCAATATGCAGCAATTCCTGCACTTTTAGGTGAAGCTGACAAAGATATTGAGATGATGAGAGTTGAGTTTGAAAAAAGAAAAGATTATGCGGTTAAAGCTATTAATAGTATTAAAAATCTATCTTGTTATGATCCTGATGGTGCTTTTTATCTATTTATAAATATTAAACAGTTTTCAAATGACTCTATGAAATTTTGTTCTGATTTACTTGAAAGTAAAGGTGTAGCTTTGGTTCCAGGTCTTGCATTTGGAATGGAAGGTTATGTTAGACTATCTTTTGCTACAAGTATGAAAGCTTTAGAAGATGGAATAAATAGAATTAAAGAGTTCGTAGAGAGATAAATTTTGTATAATTTCTAACCTTATTTTGTTATAATATTTTTTAATAAAATAAGGAGAGATTATATGAATTATGTAAAAGTTTTAGGAAGTAGTGGAAATAAATCAAAGATTAGAGGCACTACATCCTTTCAGATTTCAAAAGATATCTTAGTTGATGCTGGAAATATAATCAACTCTTTAGATGAAGAATCTTATAAAATAAATCATATTTTTATTACTCACGCTCATTTAGATCATATAATAGATCTACCTTTTATACTTGATAGCTCTTTTTCAAAAAGAGATAAACCACTTTTTGTATATGGTTCAAAACAGACTCTTGAATTTTTAAGAAATCATATTTTTAATAATCATATTTGGCCAGATTTTACAAAAATAAAGATGTTAAATCAAAAAGATAATATATTAATATTTAAACAAATAGATGAAGATGAAGAGATCTCTTTGGGTAAGTTTAATATAAAAGCTATAAAAGTAAATCACACAGAAGGCTCTTTTGGTTATCTTATCTCAAAAAATAATTTAAGTTATATAATTAGTTCAGATACTTATGAAAGTGATGAAATTGTAAAATATTTAAATGATAATTTAAATATAAAAGCTCTTTTTGTTGAGTGCTCTTTTCCTAATAAAATGCAAAACTTAGCAAAAACAAGTCAACATTTAACTCCCAATAATCTAAAAAATATGCTTAAAAAAGTGACAAGAGATGATTTTAATATATTTTTATATCATCTTAAATCACCATATTTAGAGGAGATAAAAGAGGAGATAAAAGATTTAAATATTTTAAAAAGTGGTGGAAAAATTTTAGAGGATAGAGATGTTGTAGATATTACAACTTTAAAAGTTACATCATATCTTCAAGATATTGAGATTCTTGATAGAGTTATGGATATAAATCTAAAACTTTCTAGTGAACAAGATAAAGAGTATCTATATGAGATGATTTTAACTTTGATTAAAGATCTTACTAAAAGTGATGCTGGAACTCTATATTTACTTAGTGAAGATAAAAAATATTTAGATTTTAAAGTTGTACAAAATAGTAGTTTAAATATTTTTCTTGGAACAAAAGAGCAAAAAATATCTTGGGAACCTCTCCCTTTATATTTAGAAAATGGGGAAGAAAATAGATATATGGTAGCAGTTGTTTGTGCATTGGATAATAAGATTATTAATATTTCTGATATTTATAGTTCAAATGAATACAATTTTGAAGGTACAAAACTGTTTGATAAAAACAAAAATTATCACTCTAAGTCAATGCTTGTAGTTCCATTAGTAAATCATGAAAATGATGTAATAGGTGTTATACAGTTAATAAATAAAGATATAAAACAAAAAGATAGTTTTTTTACAAAATATGATGAAAAAATCATAAAAGCTCTATCTTTACAAGCTGCAATGGCTCTTACAAATACTCAATTAATAGCTAGTTTAGAGACATTTTTAGAAGCTTTTGTAACATCTATTGCAAATGCTATTGATGCTAAATCAAGACATACATCTACTCATATTACAAAAATGTCAAAATTAGCACCACTAATTGCAAAAGCTATTAATGAAGATGAGACTATTTATAAAGATATAAAATATAATAATAACAATATTAAAGAGATAGAACTTGCTGCAAAGCTTCATGATGTTGGAAAAATTTCAATTCCTGAGTGGGTAATAGATAAATCAACAAAGCTTCAAAAATTAGTGGATGGTCTTGAGTTAATTAGACTTAGAGTTGAAATTATTAAAAAAGATTTAAAAATAGAGTTATTAGAAAATAAGATTAGTAAAGAGCAGTTTGATATAAAAATAGAGGAGCTAGAAGATGATTTTAATTTTTTAGCTACATCAAATAAAGGTGGAGAGTTTATGAGTGATGATGATATAAAAAGAGTTAAAAATATATCTTCATACAAATATATATTGGATAATAAATATGAAAATTTATTAAACGATGATGAAGTTTACAATCTTTCAATTAGAAAAGGTACATTAACTTCACAAGAGAGAGATATTATGAATTCACATGCAAAACTATCTTATGATATGTTAAGTGCACTCCCTTTTCCTAAAAAGTATTCAAATATTATGCATATTGCTGTAAATCATCACGAAAAATTAAATGGAAAAGGTTATCCAAGAGGATTAACAGATGAAGAGTTAGTTTTAGAAGATAGAATTTTAATTCTTGCTGATATATTTGAGGCTTTAACATCTATTGATAGACCATATAAAGGGATTAAAAAATTATCAGAGGTTTTTAAAATTTTAGATTTTATGGCAGAAGATAAAGAGATTGATAGGGATTTATTAGAGTTTTTTAAAAATAGTAGTGCATTTAAAGAGTATTGTAAAAATGAGTTATTAGAAGAGCAACTTGATGTTTAAAAAAAATATTAAGAAATTTTTGATTTACTCTTTTTTATCATTTTTTATATCTATTTTTTTAATTTTTTTATATCTATTTTTTCCAAATTTACTTGACTCATTTGATGATAGAATAAAGGACTCTTTTTTTACATATAGAGGAGAGATTCCTACAAGTAGTAGTGTTGTAATAGTTGATATTGATGAGATATCTTTAAAAGAGTTTGGACAGTGGCCTTGGAGTAGAAATATAGTATCAAAAATTTTAGAAAATTTAAATAAAGCAAATGTTGCTGTTATTGGTATGGATATTGTTTTTGCAGAAGAGGATAGAAGCTCTCCAAGTCTTATTGCAAAAAAGTTAAATATAGACAAAGAGCTTGAAGATTACGATTTAAATTTTGCAAATGTTATTTCAAATTCTCCTGTAATTTTGGGTTATAGTTTTGATTTATTAAATCAAAATTTAAGCCTAAATGCTCCATCTATTAAAGCAATATTTATAGAGAAAAATAAAAGTGATTATAGAGATTTTATAATAAAGGCTTACGGAACGACTCTAAATTTGCCAGTTATTCAAAATAGTGGATATTCAAGTGGTTTTTTTAATATTGTTCCAGATGAGAGTGGAGTTATACGAAGTGTTCCTCTTTTAATATCTTTTGATGATATTTTATATCCATCTTTAGCATTAGAGATAGTAAGAGTATTAAATGATACAAATAGAGTTTTTGTAAATTATGATGAAAATGGTGTTTCAAATATTGTTCTTGATGATATTGTAATTCCAACTGATAGATTTGGTAGATTATTGATAAATTATAGAGGTTATGAAAAAAGTTTTAAATATATAAGTGCAAAAGAGATTTACAATAATAGTTTTAATATTTCAGATATCGAAGGCAAGATTGTTTTGTTTGGTACAAGTGCAACTGGATTGTTTGATTTAAGAGCAACACCTTTTGAATCAGTTTTTCCTGGAGTTGAAATACATGCAAATATAATAGATAATATTTTACAAGGTGATTTTATACATAAAGCATCATATCTTGATGGAGTTAATACTATTTTAATTATATCTTTATCTTTTATTGTAACAATACTTATTACATTTAGCTCTTTTTATATTAAACCTTTTGTTTTTTTAACATTTTTTTTATCATATATATTTTTTAGTTATAAACTATTTTTTGATTTTGGACTCTCTTTAAATATAGTTTTTCCACTTTTATCTATAATATTAGCTTCGATTTTTTCAATAATATTTGACTATTTTCATAATATAAAAAATGAAAAAGCTATTAAAAGTAAGTTTGCTTCAAAGGTATCAAAAAGTGTTATGGATGATATTTTAAAAAATATTGATAAAAATGAGTTTAGTGCAAAAACTAAAGAGATTACAATATTTTTTAGTGATATTAGAGGATTTACAAAAATTTCTGAACAGCTTAATGCAAAAGAGTTAATAGAGTTTTTAAATAGATATATGGAGCCTATGAGTAATATTATTATAAAAAATCAAGGAACTATTGATAAGTTTATTGGAGATTCTATTATGGCATATTGGAATGCACCAATAGATGTAAAAAATCATGCAGATATGGCACTTAAAGCATCATTAGAACAGTTGAATAGTTTAAAAGAGTTAAATAAAATTTTTCAAAAAGAGAGTTTGCCAACTATTGATATTGGAATTGGTTTAAATACAGGTGAAGTAATAGTTGGTGAGATGGGAAGTAGATTAAGAAGTGATTATACTGTTATTGGTGATGCTATAAATTTAGGTTCAAGAGTTGAGTCTTTGTGCAAATATTATGGTTCAAAACTAAATATTACAAACTTTACAAAAGAACTTTTAAAAGAGCAATATATTTTTAGATTTTTAGATTATGTAAGAGTTAAAGGCAAAAATCAAGCAGTTGAGATTTGGCAAGTTTTGGGAGCTGGTGAGGCTAGTGATGAGTTAAAAGAGGAGCTTGAAAATCATCATAAAGCAATAGAGTTTTACAAAAATAGTGATTTTAAAACTGCTTTAAATATATTTCAAGATTTAGAAAATAGTACAAATAAAACAGATAAAAATATTTATAAAATTTATATAAAAAGATGCGAAGAGTTTATAAAAACTCCACCAAAAGATTTTGATGGAGTTTATTTGCATACAACAAAAACTTAGAAAGAGTAGTAAATATTTGTTCTTACAACATATTTATCATATTCATATATATTTTGATTTGAATTATTATTTATATATCTAAAAGTTGCACCCAAAGAGAGATTTTTGTTTAGAGATTGTAAAACACCTAAATCAAGAATAACTTTATCATCTCTTTTTTTGTTGTTATACAAAACCTCTTCTTTTACTTTATATCTATCTTTATACAGTTCAATTCCAGTTGTAAGAATTGTTGATTGTGTAAGAGGATAGATATTTTCATATCTTAAACTTGCAAAATCATAATCTACATTATAGTGGTTTCCTTTATCTTTATCATCTGTTCCAAAAGCAAAAGATAAAGTATTCATACCAAATTTTTCAGTTAATAAAACTAAACTATTTGAAAGTTCATAATATGTTGAATCTCTAAACTCATAATCACTCTGTTTAAAATCTTTTTTAATAATTTTTACTTTTGTTTTATAAATAAGATCTTTATCTATTTGATAATCAAAAGAGGGAGTTATAATATAGTTAAATAAATATGTACTATTATCCAACCAAACATAATTATAATCGAAAGCTAAAGATGATTTTGATTTTTGTGTATAGTAAGAAAGTCCAGTTCCAAAAACAGCAAGGCTTAAATCATTGTTATGGTCATTGTTGAACTTTTGCATATAACCTACGAATTTATTATCCATAGTTAAATTCTCTTTAATCTTAAATGTATGGTTTAAAGCCAAGATATATTCTGCAAGATGATCACTTCTTTTATCTGGAATAGATAAAGGAATGTTCCCCCAATTTACATAATCATCACTTGAGTTGTTGTCTGTATTTGAATCATATCCATAACCTACACTTAAAGTTGTTTTTACAAAGTTTCTTTGAGACTTTTTATTTAAAGAATCTAAAGTTAATTCTACATTTCTTCTTACATTTATAGGCAAACTATTATCTTTTAATACATCTTGATATAAAACTTCAGCTTCTTCATACTTTTTTTGTTGAAAATATGTTTGTGCAAGTTCTAGTTTTACTCTACTATTATTTGGAGTTTGTTCTAAAAGCTCTTTATATAAAGTCTCAGCCTCTTCAAACTTACCAATTTCATAAGCGCTTCTTGCTAGCATAAATGTTAGATTACTATCTAATTTCTCTTTTTTTAAATACTCTTTAAATGCCAAATAACTATCTTGAAATGCTCTATTATTGTAGCTATCAAGAGCTTTTGCAAAATGCTCATTTGAGTAGTTTTCATTTGCAAAAATTAGTGTAGGTAGAAATAGTGCTTGAAAAATTAATTTTTTATTTGAGTTTCTTTTCATATTACGGTACCTTATTTGCACTAAATGTGCCATTTAAAGTATTTGAACTATTATTATCTACCATAGTAATATTTCCTGAAACTTTATCTATACTAGGACCGTAAAACTTACCATTTAAACTAGAATTAGATCCATCTGCACCAAATCCATCACTTGATACTGAACCATAAAAAGAATCGCTTGAATTAAAATTATCTGAACTGAACTCATAACCTCCATCTACATAATTGTTTCTTCCTCCAAAATTAAAATTAAAATGTATATTATTTTCACTGATTGTTCCAACATCCATATTTGGAGTGATAGTTCCACTAAAGTTTAATTGAGTGGTTGTTGTATTATCCATCAAATTTTGAACATAAGCTGGATCTGTTATATTTGATGAATTAATTGAATTTTGAATAGAGTTATCTATTCTTGCATTATTATTTTCATCTTGCAAAGAACCAGCCCAATACCCCCAAGAGTTTTGATTATCTTGATTGTTTTGATTATTTAAATTTAATGGTGCACTAGAGTTATTAAAATTATTAGTATTTAAGTCTGAATTTATATCTTGAAATTGTTGTGAATCAATAGGTCTTGATTGACTTGGAATAGCATTGTCAAAAGTATTTACAAAAAAACCATTTGCAACTTCTCTTGTCTCTCCAAAAGAGTTTACAAAAATAGCTCCTTGAGTACAAAATACTCTATTTTGATCACCATAAATCTCAGTTCCTCTAATACCAATAGTTGCATTTTTTGTTTTTAATTTAAATTTTGATGGATTTACTTTTCCTATTTGTCCTGTAATTGTATGAAAAGCACCTTTAGAAACATTTAATTCAGTTTTTGCAGAGCTATGATTATTTGGATCAAAAAAGTAGTCCTCAATTTTTAAGCTTGACTCTTTTCCTATTGTAATCATTGTGTTATCAATAAATGTAATTTTTATTTTTGAGTCTATTTTTGTCTCTATAAAATCATTTTTTTCAATCTTATCAGCCAAGTTTAATCTGATTTGTTTTCCTTCTCTAGTTGCAAAAGCTTCGCCTTCAACTATAGTCACACTTCCTATATTTGCAAATAGAAGAGTAGAAAATAGAGCAAATATTAATAGTAACTTTTTCATAAACTTATCCCCCCTAAAAAATAGGGAACATATTAACAAAAAATTCCTTATTTTAAAAGATTTTAAATAGTTTAAAAGATTAAAGTGGTAAAATCGCACCATTTTATAAATAAGTGATACAATGGAACATTTTTTAATTACTCTTTTTTTTACTATTTTTATAGCAACAACTTTAAATATTATATTTAAAAGATTTGGTATCTCTCATATTATTGGATATATATTAACTGGTATTGTTATTGGTTATGCTTTTCATTTTAGTGGTGTAGCTGTTAAAAATATAGAGACTATTGGTGAGTTTGGAATTGTATTTTTAATGTTTACAATAGGTCTTGAGATGAGTCTTAGTAAAATTAAAAGAATGAAAGATATTCTTTTAATAAATGGTTTCTTGCAAGTTGTAATTAGCACTATATTAATTTACACAATAGCTTACTTTATTTTTAAATTATCAATTGAGATATCTTTAATAGTATCTTTGGCTTTCTCTTTATCTTCAACTGCAATTGTTTTACCATATTTAAAGTCTTCAAAAGATATCTATACACCTTATGGAGAAAAATCAACTGCTATTTTAATTTTTCAAGATTTAGCAGTTATTCCAATACTACTTTTAATATCATTTTTAACAAATGATAGTTTGTCTATCCAAGAGGTTCTTTTGAAAACTGTAATTTCTGCACTTATAATCACAGTTTTAATGTTTTTTGTAGGAAAGCATCTTATAACTTGGCTTTTAAAATTTGCAACAGATAGTAGAATTGATGAGATATTTATAGGAGCAGTTTTATCAATAGTTATTGGTGCTTCTTTACTTGCTGAATATTTAGGATTTACATATTCACTTGGAGCTTTTTTGGCTGGAGTTATTATTGCTGATACAAAATTTAATATAAAAGTTGAATCAGATATATCAAATTTCAAAGATCTGTTATTAGGGACATTTTTCTTTGCTGTTGGAACAAAAATTGATATTATATATTTTTTAAAGAATATTCATATAGTTTTAGGAATTTTTCTTTTAGTTATGATTATAAAATCTTTAGTTGTTTATCTAATTATTAGAAGAAATTCAGATACAGATACATCTATTAAAACAGCTATTTCTCTTTGTCAAATTGGTGAGTTCTCTTTTGTTATTTTAACTTTAGCTTCAAATAAAAATATATTAGATGAAAATACAGCTAGTTTTTTAATGTTGGTTTCAATTATTTCAATAATATTAACACCATTTTTACTAAATAAAATATCTCAAATATCAGCTTTATTTGCAAAAAATTTAAGCGTTGATAATATAAAAGTTGATGAATCAAACCATATTATAGTTTGTGGATTCTCTATTTTAGGAAGAGTTGTTGCAAGAGATTTAAGTGAAAAAGATGTGCCTTTTATTATAGTTTCAAATGACTTTAGACATGTTCAATTTGCTTTAAGAATGGGATATAGAGCATATCTTGGGGATTTACAAAAATCTTCAATTTTGGAGGCTTTAAAAGTTGAAAAAAGTTCAAGTATTGTTTTAACAAATACAGATATAAAAAATAAGATTTTAATTTGTGATGAGATACTTAAATTTTATCCTGAGGCAAATATTATTATAAGTTATGAGTCTATGGATGAAAAAAGATTATTAAGAGATTTAAATATTAAAAAATTTGTTCATATACACGAAGAGGTTGGAAGATTACTTGTAGAAGATGCACTTGCTTATTCAAAAATTAAACAAAAGCAAGAGAGCTAAAAAACTCTTAAGCTTTTTGATTTTTTAAAGAGTACAACTCCAATATTCTCATAATAATTGCACTAATATAAGGGATTGCTTGAATAAAAATAGTAGTTGCAAATACATAAATCTCTATTATTCCACTTTTGTTTGTGTATAAAAGAGAGACAAAAGCAGTTAAAAGTAAAATTGCAAAAATCATCTCATATTTAATTGGACTTGAACCTTTTTTGGCTTTTCCTCCTTTTTGAGTTCTTTTAAAAGGAAGACCATCTTTTATAAATCCATCAAAGACAGCTTTAAATATTATTAACTGTAAACTCATAGATGCAATTGAGCTTAAAACTATCTGTTTAAAACTTGCTTTTACTTTTGATCTATAAAGAATAGAGGTGTGCAAAACATTTACTAAAAATGCTGTAATAATTGGAATTGTAAGTGGAATTGTGGGAATTGTAACACCAACAAAAATAATAACTGGAACCCAAATTATATTCATAACAGCCATAACAGGACCCAATGCATCACTTAACCAGAAAAACCAACCAGTTATAAATTTATTTTTTTGATTAGGGGTTAATTTTTTAGAGCTTGGCTTAAACTCTTTGTAGTGTTTTTTAAGTATTTGAATAGCTCCATAGGCCCATCTATGCCTTTGAGTTTTAAATGCTTCAACACTATCAGGAAGAAGCCCATACCCATATCTTCTATTTGTATAGTGAGCGCTATATCCAGCTTCAAAAAGTCTAAGTCCCAACTCACTATCTTCAACAATAGTATCAGTTCCCCAACCACCAACTTCCATCATAGCACTTAGTCTTACCATTACCATTGTTCCGTGAACAACTATTGCATTCTCTTCATTTCTATCAACCATTCCAATATCAAAAAATCCTGCATATTCGGCATTCATAGCCTCTTTTATAATGGATTCATCTCCATCTCTATGATCTTGTGGAGCTTGAACAATTGCAACTTTTGGATCATCAAATAAAGGAACTAAATCCATAAGCCAATTTGATTTTACTTTATAATCAGCATCAATAACTGCAATAATCTGTGCATCTTTATGTGTATATTCCAAAGCTTTATTTAAAGCACCCGCTTTAAAACCTGTACAAGTAATATCTAAATACTTAAACTTATCCCCAAGATTCTCACAAAGCTCTTTTATTGGCTCTTTGTAATACTCTTCAGGAGTATTATTTATAATAACCAAAACCTCAAAATTTGGATAAGTAAGTTTTGATAAACTCTCTAAAGTTTGGGCTAAAACATGAGGCTCCTCTTTGTATGCTGGAACATGAATTGAAACAAGCGGTATATTTTTTGATTTTAAATCAAGAGGAATAAGTCTGCTTGGAGCAACTCCAATAGAGCTTCTAAAAAGCTCATTTGCTTTTGCTAAAGTTATGATTACAAGAGGAATCATAAGTAAACTTCCCATTGACCACATAACCCACATTCCAAAGTTCATATAGTTTAAAAGTGGATAAAAAATTGCTAAAACAATACCAAATGCCATACCAAAAGATGTTATTGTATATGCAAAAATATGACTTAAATTTCTTTTTTGATTTCTAAGTCCTAAAAAACTCAATATTATTCCCAAAAATATTGCAGTAGCTATTTGGTAATCAAAATATTTATTTGCTTCAAAATCTCCATAAAGAGTAAATTTTGCTTCTCTATTTGTATTAAACAATCCCCAATATTGACCAACATTTCCCTCATTATAACCTTTCCAAGGTTGATCAAAAGCCTCTATTATATTATATGTATATCCATTTTTTTTGGCTAAATTTAAAAATCCTCTAATAGCTCTTGCTTGATTTTTTACACTTGGAATTGCACTATTATTGTTGTAACCAAGGCTTGGCCAACCAGTCTCTCCAATAGTTATTTTTTTATCTGGAAATAGCTTTTTGATTAAAGAGTATTTCTCCTCTACAAAACTATTGTATTGCTTAATTGGAACTTTTTCCCAATATGGCAAAATATGAATTGTAATAAAATCAACATTTGAAGCAAGTTCAGGGTTTTTTTCCCAAATATCCCAAGTCTCTGCAATAGTAACAGGTTTTGAAGTAAGTTCTTTTATTAAATTTACATAAGTAAAAAGTTCAATAGGCTCCAACTCTTTTCTTAATAAAACCTCATTTCCAACAATAATAGACTCAATTTTGTCTGAATAGTTCTCTAAAAGATTACTTGCAGTTATAATCTCTATATTATTATCCTCTTTATTCTCTCCCAACCAAAGTCCTAAATCTATCTTTAGATTAGTTCCTTCTATTGCTTCAAGAATCTTTTGTGCCTCTTTAGTCCCATAAGTTCTAATCTTATATGTATAATTTTTTAAAATATCAATATCTCTTTTTATATCTTCATCGCTAAGAAGTTCTCTATTAAAACCTTTAAAAGGTGAGTATGAAACAGATTGTATTTTGTCAAATGAGTTGTCGTTTAGTTTTATATAATTGCTACTTGTAAGCCAATAAAATAGTAAGAATAGCCCAGTTAAACTTAGTGCAAAAAAGATGTATCTCAAAAAAAGCTCCTTAAAATAAAGCTCTGATTTTATCAAGAATTAGTTACAATAAATCTTAATAATTTTTTAAAGGATTAAATTTGAACTATATTTTTATCGCTTTTTTAACTTCATTGGTAGCTACATTTGGAAGTCTATTTTTCTCAGAAGTTATGAATTTTGTGCCTTGTAGCTTGTGTTGGTATCAAAGAATTTTTATGTATCCACTTGTTTTTATATTTTTAGCTAATCTTTTATATCCAGATAAGAGTGTTTTTAAATATAGCTTTCCTTTAGTTATTGTTGGATTAATGGTAGCTATTTATCACAATTTACTAATTTTAAAGATAGTTCCAGAGACTCTATCTCCTTGTGTTCAAGGTGTTCCTTGTAGTGTTGATTATTTAAATTGGTTTGGATTTATAACAATTCCATCTCTATCTTTTATAGCTTTTTTAACTATTCTCATAGTTTTAGTAGCTTATAAAAAGAGAGTTTCTTAATCGTTTGTTATCTTTAGTAAGTTAGAGTTTTAAAATTTTTTTAAGAGGGTTATAGTATATGCAAAACAAAAAATTGGTTTTAAGCACTTTAGTTGTTGTAATAGCTTTTTTTGTTGGTTTTTCATTTTTTTATAAAGATGATTCAAAATCAACAAAAAATATTGCTGTTGAGAATATAAATGAGTTACTCGTAAGAGATTACTCTTACAAAATGGGAGATAACGCAAAAAATATAAGTGTTGTTGAATTTTTAGACCCAGAGTGTGAATCTTGTGCTATTTATTCAACTGTAGTTAAAAGATTGTATAAAGAGCATTATGGTGATATTCAAATAGTTGTAAAATATTTAGATAATCACAAAAACTCAAGATTTACAATACAAATTCTTGAGGCTGCTAGAGTTCAAGGAAAATATGAAGAGATTCTTGATATGATGTTTGAAAAACACTCTTTATGGGCATCTCACTACTCAAGTGTTGATAAACCTGAACTTTTATGGCAATTTTTAAAAGAGATTTCTGATCTTGATATTGATAAATTAAAAGAGGATATGAAAAATCCTAAAATTGATGAGATAATTAGACAAGATAGAGAAGATGCAAATGCTTTAGGTGTAAGAGGAACTCCAACAATTTTTGTAAATGGAAAACAACTTCAAGAACTATCTCAAAAAGCTCTTTTTGATTTAGTTGAAAAAGAGATATATAAATAATGGATTATTTGTTAGTAACTGTTTTAACTACTATTTTGATTGTGCTTTTTATATATTTTACAAATAAAAATGTGATAAAAAAGACACAAAGTAAATTGGATCTTATAAATCGATACAAAATCTCTCTTTTAAAAATTTTAGAAGAGAATAAAGATGATAAAGATTTACAAATTAGTCAAAAAATAGAGTTTTTAAAAAAGGTAAATGATGAGCTTTCAAGAAATATATTTTTTGAAAAGCATGAAATTAAAACTATTTTAGAAGAGTTTTCAAAAATGGAGTATAAATGAAAAAATTATTATTTGTTATTTTAGCTGTTTTCTCACTGTTGTTTGTAGCTTGTGATAGTAGTTCATCTATTAGCTCAAATGCTATTTCAAAAACAAAAATAAATGAAGAGGTTCCAAAATTTGAGCCAGAGTCATTTACGCTAATCTCAACAGATGAGCAAGTTATAACTTTTACAACTACAGAAGTTGGAATTGATTTTGATCAATTTAAGGATAAAAAAGCTGTTATTATTGATATCTTTGCAACTTGGTGTCCACCTTGTATAGAGTCACTTCCAGATCTTCATGATATACAAAATAGATATAAAGATGATATGCAAATTGTATCTGTTTTGTTTCAAGATGATATATCTTCACAAAATCTAAAAGCTTTTATAAAAGAGCATGGAATTAACTATCCAATTACAGTTGAAGGGGATAATCAAAAACTTGCAGATAACTTAAATGTAAGAAGAGTTCCTGAGATGTTTTTATTCTCAAAAAACGGTAAATTTGTACATAAATTTGTAGGAAAAGTTAAAAAAGAGGAGCTTGAAAAATATCTAAAAATTGCTATTGAGAATTAAACTCTCAATAGCAAATAAAAAACTATTTTGTAAGATTAAATTTCTTATATAATCTAAAGAAAAGTATTATAGTTTTTATTTGAACATATATAAATGGAACCATAAGTAAATAGTAAACAACTGAATACTTTGTAATAATATCATTGTATGTAAGACCTAAGTTTATAAAAAACATTCCAAATACAAAAAATGCAACACCTGGACAAATTAGTGCAAAAGATAGTGCAGATTTTTCATTTGATTTTATAAACTTTTCAAAATATCCAAGCTTTTTCATAATAATTAAACCTAAAATACCAAATATTATCTGTAAAGATAGTATTGTTGAAGTTAAAACAAATAGTGATGATTTATCGCTTATTGCATTTAAATTGTGTTCAAGACCAAAAGTAACTCTAATAAATGTAATTCCAAGAAGTGTTAAGATTGGAATAATAATCCATAAAGATGGAGCTGTTTCAATATTAACTCCATATTCAAACATATTTTTAAAACCTAAAATAGTTTTTATAAAAATCAACATAATTGCAAGTGAAGAAAAAAGTATCGCTCCAAATATTCCAACTGCATTTATAGCAATATTTGAACTCATAGCACCAGGTGCTGCAAATCCAACTGCTACCATTGAAAGAGCAAAAATAGATATCATTTGTGTTAAGTTGTTGTTTTTTGTAAAATCAAAATCACCATTAATAATCAATCTTGAAAAATAGTCAAAAAATATTTTTAGAGCAAAATATCCATTAATAGCAAATCCAATAAGTGCAAATGGAAACAGATACTCAACAAAACTCCATAAATTTGGTACAAAAACAGCTCCTAATACAAAACCAACATTTATACTCATTGTATATGTTAATGGAAGTGCCATAATGCTAATTTGACCATTTGATTTAATCAAAGCTTTGTAAGCATCACTTTTTTTATATAGTAAATATTGTTTTGTATTCCAATAAAGAAGTTTGAAGTGAAGAGTTGCAAATGCAATTATAAATACAAGAGCAAACGAAGATATAAAGCTTATAGAATCACCTTTTTCTAAAGCCTTCATAATATATTCAAAAGTTGCCATTGGGGTTGTTGGATGTGGAACTAAAAACATTAGGTACATAAAAAATGATACACTAAGTCCTCCAGCACCCAAAGAACTCAAAAAGCAAGTAGGTGAAAATTTTTCTCTTAATGTCATATAAAAATCCTTTCATAAAATTTTTGTAGATTGTATGCAATATTATATTAAAATCTTATGAAAGTAGTATAATTTAAAATTATAATAGTTTTAATCTATAACAGTTTTTTAAGCTCTTCAATACTATCTATAAAATAATCAGCCTTTGAAAAATCTTGTTTTTGTGTAAACTCATTTTTTACAACAATACAATCAATATTTGCTCTTTTAGAACTCTCTAATCCTCTTTGAGAATCCTCAACAACAATAGCTTCAAAATCTTTTGAATTAAACTTTTCTAAACCTTTTAAATATGGATCTGGATTTGGTTTTGCTCTTTTATAATCCTCTACACAAAGAACAAAATCCATAAAATTTGTAATTCCACTATTTTTATGAATTAACTCAAAATCAACTCTTCTTGATGTTGTTACTATTGCCATTTTATATCTTTTTGATAACTCTTTTAAAGTATCTTTTACATTTTGTATAGATATATCTTTTGTAGTTATAAACTCTTGATAAAAGCTATCTCTTATGCTTCTATGTTTTTCAATAATATTGTGTTCAATATTATGTAAAAGTGCTAGTTCAAAAGCACTTCCACCTTTTACCATAATATTTTGATAAAACTCCATCTCTAAATTCAAGCCCAAAAGTTTCAAAGCCTTCTTGTTTGCTTCAAAATACCACTTTTCAGTCTCTACTAAAACACCATCATTATCAAAAAGAATATATTTTTTCATTTAAAAACCTTAAAAATTAGATAATAAAAAAGGGAAGCTTATAAAAGCTTCCCTTACATTTTTTATAGGAGGAGAAAAAGTTAAAATTAATTAACTTACAAAAGAATTATAAAAGTATTTAATTAACCTCTTGTCAATACATAATTAATCAAGAGTAAATATGACTTTTTTTATTCTAATCTTCCCATTTTGCTTTTGGAGCTTCATAATTTTTTATTTTTTCAATAATATAATCTATATCATCGCTTACAATTAGCATATCTATAAATCTTCTATTCATAAATCCATTTTCTGAGCATGAGTAGAAAAACTCAATTAATTTATCATAGTATCCATTTACATTTAAGAAAGCACACGGTTTTTTATGATAACCAATTTGAGCAGATGCAATTACATCAATAATCTCTTCAAATGTTCCATAACCACCAGGAAGAGCAATAAAAGCATCGCTTAACTCTTCCATTTTTGATTTTCTCTCTTTCATACTATCTACTTTATAAATTTTAGTAATAGAGGTATTTTCTAGCTCTTTGCCAACTAAATCATAGGTAATTACACCTATTACTTTGTTATTTAATCTTAAAGACTCATTTGAGATTATTCCCATAAGTCCTTGTTTTGAACCACCATAAACAATATTTATGTTCTCTTTGGCAAGTTTTTGTGCCAGTTGTATGGTTTTTTCTTCATAAATTTTGCTATTTCCAAATGCTGAACCGCAATATATAGCTATATTCATATATTTTTCTCCTTTTTGTACGGTTTTAATAAGATTAATAATCTTGGAAGTAAGATTAAATTTGCAGCCAAAACAGTTATCATTACAATAGCTGTTAAAATTCCAAAATATATTGTAGGAACTAAATTTGAAAGCATAAAAATAGAGAATCCAATTACAACAATAATAGTTGTGTGGTACATTGGATATCCAACACTATTTAGAGATTTTTCAACTGCAATGCTATAATCTCCATGGCTTTTTTTATACTCAAAATCAAATCTATGTATAAAATGAATAGTATCATCAACAGCAATTCCCAAAGCAATTGCTGCAATTGTAATTGTCATAATATCAAGTGGAATCTCAAGCCACCCCATAATTCCAAAAACCAAAGATATAGGAACTATATTTGTACCTAAAGCTATAACTACCATTTTAATATTTCTAAATAGAATAAAAAACATAAGAGCTAAGATAAAAATAGATGTAGTAGCAGTTGCTATTTGAGATTCAAACAGAGATTGAAGCATATTGTTGTATAAAACCATAAGATTTGTAAGCCTAAAAGTTCTCTCATTGTTTGTAATAATCTCTTCTAAATCACTATTTATCTTTTTAATTAACTCATCTCTTCTTAAATTAGGGTTTGAGTCAATTATTCTCATAGTAACTCTAGCTTCAGAAGCTTCAATATTTACAAATGGACTCAAAATAAGTTTTTTGTACTCATTTGGAAGTTGATTATAAATTACAGCAAGAGTTATTCCATCTAAATCTTGATTATTATTTAAAAGTTTTCCAATTTTCAAAAGTGTTGCCAAGGATTGAACTTTTCCAATCTCAGGAATTGACTCTAAGTAGTCATGAACTTTTGTAATAGTCTGCATCTTTGATTGAGTAAACCAATATTTTGCATCGTTTTTTGAAGACTCAAACTCTGCTTCAAAATCATCAAAACTATCTTCAAGTTTAGAGTTTAAATCTTCACTTTTAAATTTAATTATTACATCAAGTGGAGTAGTTCCTCCAAGATTTTCATCAATTACCTTCATACCTTTATATATTTCACTATTCTCTTTAAAATAGTTTATAAAACTATTCTCTACAAATATTTTACTAGAACCAATAAAAGAGAATAAAATTGTAAAAAATGCAACAAAAACTATTTTTTTGCCATGATTTAAAACTATATTTGGAAGTTTTGGTATAAAAGAGATTAGTTTTTTATCTTTTAAAACTTCCTCTTTTTTTCCAATAAGTAGTAAAAATATTGGAAAATATATAAATGTTAAAACCAAAGATATCAATATTCCAACACTCATCATAAGACCTAAATTTATAACTGGCTCAATATTTGATAAGATCAAAGATGAAAATCCAACAACTGTTGTAATAATTGCAAAAAAAGATGGAATTAGTTTTGATAAAACCGTATTTACTGTAAGTTTATATTGGTTTGCATTTTTATATTTAAAGTACAACTCTTTGTATCTTTCAACTAAATGAACGACCAAAGACATTGTAATAATTAGTTGAAGTGCTACAAAGTTTGATGATATAACTGTAACTTCCCAGTTAAATAAACCTAAAATTCCAGCTGTACTTAATATAGAGATAAAACAGATAAATAAAATTATAAAAACCCATCTAAAACTTCTAAATATGTACCATAAAACAAAAATAAAGATTATAATTAAGCTTAAACCATAGATTAGTAAATCGCTTTTTATAAAGCCAATAGCATCACTTGCTATCATATTTACTCCACCTAAAAACAAAGTTGCATCATTTTCATATTTTTTAAGTATTTGCCTAATCTCTTCTATATCTTCACTATTTTTATTTTTTACAAACTCTCTATAAGCTTTAAACTCTTCATTTAAAAGCTCTTCCTCTTTTAATTCAAGACTATTTAAAGCTCTTATCTCTTTTATTTTTAAAAATTGCTCTTTTTTATCTAAAAACTCTTGATATCTTTCATCATCTTTTAGATTTAAAAGTAGGGCAGTTGTTTTAAAATCAGAGCTTACAAGAGCATTTTTATAAAGAGGGGAGTTCAAAAACTCATCTTTTACAAGCTCTTTATCAAACTCTTTTGTGCTTAAGCTATCAACTCCAGCAACTAAATCAGATATTGGACGAATTGGAGATTGTAAAAGAGGAACTGTAAGAATAGAATCAACACTTTTTATACTATCTTGTTTTTCTAAATCTTTTGATATATTTTTTATGAGCTCTAAAGTTTTATTATCTAGAAGATTCTCTTTGGGTGCTAAGGTTACTACCAAGAAGTTTGAACTAGAGTATTTTTTATAACTTTGTCTAAAAAATCTTAAATCTTCATCATCTTCTAAAAGCAAAGTTTCAGCACTAGCATCTATTTGAATATCTTTTGCATGATATGATAAAAACCCTACAAATAAAGATGCTATTATTAAAAAAATAGATGGATATCTAAATATTAATAAATCGTAGAGTTTTTTAAACATTTTCTCTTATTTTTCTTCTTTTAGCATTGCTAATATTTGTGGGAAATCTTTCTCTTTGAATAGCTCAGCAAACTGTTGTCTATATGTTTGAATGATACTTACTCCAACTAAATCAATATCATAAATCAACCAATCACCATTTTTTTCATAAAAATTGTAATTTATAGTGTAGTTTCCATCAGTTCCTACAAGCTCAGTTTTTAGTTGAAGTCTTGTTTTAAAATATGGCTCAAGAGCTATTATTTTTACTTTTTGATTTGTATAAAGTTCTAGTTTATTTGTGTAAGATTTTTTTAAAGTGTATTCAAAAGTTTTTACAAACTCATTTTGTTCTTCATTTGATAAATTATCCCAAATCTCTTTTCCTAAAGATATTCTTGCCATTAATTCAAAGTCAAAAACATTATTTACTACATTTATAATATCAACTTTTTTTTGCTCTAAGTTTATATTTGTATCTTTTAAAATAGATATTACGGTATCTATTTTTTGTGTCATAATATCTACAATCTGCTCTTTTTGTATCGCTTTTAAATTTGATACAAATAGAATCATTAATAATGAAAACTTTAAAAAGTTTGCTTTTAGTAGCATGATTACTCCTTAATCTCTTGATTTCTTTTTTGTGTATAGGCATTTTTTAAATATGGATATAAATCTATTGCATCTTTTTTTACCATGTCATAAAATTCTGGATTTTTTGAAAATCCATTTAATAGGAAAAATGAGTTTACAGCTAAATCCTCTTTCCAGTTAAACTGATCAGTAGTCTTATATGGAATAGTATTATGTGCAACTTGACTTGTTGGAGATAGTGATAAATCACCAGCTAAACCAAACACATCTCTAAGATTTGATGGTCCTAAAAATGGTAGAACTATATGAAAACCCTCTCCAACTCCCCAATAACCCAAAGTTTGTCCAAAATCTTCTCTATATATTTCCATTCCTAAAGTGTGTGTTGCTTGATCCATAAAACCACCAAACCCCCAAATAGTATTTATCAAAAATCTTCCAAGCTCTTTTCCAGCTCTTTCAAATTTTAGTTGAAACAAATTATTTACAAATCGTACAGGAAACAGAAGATTTGTAAAAAAGTTACTTATTCCAGTTCTTGCGACTTCTGGAACAACATATTTATAACCCTTTGCTGTTGGTTTTACTACATAGGTAAAAAATCCATCATTAAAGTGTGTCATAGCTCTGTTGTAACCACTTAAAGGATCAAAATCCTCTTTTGTTTTTTTAAATTCAGCTTCAAACTCATCATGAAAAGATGGCTCAGCAGCAAAGCTAAAAACTGATATTATTATCAAAACAATAATTTTTTTCAAATATAAATCCTTAAAAATAAAGCTAAATTGTATCTAAAATAGATATCAATAAACTTTAACTAATTTCTTAAACTATTTAAAACATCTATTGCTTGTAGAGGATTTACAATAACATCATCTATTTTAAACATAAAGTGTAAATGTGGTCCAGTAGAACGCCCCGTATTTCCACTAAGTGCTATAATCTCACCTCTTTTTACAAAATCTCCAACATCTACTTTAAACTCATCTAAATGAAAATAACCACTAAAAACTCCATGACCGTGATCTATTACAACACTTTTTCCACCATAGAATCTATCTTTTGCAACTCTTACTATTCCATTATTAGAGGCTTTTATAGGTGTTCCTATTGCTGCTCTAAAATCTGTTCCTGTGTGATAAGAGCGTAAAGTGTTGTTAAATAATCTTGCATTTCCAAAATCGCTTGTGATTTTTGAATCAAGAGGATAAATAAAATCATCTTTCCATAAAATATTTGGATATTTTTTTGTATAAATCTCTTTTGACTCTTCAAACTCCTCTTTAACTCTTTTTTTATCTTCTTGCGATAACTCAACTTTACTAGAGCTAACACTTAGAGTTTCAGTTTTGTAAGCACCTTTGTTTATATATAGATTTTTTCCTTTGAATACTTTTTTTCCATTTTCAAAGTATGAGACAATAATTGGCTCTTTTTTTTCTTCTTCATAGTATGAGATTGGAAGTAGAAGATAGTAGCTATCTTTTTTGAAAGGATTTTCAAAAAAATCGTAGTTTTTATTTAGAAAAGTAAGCTTTGGATTTTCAATATTACTCTTTTCTAAACTCACCAAAATTGTATTTGCGTTTATAGTTTTGTTTGTATTTAGTTCAAGTGCAAATAAACTTGAAGCAAATAAAAATAAAATGATAATTTTTTTCATGGCAAAATCTTATCAAAACTAATATTAAAACCATTTTTTATAGTTTTAGTGCAAACCTGATATAATGTCGCCCAAAAATAAATTTTTATGGAGTTATCTATGGGTAGAGCCTTTGAATATAGAAAAGCAGCAAAGATGAAAAGATGGGGAAATATGAGTAGAATATTTCCAAAATTAGCACGAGCAATTGAAGTTGCAGCAAAATCAGGAGTTCCAGACCCTGAAATGAACTCAGCTTTAAGAACTGCAATTTTAAATGCAAAATCTGAAAATATGCCAAAAGCAAATATTGATGCAGCTATTAAAAGAGCAACAGGAAAAGACTCTGCAAACTTTTCTGAAGTAAATTTTGAAGGAAAAGGTCCTCACGGAGTTTTGGTTTTTGTTGAAACTGCAACAGACAACAACACAAGAACGGTAGCAAATATTAAAATGCACTTTAATAAATCAGGTGGGCAAGTTGTTCCAACTGGTTCTTTAGAGTTTTTCTTTGATAGAAAAGCTATTTTTGAGTTTACTAAACCAGCTAATTATGAACTTGAAGAGTTGGAGCTAGAGCTTATTGATGCAGGTCTTGAAGAGCTTGAAGAGGAAGATGGATTGTGTCTTGCTTATGCAAACTATACAGATTTTGGAAATATGAACAATAAATTTGAAGAGCTAAAAATTCCTCTTATAAAAGCAGAGCTAAAAAGAATTCCAAACAATCCTCAAGAGTTTAGTGAAGAGCAACAAGAAGATATAGGTAAACTTATAGAAAAACTTGAAGATGATGACGATGTACAGGCTGTTTATACAAATATAGCTTAAAAAATTCAAACTAGGGGAGAGATTTTGTCTATATTTCAAAATAGTGTTTTAAAAACTTTTAAACAAGATGAAAAGCTAGTAGCTCTTAGATGGGCGGCTTTTCAAAACTACAAAGCAAAAATCGAAGCTATAAAAGATTTCAAAGAGGAAGAGTATCAAGATGGATTTTTAAAAGATATTTTTGAATCTTGTCTTGGATACACTCTAAAAACTACAAATCCAAGCTCTTTTAACCTTGAGCGTGAGAAGAAAAATGAAACAGATAGCAAAAAAGCAGATGGAGTTATTTATCTAAATAGTGAAATAATTGCCGTAATTGAGCTAAAAGATACAAAAACAAAAAATCTTGACCGTGTACAACAACAAGCTTTTTGGTATCTCACACAACACACAAAAGCCAAATATGTGATTATTTCAAACTTTGATGAGCTTAGATTTTATTTTGATAAAAGTACATCTTATGAGAGTTTTTCTCTGTTTAATCTCTCTTATGATGATTTTTCAAAACTTCATTTGCTTTTGTCTTTTGAAAATATCAAAGATGAAACAGCTCTAAAAATAAAAGAGAAATCAAACAGCTTTGAGCAAGATATCTCTAAAAAACTATATAAAGATTTTAGCCATTTTAGAACACTTCTTTTTGAAAATATTGTAAAAAACAATCCAAATATTGATAAACAAACACTTCTAAGACTTACTCAAAAACTATGCGATAGAATTATTTTCATACTATTTGCAGAAGATAGAGATTTGCTTCGTGCAAACACAATAAAAGAGATACGAGATGAGTTTATAAATCAAAAGTTTACAAACTATAAGCTCTATGATATTTATAAATTCTATTTTGAAGCCATAAGCCAAGGAAACGACAAACTACAAATTCCAAAATACAATGGTGGATTATTTGCTGTTGATGAGCTTCTTGATAGTTTGATTATAGATGATTTTATTTTAGATGAAAATGTACAAATACTATCTAACTACGATTTTGCAAGTGAAATATCTGTAAATATTTTGGGACATATTTTTGAACAAAGTTTAACAGACCTTGAAGAGCTTCAAGCAAATATAGATAATGTGAACTTTGATAAAACAAAATCAAAAAGAAAAAAAGATGGTGTATTTTATACTCCTGAATATATCACAAGATATATAGTTGAAAATACTCTTGGCAAAATGTGTCTTGAGAAAAGAGAAGAGCTTCAAATTGGAAGTCAGACTCTAATCTCACCATCTAACCCAAAAAAACTAACAAAACAAGAGCAACAAACAAAAGATAACCTGCAAGAGTATAAAAACTGGCTTCTAAATCTAAAAATCCTAGACCCAGCTTGTGGAAGTGGAGCTTTTTTGAATCAAGCTTTGGAATATCTTATAAATGAGCATAAAAATCTTCAAAATGATTTAGCACTTATGGGAGATTTATTTGCTTCTTATATGGTAGAAGAGGAGATCCTTGAACACAATCTTTATGGTGTAGATATAAATGAAGATGCCGTGGAGATAGCAAAGCTAAGCTTGTGGCTGCGAACTGCAAAAAGAGGTCGAGCTCTTACAAAACTAGCAGACAAAATAGTTTGTGCAAACACTTTGCTAGATACTCATATTTTTAGTGAAATTCTCGGAACTGGGACTTTAGTCCCAGCTCTTCCAAGCGAGTTTGATATTGTTATTGGAAATCCTCCGTATATAAAAGAATATACAAATAAAAGTGCTTTTGATGGTTTGAGAGAAAGCCCATATTATCAAGGAAAAATGGATTTATGGTATTTTTTTGGTTGTCAAGCTTTGGATTTGATAAAAGAAAATGGACTTATAGGATTTATTGCTCCAAATAATTGGATTAGTAATGCAGGAGCTTCAAAGTTTAGAAATAAAGTTTTAGAAGATGGAAAGCTTTTAGAGTTTATTGATTTTGGAGATTTTAAAGTATTTGAAGATGCTGGAATTCAAACTATGATTTATATTATGACTAAATCCAAAGATAACTTAAAATATAAATTTAAAGTTAGTAGAGTTTTAGATAAAAATATAAATCACGATGAAGCTATATATTTTTTGAATACCATGAAAAATGATAAGTTTCAATTTTTTATTTCTAATATTGATAAAAATATAATGAAAGATAAGATATTGAATTTTTCAAATCAAGAAGTAGAAATATTTTTAGAAAAAATATTTAATAAATCTAATTTCACTTTTGAGAAAAATGAAATTGCACAAGGAATTGTGAGCCCTCAAGATTTTGTGAATCAAACTTCTAAAAATATATTAGGAGATAATTTTAATATTGGAGATGGAATTTTTAATTTATCATTAGAAGAGTACAGTAGTTTTAATTTAAGTAATGAAGAAAAGGATTTAATCAAACCTTTTTATACAACAAATGAATTAGAAAAATATTGGGGAGACAAGATAAATAATCTTTGGGTTATTTATACAAACTCATCATTTAAAAATCCAAATAGCTTGGATAATTATCCAAATATAAAAAACCATCTTGATAAATTTCAAGAAATTATCACTTCAGATAATAAGCCTTATGGGTTACATAGATCAAGAGATGAGAGATTTTTTAAAAATGAAAAAATAATATCTTTAAGAAAATGTAAAACTCCAACTTTTACATATACTAACTTTGATTGTTATGTTTCTCAAACTTATTTTGTAATTCAAACAAATAGAGTTGATTTAAGATATTTAACTTCTTTATTAAATTCAAAACTTATAGCTTTTTGGCTTAAATACAAAGGAAAAATGCAAGGAGATATTTTTCAAGTTGATAAAGAACCTTTATTAAATTTACCTATTTTAAAAATAGATGAAGAATCACAAAAACCATTTATAAAACTTGTAGATGAGATTTTGGAATCTAAACAAAAAATAAAAGATTATAAACCTCTTTTAGATGAAGCTATCAAAACTAACAATTTTGATAGAGAAATCGCACTTAAAAAAGAGCTTGAAAACCTAGAAAATATCTGTACAACAAATGAAAAAACAATCGACCAAATGGTTTATAAACTTTACGATTTAACACCTGATGAGATTAAAATTGTGGAGAGTATTTATGAGTAAAGTAATAAATAATATTGAAGAAATTGGAAATCAGGTTATTGATGAATTAATAATCCCTATTATAAATGGAAGTAAAAAAACAATTATAGACGATAACAAAATTATTCAATTATTTCTTAATATTAAAACTGCTTATATGGAGAATAAAATTTCTCAATTTCTCAATTTTTTAGAATTTGAAAATGAACATAAAATTTTATCTTTTATAACCAATTTAACAAAAAAAGAAAAAGTTTTTTTTGTTGAAACAATAAATAAAACTATCGATATGGATGATTCATTACAAATCTTTATTTTATGCCAATTAACAAAGTCTTTTAAAAAAAATGGAAAATTAAATTATTGGGAAAAATCTCTTTACTATAATATAAATCAAATTTCAGAAGATGATTTTTTTAATTTTTATAAGGTACTTGAAAATCTAGAAAAACCATTTAATTATAAAAAAAGTTACGGTTTAGAAAAAACTTTACATAAAGATGAATTAATTTTAAGTATAAAAAAACTTGAAAATATAGGAATTATTAGTACAGCTAGAGGAGCTATGGGCAGTAATGATATAGTAAATTTAGAGCATAATGTTACATCTTTTAGATTTAAATTATATACATATTCAAATGATATATATGAAATGATTAAATCCTATAATAGTAAATTATGGTAAGTTATACACAAAATGAACTTTTATCAATAACAGATTTCACAAAACAAATAAGTAAAATCCTAACAGATGTAAAAGAAAGAAGCCTAGAAAAAGTTGGAATTTTAAAAAATAATCGACTTTAAGCAGTAGTATTTCTACACAAGAGTATGAAAAACTAAAAAAGCTTGAAGAGTATTTGGAACTTTTAGAGCATAAAGAGATTTTTGAAATTATAGAGGAAAGAAAAAAAATCAAAAGATAGTTATATCTCTTTGGAAAATATGGCAAAGAAACTAGATATAAATTTAAAACAAAAATAGCTTTTGATAGGCTTTAAAATATAAAAATCAAATTTAATTATAAATTGCAATATTTTTTCTTACTTTTATTTTTTATTTTAGCATCCAGTGATTTTTAAAATGGAGTTTATTTATGAAAGAAAATAAGTTTATTAGTAAATATTTAGAAAGATTAGCAAAAACTATTGATAATGCTTTAGATAATAATAAAGAGTACATATTAAATAAATTTGTAACTAAGTATTCAGTAAAAATAGAAGATTTAAAAAAGGCTCATGGCTTCTATCTAATTGCTAATGCTTATAATGGTATTAGAAAAATAAATCATAAAAAAAATATAAATAAAATTTGGAGTTTAGAGCAAAAAGAAGTTTTTAAAGAAATTTATTTTCTTAGAAAGGCTATTCAGCAAGAAGATTTTAATAATATTGGATTGGAACTAAAATTGGGGATTTATGTTAATCTAGGAAATTCTTTCAGTCATTATGGGAGAACTATAAATGCTATCAAATATTATGATAAAGCAATTGCATTAAAATTTTGGCACAAAAATGTAGTAAATCATCCAAATTATTTTATGGCTTTGATAAATAAAGCTAATGCTTTAGAATATTATTCAGATTTAAATTATGATGGTGGGCATAAAGTATATTTTATAAAATTTGCTTATAAGCTATATAAAGAGGCTTTAACTTTATTTGAAAAAAATAAACATATATACTTATCGATAGCTAATGAGATATTAAAAAGAGTAAATTTTTATAATAAATTCGAAAATATAGAAAATATTGAATATTTTGAGACTTATGAAATAAAATTCTCAAAAAATGAAAAAGAATATAGAAAATGGTGTCTTTCTAATAAACTTTTTTTAAATTCTCTCAATGATTTAGGAAATTATGACATTTCTACTTATGACCCTTTAAATTTACCTAATTTAATTACAAAAATTGATGAAGGGTTTCCAAAAACAATTACAAATTTTAATCAGATAAAACAAGAATTCATTACTTTTAGACATTTATTATTTGAGGGTTTGCACGAAAAAACAGCAAAATATTATGACAAAGAAACATCTATAACTGATGATTATGATTATAATTTGTATGATATCAATATTGAAAAAATAAAAATTGCTTTTAGAGGTTTTTATTCTATTTTTGACAAAATAGCTAATTTTATATACAAATATTTTATAAAAGTTAAAACAGAAAAGAAAATAGATTTTAGAAATATTTGGCTTGATAAAAATGGAAAAATTAATGATGTGTTTAATGAAACCAAAAACTTAGCTTTAAGAGGTTTGTATCTTATAAGTAAAGATTTGTTTTTCAATAACAATGATGAACAATCTAAAGAATTTATAGAGGTATTAGAACCTGAAGCACAAGCAATAAATGATATTAGAAATCATTTAGAACATAAGTTCATATCTATAAAATTATTTAATTCTGAATTTTTAAATAATGAAGATAGAAAAATAAATTTTAGTATTTCTCAAGATGAATTAGAAGAAAAAACTATACATTTAGCTCAACTAGTTAGAGAGGCGATTATATATTTATCATTTGCTGTAAATATTGAAGAGAAAAAGAAAAATAGTATTGATGAATTGCGGATAACTAATCCGCTAAGTGTAATGAAATAAATATTTATTAGCAAGAATAAAATTTAATAAAAAAAGAGAATCAAAATAAATCATATTGAAAAGTTTTTAGCAAACGACACAAAAGGATTTGAAGCTAGAAAAGAGCTATTTGAAAAAGCTTTAAAACATAAAAATCAAATTTAATTACAAATTGTAATATTTCTTTCTATTTTTACTCTCTTTTGCTAAGATTTTAATAATCTTTCAAGCAAGGAAATGAAATGCAAGATTTATCAAATTTAGTGGTTTACAATGATGGGGAACTAGAACTTAAAGTTTCGGTTGATAGTGAAACAATTTGGCTAACACAATTACAAATGTCTCAGTTATTTGATACAAGTACAGATAATGTTGGTTTGCACTTAAAGAATATATATTTAGAAAAAGAGCTAGATGAGAATTCAACTACCGAGTTTTTCTCGGTAGTTCGAAAAGAAGGAAATAGATTAGTAAAAAGAGAACTTAAGCATTATAATTTAGATGTAATTATTTGTGTTGGTTATAGAGTAAGCTCTTTAAGAGCTACAAAATTCAGACAATGGGCAACATCTGTACTAAAAAACTATATTCAAAATGGATATGCGATAAATAATCACAAAATTACAGAACAAAGGCTTTTTGCACTTGAAAATGATATGCAATTTATAAAATCAAAAATAAAAAACAACTCTTTGGAATTTAATCAAAACATCTTTTTTGATGGACAAATTTACGATGCTTACAGTTTTATAAATGATTTACTAAAACTTGCAAAAGAAGAGATTATACTAATAGATAACTATATCGATGATACGGTTTTTACTCTTTTTTCTAAGTTTCCAAATATAAATTTCACAATCTATACTTCAACAATTTCAAAACAGCTAAAACTAGATTTTGAAAAATATTCAAAACAATACGAAAATATCTCTCTAAAAACTTTTAAATCTAGCCACGATAGATTTTTGATTATTGATAAAAAAGAGATTTATCATTTGGGAGCAAGTTTAAAAGATTTGGGTAAAAAGTGGTTTGCCTTTTCAAAGATGAGTTTGAACTCTTTAAATTTAGATGATATTTTAGGTAAGCTAGAAGTATATAAAAAATCTTTTGATAGGCTTTAAAATATAAAAATCAAATATTTATATATTTTTTATGGTAAATTTACTATAATATTTCATATTAAATTTAGGAGTAAATTATGGTAAGTTATACACAAAATGAACTTTTATCAATTACAGATTTCACAAAACAAATAAGCAAAATCCTAACAGATGTAAAAGAGAGAAGCTTAGAAAAAGTCGGAATTTTAAAAAACAATCGACTTGAAGCAGTCGTTATTTCTACACAAGAGTATGAAAAACTAAAAAAACTTGAAGAGTTTTTAGAATATTTGGAGCATAAAGAGATTTTTGAAGTTGTGGAACAAAGAAAAAAAGAGCCAAAAGACAGTTATATCTCTTTGGAAGATATGGCAGAGAAGTTTGATATAAATTTGGATAACTTATAATGTATTCTTTAAAACTTCATGATAAAGTTTATGATGATTTAAAAGTTTTAGATAATACTTTGGTTATCAAAGTATTTAAAAAATTAAAACAAATTCAACAATCTCCACAAATAGGTGAAAATCTTGGAAATAAAAATGGTATGAATTTAAGTGGATTTAAAAAAGTTTATATTGATAAGAAAAGAGTGAGAATAGTTTTCGAAGTGCAAGATGATATTTTGACAATTTACACTATTGCTATTGGGCAAAGAGATGATATGGAAGTATATAAAAAGCCTTTGATAGGCTTTAAAAACAAATATCTAAAATAAAGGCTAAAGATGAAAGATATAGACAAAAAAAGTTTAGAAAAAGCATACAAATTATTTGATAGTTGTGACATAAATAATATTGAAGTTGGAACATTAAAAGGCTTACAACAAATACATAAATATCTTTTTGATGGACTATATGATTTTGCTGGTGAACTAAGAGAACTAAATATATCAAAAGGTGGATTTAGATTTGCAAATAGTTTATATCTAAAAGAGATATTACCAAAAATAGAGCAAATTCCACAAAACAATTTTAAAGAGATTATTGAAAAATATGTTGAAATGAATATAGCTCATCCATTTTTAGAAGGAAATGGCAGAACCATGAGAATATGGCTAGATATGATACTCAAAAAAGAGCTTAAAAAAGTTGTTAATTGGCAAAATATTCCTAAAGAACTATATCTTCAAGCAATGGAAAGAAGCCCTATAAATGATTTAGAAATAAGAACACTCCTAAGTGAAAATTTAACTCCTAAAATAGATGATAGAGAAGTTATTTTTAAAGGAATTGAACAATCTTACTACTACGAAGGATATGAGATTTTAAATAAGCTAGAAGTGTAAAAATCAAATATGATATAATCCAAACTTTAAAAAATAAATCATAGGTAATTTATGCAAGATATCTCACTAGAAACCTTTCTTTTTGCTGCAATGCTAACTTTTCTAGCAGGATTTGCTACATCTATTGGTGCTATTTTGGCATTTTTCTCAAAAAAAGATAACTACTTTATTTTATCAATTGGTATGGGATTTTCAGCTGGAGTTATGATTTATGTATCTTTTATGGAGATTTTAGTTAAATCAAGAGAATCTTTTACCAAACTTTATGAAAATCCTATTACAGGCGAATTTTTGACAATAATTTGCTTTTTTATAGGAATAATTTTAACAGCCTTTATAGATAAAGTAATTCCAGAAGATTTAAATCCACACGAGCCAAAAAGCGACAATCAACTTCAAGAGTTAAAACCAGATACAAAAGCTTCACTAATAAGAGATTCAAAGCTAAGAAGAACAGGAATTTTTACAGCAATCGCAATAGCAATTCACAACTTTCCAGAGGGTTTTGCTACATTTGTTTCAGCTTTAGAAAGTCCAACAGTTGGTATTACAATCGCTTTTGCAATTGCTATTCACAATATTCCAGAAGGAATGGCAGTATCTTTACCAATTTATCACGCAACTGGAGATAAGAAAAAAGCATTTTGGTATGCAACACTCTCTGGACTAGCTGAACCTCTTGGTGCTGTTGTTGGGTTTTTCTTGCTTCTTCCTTTTATGGGTGCATCTACCTTGGCAATTGTTTTTGGAATTGTTGCTGGAATTATGGTTTATATCTCTTTTGATGAACTTTTACCAGCATCAAGAGTTTATGGAAATGCTCACACAACAATAGTTGGGATTTCTTTGGGAATGTTTGTTATGGCTATTAGTTTAGTGTTGTTTAAGCTAATTTAAACGGCACTATATTTTTCTAAATTGTACAAAAGTTGTACATTATTTAAATTAAAAACTTCTTTAAACTTAGATATAGCTTTGTAGTGTAACTTTTATTTACAAAATTAAAATTTGTACAACTATAAACAAAAATTGTACAAGCTTATTTAGCACTTTGTGATATAATTTCCACAAATTCTAAAATCTAATAGGAGAAAAAATGAGTTTATTACAAGATTATAAAGCACACGAAGCACAAAGAGCAAAAGATGGTGGATTACCAGGTCTTGCACTTACAGCTGCTCAAACTGCTGATTTAGTAGAGCTTTTAAAAGCAAGTAAAGTTGAAGATGCAGAATATGCATTAAATCTATTTAAAAACAAAATCAACCCAGGTGTTGATGATGCTGCTTATGTTAAAGCTGCTTTTTTAAATGATGTTGTTCAAGGTAAAGTTGCATGTTCTGTAATTTCAAAAGTTGAAGCTGTTGAAATTTTAGGAACAATGATGGGAGGATACAATGTACCACCTCTAGTTGAAGCACTAAAAGTTGCAGAAGTTGCAGATGCAGCTGCTAAAGAGTTAAAAAATACAATTCTTGTTTACAACTCATTTAATGATGTAAAATCTTTAATGGATGCTGGAAATGCAAAAGCTAAAGAGGTTATTGAATCATGGGCAAATGCTGAGTGGTTTACAAACAAACCAGCACTTGAAGAAGAGATTACTTTAACAGTTTACAAAATTCCAGGTGAAACAAATACAGATGATCTATCTCCTGCAACTGTTGCATTTACAAGAGCAGATATTCCATTACACGCAACTGCAATGTTACAATCAAGAATGGAAAAACCTTTAGAAAAAATGGCTGAATTAAAAGCAAAAGGTCATCCTTTGGCTTATGTTGGAGATGTTGTTGGAACTGGAAGCTCAAGAAAATCAGGTATCAACTCTGTTCAATGGCATATGGGAAGAGATATTCCAGGTGTTCCAAATAAAAGAACAGGTGGAGTTGTAATTGGTTCAATCATAGCTCCAATTTTCTTTAACACAGCAGAAGATTCAGGATGTTTACCAATTGAAGCAAATGTTGATAGTATTGAAACAGGTGATGTAATTACTTTAAAACCATACGCTGGTGAAATATTAAAAGATGGAAAAGTTGTATCTACATTTAAATTAAGTCCAAATACTTTAACAGATGAGATGAGAGCTGGAGGAAGAATTCCTTTAATTATTGGAAAAGGATTAACTGCAAAAGCTAGAGAAGCTTTAAAATTACCAGCTTCAACTGCATTTATTGCTGCTGAGCAACCTGCAAACAATGGAAAAGGTTATACTCAAGCACAAAAAATGGTTGGAAGAGCTTGTGGTGTTGAAGGTATTAAACCAGGTATGTATGTTGAGCCAATTGCAACTACTGTAGGAAGCCAAGATACAACAGGACCAATGACAAGAGATGAGATTAAAGAACTTGCAGCATTAAGTTTTGGTGCTGATATGGTTATGCAATCATTCTGTCACACAGCTGCTTATCCAAAACCAGCTGATATTAAATTAAGACACACTTTACCAGATTTCATTAACTCAAGAGGTGGAGTTACACTAAAACCAGGTGATGGTGTTATTCACTCATGGTTAAATAGATTATGTTTACCAGATACTGTTGGAACTGGTGGAGATTCTCATACAAGATTCCCAATTGGTATCTCTTTCCCAGCTGGTTCAGGACTTATTGCATTCGCAGCAGTTACAGGTATGATGCCTTTAACTATGCCAGAGTCTGTTTTAGTTAAATTTAGTGGAAAAATGCAACCAGGTATTACACTAAGAGATTTAGTAAATGCTATTCCATATTATGCAATCAAACAAGGACTTTTAACAGTTCCTAAGAAAAACAAAAAGAATATCTTTGCTGGAAAAATTATTGAGATTCAAGGTTTACCAGAGTTAAAAGTTGAACAAGCGTTTGAATTATCAGATGCATCAGCTGAAAGATCTGCAGCTGCTTGTAGTGTTCAATTAAACAAAGAGCCAATTATTGAGTACCTATCTTCAAATATCGCTTTAATTGAAAAAATGATTGAAGAGGGTTATGAAGATGCAAAAACTCTTCAAAGAAGAGCTGATAAGATGAAAGAGTGGATTAAAAAACCAGAACTATTAGAGCCAGATGCAGATGCTGAATATGCAGCTGTAATTGATATTAACCTAGATGATATTAAAGAGCCAATTTTAGCTTGTCCAAACGATCCAGATGATGTTGCTACACTATCAGAAATCTTAGCTGATGACTCAAGACCTAAAAATATTGATGAAGTATTTGTTGGTTCTTGTATGACAAATATTGGGTTATTTAGAGCTTTAGGAGAAGTATTAAAAGGTGAGGGTGTTGCTAAAGCAAAACTATGGGTTGCACCTCCAACAAAAATGGATGAAGCTCAATTAACAGAAGAGGGATACTATGCAGCATTTGCAGCAGCAGGTGCTAGAATAGAGATTCCTGGATGTTCACTATGTATGGGTAACCAAGCACAAGTTAGTGAAGGTTCAACAGTATTTAGTACATCTACAAGAAACTTCGATAACAGACTTGGTAAAAACTCTAAAGTTTATTTAGGTTCTGCTGAAGTTGCTGCTGTTGCTGCACTTTTAGGAAGATTACCATCTGTAGAAGAGTATTTAGATATCGTTGCTAAAAAAATCAATGATAGCAACAAAGATGGAGTTTACAAATACTTAAACTTCCACCAAGTGACATCTGATCACTTAACTACACTTTTAACTTCAAGATAATTTTATCTTAAAATAGAAGTTTAAAGCCTCTAGATTTTATCTAGGGGCTTTTTTTATCTCTACTTAAAAAAATGACACTTTTGTGACTTTTTACCTCACTACTACTTAAGATAAACTCCCCTAAACTCTCAAGGTTAAAAGGAGTTTGAATGATAGAATATATTATAAAAAGAGATGGCAAAAAAGAGTATTTTGAAGCATTTAAAATTGAAGATGCTATTAAAAAAGCATTTAAAAGTGTAAATATATCTTATGATAAATCAATATTTTTATCAGTTTTATTTGAAATAGAATCAAAAAATATAAAAGTTGTTGAAGATATTCAAGATTTAATAGAAAAAGAGCTTTATAAATCAAACTATTTTGATGTTATGAAATCTTTTATGCTCTATAGACATCTTCACAAAATTCAAAGAGAGCAGATTTTAGGGCTTTGTGATGATACAACTTATGTAAACTCAACTCAAACTATAGAAGAGTATATAAATGGCGAGGATTGGAGAATAAAAGCAAACTCAAATACAGGATACTCTCATGCTGGACTTATAAATAATAGTGCTGGAAAATTAATAGCAAACTATTGGCTTGATAAAATATATACAAAAGAGCAAGGCTATGCTCATAGAAATGCTGATATTCATATTCATGATTTAGATTGTCTAAGTGCTTATTGTGCTGGATGGAGTTTGAGAGTTTTGCTTGATGAGGGTTTTAATGAAGTTCGAGGAAGAGTTGAAAGCAAAGCTCCAAATCATTTTAGAGAAGCTTTAGGACAGATGGCAAATTTTTTAGGAATACTTCAAAGTGAGTGGGCAGGAGCTCAAGCTTTTAGCTCTTTTGATACATATTTAGCACCTTATGTTTTTAAAGATAAACTTGAATATAAAGAGATAAAAAAAGCTATTAGAAGCTTTGTTTATAATCTAAATGTTCCAGCAAGGTGGGGACAAAGCCCATTTACGAATATAACTATTGATTGGACGGTTCCAGAAGATTTAAAAGATCAAATTCCAACAAAAAATCAAGAGCATCTATTTAAAGATTTAAAAGATGAAGAGCTTTTAAAAGAGGCAAAAAGTAGGGGAGCTAATAGCTTTGTTGATATGACTTACAAATATTTTCAAAAAGAGATGAATATTATAAACAGAGCCTACTATGAAATTATGACGCAAGGTGATAAAACGGGACAACCATTTACATTTCCAATACCAACTGTAAATATCACTGAAGATTTTGATTGGGATGGTGAAAATACAGATATCTTATTTGAAAATACAGCAAAAATAGGGAGTAGTTATTTTCAAAATTTTATTGGAAGTCAATATAAAAAAGATATAAATGGAAAATTAATTCCAAACGAAGAGGCTTATAAACCAGGACATGTAAGAAGTATGTGCTGCAGACTTCAACTTGATTTAAGAGAGCTTTTAAAACGAGGTGGAGGGCTTTTTGGAAGTGCTGAGATGACTGGAAGCATTGGGGTAGTTACAATTAATATGGCAAGACTTGGATACTTATACAAAAATGATATAAAAGGGCTTTTTAATAGAATAGAAGAGCTTATGGATTTAGCAAAAGATAGCTTAGAGAGAAAAAGAGTTTTTGTGCAAGAGATGTATGATAGAGGTCTTTATCCTTATACAAAAAGATATTTATCTCACTTTAATAACCACTTTTCAACTATTGGTGTAAATGGTATGAATGAGATGTTAAAAAATCTTTTTGATGAAAGCGTTGATTTATCAACACAAAAAGGTATAGATTTCACTATTAAATTATTAGATTTTATGAGAGCAAAAATGGTTGAATACCAAGAAAGAACAGGAAATTTATACAATCTTGAAGCAACACCTGCAGAAGGTACAACATATAGATTTGCAAAAGAGGATATAAAAAGGTATCCAAATATTATTCAAGCTGGAATTGAAAAAAATATCTACTATACAAACTCATCTCAACTTCCAGTTGATTATACAGATGATCCATTTGAAGCTTTGAGTTTACAAGATGATTTACAGTGTAAATATACAGGTGGAACAGTGTTGCACTTGTATATGAAAGAGAAAATTTCAAATGCAGAGGCTTGTAAAAAACTAGTAAAAAATGTAATCTCTAATTTTAGATTGCCATATATTACTATTACACCTCTTTTTTCAGTTTGTCCAATTCATGGATATTTAAATGGTGAATATGAGTATTGCCCAAAATGTGATGATGAAATTTTAAAAAAGGAGCTAGAAGATGGAAAAAACAAAATTGCTTGAGAAAAATATGGAAAAAAGAAGTAAGTGTATAGTATATACTAGAGTTATGGGTTACCATAGACCAGTTGAAAGTTTTAATATAGGAAAAAAAGGTGAGCATAGACAAAGAAAAGAGTTTGTTGAACCAAAAAATTATTTATGATTTTACAAAATTTACAACAACAGATTACACAAATGAACTATCTTGTGTAGTTTGGTTTTGCTCTTGTAATCTAAGATGTAGTTATTGTTATAATGATAACATAGTTAAAAGCAAACAAGGAAAATACTCTTCAAATGATATTTTAAAGTTTTTAAGCCATAGAATAGGGCTTTTAAGCGCTGTTGTACTATCAGGAGGAGAGGCTTTGATGTATGATTTAGTTCTATTTTGTAAAGAGATAAAAAAGATGGGATTTAAAATAAAATTAGATACAAATGCAACATATCCAAAGAGATTAAAAGAGCTAATCTCTTTAAATCTTATTGATTTTGTATCAATAGATTTTAAAGCACCCAAGAGTAAATATAAATTTGTAACAAAAAAAGATAGCTATGAAAAAACTATAGAGAGTATTAAGTATCTAATAGATATAAACTTCCCTTTTGAGTTAAGAACTACTGTAAATACGAATCTTTTAGATGAAAATGATATAAACGAAATTATAGAAACTATTTATTGTATAGGTTATAATAATATTTATTATATACAAAATTTCTTGCAAACCAAATCAAATCTTGGAAATATAACTCAAAATAGAGATTTAAACAGAGATTTAATCAAAAAAGATAGCTTAAAAGTAGAGTTTAGGAATAGTTTTTAATATAAAATATGTGTAAAAGTGGATTAAATTTTATCCAAAATAAAAGTGAAATAAATAAATAAGTTTTTTTAATATTATATTAAGTCAATTTCAAAGATAATCAAAGTCAAATTTTTATTAGGAGAAGTTATGAAACTTACAAAAGTTATTTTACCAGTGGCTGCAGCTGCATTGTTGTTTGTTGGATGTGGTTCAAAAGACCCTGAGGCAAATTTAGCGCCTGAAGAGTGTATTGTTAGCAATTTAAAAGCACCTCTATGGGTTTGTGGAAACTTAGATAGTTTAAGCAAAGGTGATAAAAAATATGCGAGTGCTTCTGCTCCTTTGTCAAAACTTGGAAGAGAGTTTACAAGAAAACAAGCATTAGCAAAAGCTAGAGCAAATATGGCGGATGATTTAAAATCTGATGTAATTTCACAAGTTCAAGAAGAAGCAAGTGAGAGACAAATAGATGATAATGTTACTGTAAATAGAGTTTCAGAACAAGCTATTAGACAGATTGCAAGTTTAACACTAAAAGGTACATCGCAAGTTAGTTCTTGGGAAGATACAGTTGCAAAAGATTTGTATGTTTTAATTGCTATTCCAAAAGCAAATATTGATGATGAAATTAACAAAGCATTTGATAGTGTTTCAAGATAAGGAAATTAAAAATCTATGAGAAACTTACTATTATTAATTGCTTTTGCATTTTTATTTGCTGGATGTAGCCAAAAAGTTTTAATTGAGACTACAAAACCAGCAAAACTTGATAGAGCAGCATCTAAAAAGAAGATTGCTGTTATGGATTTCAATAAAGATACAGTTCATTTAGGTGGAAAAATAGAGTCTGCTTTAAATGGCACTATGGTAAACAATGAGCAATTTTTTACTATTGTAAATAGAAATGCTATTGATACAATTTTAAAAGAGCAAAAATTTCAATACTCTGGACTTGCTAGCACTAAAGACAATGTAAAAATAGGGGAACTTTTAGGTGCTCAAGCACTTATTATTGGAAAAGTAAATACAGGTGAAAATGAAAGTTATGTAAGAGAACAAAGAACTAGATGTTCTTATACGGATAGCAAAGGTAAATGTATGGGTTATACAACTTACTATGTTACTTGTAATCTATACAAATACTCTTTAGGTGCAAACTTATCTATGGTTGATGTTGAAAGAGGAGATTTAATCTACTCAAATAACTATATTAAATCAAAAGATTATAAAGAGTGTCCTCAAGAGAGTGATATTGTAAGTTTAGGTCTTAGTTTACTTGAAGATAAAAGACCTGAAAAAAATGTTGTTTATGACAGAATGGCAAATGAGATAGTTAATGAGTTTTTACCAAATATTGCTCCAACAACTCATAAATTCTATGTTGTAGTTTTAGATAGTCCAGAAATTAGTTATACAAAAGAGCAAACAGTTAAACTTGAAGCTGCTTTGGAATATTTAAAGCATAGTAGAACTGATAGAGCTGAAGAGATTTTAAGTGATTTATTAACATCAACAAATGATAAATGTTTTGTTGCAGCATATGATCTTGGTATTATAAAAGAGGCTAAAGGTGAATTTCAAAATGCAAAACAGCTTTATGATTTAGCTGATAGATTAACTCTAAAACCAAATAAAACTATAAATGAAGCAATGGTTAGAATCAATGAAGCGATTAATGATCAAAATAGATTAAATAATCAAGCTTCAAAAACAAAAGGTAAGAAAAAATAGATGAAAAAGTCAATTATTCTTTTAATAATTGCACTATTTTTAGTTTCTTGTTCAAAAACAAATCCACAGCCTCAACAAGAGGCTATGGGATACCCAAATTGGTACTTAAATCCTACACCAAATGGTATGATATATCTTTATGGAGTGGGTGAGGGTAGAAATTTGAATGAAGCTACAAAAAGTGCTTTGGAAAATCTCTCTTCGAGACTTTTAGTTACAGTAAAATCAAATACAACAATATCAGAAAAATCATATAGAGACTTTAGAGAATACGCAAGTAGTACTACAACTTCTGAAATAAATAGCCAAACAGCAGAGCTTGGATTAAAAAATTATAAAGTTGATTATAGTGTTTATTATGGTGGAAAAAATTTAGTACAAGTAAGTATCAAAAGAGATGATTTGATTCAAACTCTAAAAAATGACATTGAAGCACTATATAGTGAACTTGATTTTGTAAAAAAACAGTCTGATGATACTTTAAATTTATATTTAAAAGAGCAAGAGCTTTTAGATAAGTTTTATGTAAGCTCAAATAAAGCTCAAGTACTTGATTCATTAGGATATGATAGTAAGTTTATTTCAAAAACAAACTCTCTAAGAAATGAAGTAAATAACTTGAAAAATAGAACAACTTTCTATATAAGCTCAGATTTTGAGTCTTCAAAGTATAAAAATATATTTAAAGATAGTCTTATAAAAAGAGGATTTAAAGTTTTAAATAGTGGTGGGCTTTATGAGTTAAATCTAAGCTCAGAAGTTTCAAGAAAATCTCCACAAGGATTTTATATAGTTGAAAATATATTAAGTGCAACTTTACTTGATTCTAGTAAACATGAAGTTAAAACAAATGTTATTGAGTTGAAGGGTGCTAGTTCAAGAAATTATGAAGATGCAGGATTAAACTCTATTAAAGAGTTAAAAGAGCTTCAAGAAGAAGATAATATACTACCATTTTAAGCTTGTTGGTTGCGGAAACAGGATTTGAACCTGTGACCTTCGGGTTATGAGCCCGACGAGCTACCTAGCTGCTCTATTCCGCGATTTAAAAGTGGATGGGGTAGAAGGATTCGAACCTTCGAATGACGGTACCAAAAACCGTTGCCTTACCGCTTGGCGATACCCCAAGAAGAGTCGAAATTGTACCAAAAAATAGATGTTATGTCAAGTTTTTATATTAGATTTTACTTATTTTGATATAATTTGCAAAAATTTAAATTAAGAGAAAAATATTATGAATGCAATAACAAGAGTAAAAGAAGCAATTGAAGAGATTAAAAAAGGCAATATGGTAATTATGCTTGATGATGAAGATAGAGAAAATGAGGGAGATTTGGTATATTCAGCAGCCCTAAGCACACCTGAACTTGTAAACTTTATGGTAACTCACGCAAAGGGTTTAGTTTGTGTGAGTGTTCCTTTTGAAACAGCTAAACGACTTGAACTAAATCCAATGGTAACATCAAACACATCATCTTATGAGACAGCATTTACAGTATCTGTTGATGATGCAAATGCAGCAACAGGAATTAGTGCAATTGAAAGAGATAATACAATAAAAATTTTAGCAAATCCAATATCAAAAGCTACAGAACTTGTAAGACCAGGTCATATATTTCCACTTATTGCAAAAGATGGTGGAGTATTAGTTCGAACTGGACATACTGAAGGAAGTGTTGATTTATGTAAATTAGCTGGACTTAAGGGCGAAGCTGTTATTTGTGAAATTTTAAAAGAAGATGGAACAATGGCAAGACGAGATGATTTAGATATTTTTGCAGCAAAACACAATTTAAAACAGATTTATATATCTGATTTAGTTGAGTATAGACTTGCAAACGAAACTTTAGTTTGTGAAGTTTCTAGCTCAAATATTGAGTTTTTTGGAAAGAGTGCTATTAAAAAAGAGTTTAAAGATCATTTAGAAAATATTCACACAGTTATTCTTTTTGGAGAGCAAGAGGATATAAATCATGTAAAATTTCATACAATAAGACCTGATATTAAAATATTTTTAAATGACCATAAATTAAACTCTATGTTAAAAACTATCAACTTTTTACAAAGCAAAGGTGGAGTTTTGATATTTTTAAATAACTCAAATAAAAATCAAGAGCTAGAAAAAAATTATGGAATAGGGGCTCAAATATTAAACTCATTAAAAATTAAGAAGATTAAACTTATGACAAGTGGTGGGAAACACTCTTTTATAGGACTTCAAGGATTTGGTTTAGAGATTTTAGAAGAGATTCAAATAGAGGGATAAAAAACCCTTCTATTTTATATTTTTATTGATAAAGAGGTTTATAAACCTCTTTATTTTTTATTATAACTGTGGTCCAGCAGCTGTAAAATCATACTCACTTTCAAGTGTTAAATACTTTTTAAAGTTTTCAATATACATCTCTGCTAGTTTTTTCTTAGCTTTATCATACTCTAATGGATCTGACCATGTATATCTTGGAGTTAACACATGAGTATCTACACCTTTTAGAGTTTTTGGAATTTGTAAATTAAATATAGTCATATTTTGGAACTCAGAGTCATTTATAGAACCATCTAAAATAGCATTAATACAAGCTCTAGTGTTTTTTATACTCATTCTTTTTCCAACACCATAAGGACCACCTGTCCAACCTGTATTTACTAAATATACATTTACATTGTGCTCATCTATCTTTTTACCTAAAAGTTCAGCATAAACTGTAGGATTTAAAGGCAAGAAAGCTTCCCCAAAACATGAAGAGAATGTTGCGATTGGCTCAGTAATTCCTCTTTCAGTTCCAGCTACTTTTGCAGTATAACCACTTAAAAAGTAGTACATAGCTTGTTGTTTATCAAGTTTTGCAACTGGAGGTAAAACACCAAAAGCATCAGCGCATAAGAATATAATATTTTTTGGATGACCACCTCTCATTGTTGGAGCATGATTTTCAATATGTTCAATTGGATAAGAAACTCTAGTATTTTCAGTTTTTGATTTATCAGAGTAATCTACAACTCCATTCTCATCTGCAACTACATTTTCTAAAATAGCACCTTTTTTAATAGCACCAAAAATTTCAGGCTCACTATCAGGATCAAGATTGATTACTTTTGCGTAACAACCACCTTCAAAGTTAAATACACCTTTATCATCCCAACCATGCTCATCATCACCAATTAAAGCTCTATTTGGATCTGTTGAAAGTGTAGTTTTTCCTGTTCCACTAAGTCCAAAAAATAGTGCAGTATCACCATCTTTTCCAATATTAGCAGAACAGTGCATTGGAAGTTTACCTTCTAATGGAAGCCAGTAGTTCATCATAGAGAACACACCTTTTTTCATCTCACCAGCGTACCAAGTACCACCAATAATAGCTTGATTCTCTTCTACATTAAATATTACATAAACTTCAGAGTGTAAACCATGGCTAACATAAGACATATCTACTGTTTTACATGCATTATAGATTGTAAAATCAGGTTTAAAATTTTCAAGCTCCTCTTTTGTAGGAAGAATAAACATATTTTGAATAAAATGGGCTTGCCAAGCAACTTCAGTTACAAATCTAACAGCTCTTCTTGAATCCAAAGATGAACCACAGTAAACATCTGTTATGAAAATATCTTTATTGCTAAGTTGTTTTTTTGAAATTTTTAACAAATCTTCATATACATCTTTAGAAACTTTTCTATTAATATCTCCCCAAGCTATATATTTATTTGATGGGTCTTGATTAACAAAAAATTTATCTTTTGGACTTCTACCAGTAAAAATACCCGTATCAATCATCAAAGCACCAGTTGAAGATATTTTAGCACCCTCATTTTTAAGCGCAAAATCAATTAAAAAATCAATATCTGAATTCCTAAATATAGTACCAACGTTTTCTAAACCTAATGAGTCTTTAATATTAGACATAACTTATATTCCTATTCTAATTTTTAATGAGAAATTTTATCCAAAAAAAGATAAAACTTTCTTTTATGCTATAACCGCTAAAACTTGACCTTCATCAACCGCTTTTGATGGTTCTGTAAGGATTTTACTAATAGTTCCATTTGCAGTTGCAACAACATCGATTTCCATTTTCATAGCCTCTAAAATCATTATTTGTTGATCTTTTTGAACTACATCTCCCTCTTTTACAAGAATTTTCCATACATTACCATTTACAGGTGCTGTAACTTCATTTCCAGAATAAGCAGGTTTTGAAGCTACTACTGGAGCTGCTTGAACAGCTTGTTGTTGAACAACAGGCTGAGCTACTTGAATGTTTTGAACATTGCCATCAAAAACAGATACATTAAATCTTTGACCATCTACAACAACCGTATAGTTACCATTTGACATCTTTTCTCCTTTATTACTAGATTCATCTTTTGTTGAATTTTTTCTAACATTTAAAGGAGCCTCTCCTTTTAAATATGTAATACCTTTTTCATCACAAGCAGCAGCAATAAAGATATTCTCTTCAGTAGTCTCTATTCCCTCAATCTCTAATCTTTGTTTCCAAACGCTAACTCTTTTTTTAGGATCAGCATCTGCAATATCCAAAGGATTAGTTGTTGTTGGTTCTAGTTTTAATTTTTCGCTTGCTAATTTAATAATCTCAGGATCAGCAGGAACTGGAGTTTTTCCAAAATATCCTAAAACCATTCTTCCATATCCAGGAGCTATTTGTTTCCAAGGTCCAAACATAACATTAGCATATGCTTGTTGCCAATAAAATTGAGATACAGGAGTTACGCTTGTTCCAAATCCACCTTTTACAACAACTTCTTGCATAGCTTTAATAACTTCAGGGAATTTATCAAGCGTTCCATTGTCTCTCATCATTTGAGTATTTGCAGTTAGTGCACCACCTGGCATTGGTGAAAATGGAATAAGAGGTGAAACTTGAGTAGCTTCTGGTGGTAAAAAGTAATCTTTTAAACAATCTGCAAGTACTTCTTCATATTTTAAAATCTTATCAATTTCTAAGCCACCTAAATCATAATTCATACCCTTAGTTGCATGAAGCATTGTAAGAATATCAGGTTGGCTTGTTCCTCCACTTACTGGCGATGCTGCTAAATCAATACCATCAGCTCCAGCTTCAAGTGCAGCAAGATAACATGCAACAGAAACACCAGCTGTTTCGTGAGTATGAAGTCTAATATGAGTAGAATCACCTAAAAGTTTTCTAGCCATTTTAATAGTTTCAAAAATTTTATTAGGACTACTTGTTCCACTTGCATCTTTAAAACAAATAGAGTCAAATGGTAAACCACTATCAAGTATATTTCTTAGAGTCTTTTCATAAAAAGGAACATCATGAGCACCTGTGCAGTTTGGTGGTAAATCCATAAGTGTTACAACAGCCTCATGTTTTAATCCATGATTTTTAATACATTGAGCACTATATTCAAGGTTTTGAACATCATTTAATGCATCAAAATTTCTAATAGTTGTAGTTCCATGTTTTGCAAAAAGTTTTGCATGAAGGTCAATTAACTCTCTACTTCCAGTATCAAGCATAACTGTATTTATACCACGAGCAAGAGTTTGAAGATTTGCATCTGGACCTACAATGGCTCTAAATTTATCCATCATATCAAATGCATTTTCATTTAGATAAAAAAACAGAGATTGAAATCTAGCTCCTCCACCAAATTCAAAATGATTAATTCCAGCATCCTTTGCAGCTTCAACAGCTGGAAAGAAATCATTCATTAAAACTCTTCCTCCAAAAACAGATTGAAATCCATCTCTGAAAGTTGTATCCATAATATCTATGTATTTTTTTGCCATTAAATTCTAACCTTTATTATTGTGATGTTTTATTGCAGCTACAATAGCGGCTACTTTTTTCGAATCAATTCCATAAGAGTTTTGTGGAATTTGTGAGATTACATTGTTGTAGACTATATTTTGAGGAGCAATAGTTTTTGGTTTTGGGAAAAACTCAACAAAAGTTACACCTTTTGCTTTTAATAAGAATCCAATAATTAATAAAGAAGTAGAAATTATCCCCATAATTATAAAAAAGCCTTCAATCAAGGTTATCATGTTGTCTCCCAATGAATTAAAATTAAAACGAAATGATATATAAATTAAGCTTTATATATAGTTACAAAAAGTACAAAATTCTAAAAAAGTGTATTGAAAAATCTAACATTTTGTAATATAATGCCAAAATCATTTCAAAAAGGAATAAAATGTTTAATATAGAAGATATCATTCTAAAATTAAAATCAATACTTATAGAAGATAGCAAAGGTAAAAAGATTTTTGATAAAGAGGTAGCTGAAGCTTTAGATTTAACTCAAGCAAACTTTGCAACTATGAAAAATAGAGGAAAAATTCCATATTCAAATATCTTGAATTTTTGTGCAAAAAGAAAGATATCAATAAATTGGCTTTTATATAATCAAAGTCCAAACTCTTTAATAGATAGCACTGATAGATATTTTGTTAAATATTATCCAAGTATTAGAGTAAGTGCTGGAGGGGGAGCTTATGAGGATGAAGATTCATTTGAAAGTTTAGAACTTCCTACATATTTTTTAGATATGTTAGGCGGGGAAGATAAACTTAAAAATATAGATGCTATAAATGTAGTTGGAGATTCAATGGAGCCAACTTTAAACTCAAATAATATTATTTTTATTGATAAAACAAAAAATGATATTAGTAAAGATGGAATATATGCTTTTACTACTCCTTATGGTCTTTTTGTAAAAAGAGTTCAAAAAAGAGTTGATGGAAAGCTTGATATTATTTCAGATAATAAAGATTATCCAATTCAAATTTTAGATAAAAATGATATAACAATTTTAGGAAAAGTTATTAGTAGCTTCGGAAAAGTTTATTAAAACAAAGATGGTATGTTTTTTGATTTTGAAAAATAATCAAAAACATCACTATCTTTAAAACCAACTATATAAGCACAATTAAATAGATTTTTATTTAAAACACTCTTTAGCTCATCTATTGAGTTAATAATAATTTGTTCTTTTTCATCTAAAAAATCCAATTTTTTATTAGTAATATATATTGTTTTTGCATATTTATAATACTCTTTTATAAACTTTATCTCATACTCAACCAAAGATATATCATCTTGAGAAATTAAAAAAGTATCACTTTTTCCAAACTCAATTACTTTTAGATTTTTATCTAAAAATAGAGCTTTTAAGTTCTTAAAATTACTAAGTTTTGATAAATCTAAATCAATATCTTTAAAAAATTCTAAACAGTTTATTAAGCTTTTTATATACAAAGCTGCAATTTTAACTCTTGAAAAATATCTATTTTTATATGAAAAACTTAGCTCAAATAGTGAATGAATAGTTAAATTTTTTATAGATAATTTATCAATATCTTTTTCAAAGATGTTAAATTGGCTAAAAATAGTATTTAAGACTCTTTCATTTTTTGAAATTACAATACTATCATCATCTATAATATCTATAAATTTAAAGATTTTTTCTAAACTGTTTGGAAGTATAAATATTTGTCTATTAAATATATTTCCAAATAGTGATTTTAGAAGCTCATAACTAATTGTATTGCACAAAAATGCATCAACTTTTTTATTTGCAAGTTTAAATCTAAATATTTTTAAAATAGCTAACTCTAAGCTAGATACTTTTATAAATGCAACTTCAGAATCAATAGCTTGAAAATCTTCTTCAAAAATAATAGCATAGGCTCCATTTTCAATTGCAATTTTAATAGAGTCAAAATCTTTTGCTATAAATAAATCAGCAGTCTTTACCTTTGAAGCATCAGTTTTTATACTATTTATAGAAGATATAGCTACTTTATTTAAAAGTTTTCCATCAACTATATCTATTATTGAAGAGATTTTCACTAGCTTATTTTAGTTCCAATTTTTTTAGGTTTTTCAGGTCTTATTAGACTTAAACCACTCTCATCTTTAGCAGCTAAAAGCATACCTTCACTTAAAAGTCCCATTAGTTTTGCAGGTTTTAAATTTGCAACAACACAAGCTTGAGTTCCTATCAACTCTTGAGCACTGTAATACTCTTTAATACCAGCAACAACTTGTCTAGGACGATTTTCACCTAAATCAACTTTAAGTTGTAGAAGTTTTGATGATTTTGGAACCTCTTGTGCTTCAATTATTGTTCCTACTTTTATTGTTGTTTCAAAGAATTTATCAATTGTTATTAGATTTATTCCATCTAAATTAAGTGGTTCTAACTCCTCTTTTGCTTCATATTTACTTTCATCTTTTTGTAAAATGGTAACATCTGAAACATCTGGTTGAGCCAATTTAACATCATCAATTCTTGGGAATAGGGCATCTATTTTTGTAATTTTAATATCATCTAAAAGCTCTTTATTTACAATTAGTTTATTAAAGTTTGATGTTGATATTTCAACTCCTAGGCAAGAAGCTATATCTTTAATTTTATGAGGCATAACACAATCTAATAGTAGGGCTGCTTTTGCCATAATATTTGATATTAATGCAACTAAAGCCATAGCTTGATCATTTTTTCCATCTTTTATTAAATTCCATGGCTCATAATCATTTATAGCTTTATTCCCAATTGTTAAAATCTTCCAAATCTCCTCAAGATATCTATTTATTTGCATATTATAGATATATTGTTCTAGTGAATCTATAATAGTATTTATCTCATCAAGCTCTTTTTTATGGAACTTTTCTACATCTTTTGAACTAACTTTAAAATCAAAATATTTTCCACTCATTCCCATAATTCTATTTAGTAAATTTCCTAAATCATTTCCTAAATCAGAGTTTATTCTATCAATTAATGCTTTTTGTGAAAAATCTCCATCTTGTCCAAAAGGAACCTCTCTTAGAAGAAAATATCTAAATGCATCTAATCCATAAGCATCTGCAACCTCTTTTGGATTTACTACATTTCCTTTTGATTTACTCATCTTCTCACCATCTCTAGTCCACCAACCGTGAGCAGCAATATGTTTTGGTAAAGGAAGTTCTAAACTCATTAAAAATGCTGGCCAATAAATAGCGTGAAATCTTAAAATATCTTTTCCAACTAAATGTATATTTGCAGGCCAAAAATTCATATTTTTTTCATCTGTTCCATATCCCAAAGCTGTTGTATAGTTTAACAAAGCATCAAGCCAAACATACATAACATGTTTTGGTTCATTCATTGATTCAGGCAGTTTAACACCCCAATCAAAAGATGTTCTAGATATTGATAGATCTTTTAAACCATTCTTTACAAAGTTTACAATCTCATTTTTTTTGGCTCTTGGTAAGATGCAATCAGGATTATCTTCATACCATTTTAAAAGTCTATCTTCATATTTAGAGAGTTTAAAAAAGTAACTCTCCTCTTTTACAACTATTGTAGCTCTTCCACACTCTGGACAAAACTGCTCATCTACAAGATTTGATTCAGTATGAAAAGTTTCACAAGGTACACAATAAAAACCTTCATACTCATCTTTATATATATCACCTTTTTCATACATTTTTAAAAATGCATGTTGTACTCCAGCTTTATGATCTTCATCTGTTGTTCTAATAAATTTATCATAAGATATGTCAAAATCATCCCAAAGTGCTCTAAATTTTCCAGATACTTCATCTGCATACTCTTTTGCCGTTTTCCCTCTAGCTTCTGCACTTTGAGCAATCTTTTGTCCATGCTCGTCAGTTCCTGTTAGTAAATATGTGTTATGACCAATTAATCTTGAGTATCTTGCTAACATATCAGCAATTATTGTTGTATAAGCGTGACCTATGTGCGCTACATCATTTACATAATAAATTGGAGTTGTAATATAAACATTTTTACAATTTTCTTGCATTTTAACCCTTTTTTTAAAATTCAAATCCACCGCTTGAGCCTTTATTCATAGACTCATAAACAGCAAGTACATATTTTTTTCTAAGTTCACAATCAAAAAACTCATTACAAGGTTTGCAAGAGTTTAAACCATTTTTATTTTGACAAGAGTTAAGAACTTTTAGAGTCTCCTCTAATCTTTGTTCCCAAATATCCAATACTTTTTCTTCAGACATTTTTTCCATAAACTTCTAAAACTCTATTTATCTCATTTTTTGAACCAAAAAAGCAAGGAGTTGTATCGTGAATATGAGAAGTTTCAACCTCTAAAACTCTTTTATATCCATCAATAGCAGCTCCTCCAGCTTTTTCATAAGCTAAAGCAAATGGGAAAACTTCAAACAGTTGTCTTAATTTTCCTTTTGGCTTATCACTAGTTCCTGGATAAGAGAAAAGTCCACCACCTTTTAATAAAATTTGGTGTAAATCTGGAACCATTCCACCGCTATATCTTAATCTATAACCATCATTAAAAATATCATCTATTAGTTTTTTATGAAACGGTGCCCAGCAGTTTTGAGTAGAACCAGGAGCATTTAATTTACCTTTTTCATTAAGTTTAATATTTTGAATAAACTTAAACTCACCATTTAAAAGTCTGTACATTTTAACATCATTTGTAGTTACAACCATCTCAACTCTTGGACCAAAAACTACATAAACAGATGCAACTATATTTTTTGCATTAAACTCATTTTTATAGATACCATAAATAGAACCAACACTTAAATTTACATCAACCAATGATGAACCATCAAGTGGATCATAAGCTATTAAATACTCTCCATCTTTATTTAAGTTTAAAATCTCATCTTGCTCTTCACTTACTATTGCTTTAATATTTGAAACTTTTGAGAAAATCTCTTCAATAATCTGATCACTTTGAATATCAAGTTTTAATTGAACATCGCCTGTGCTATTTTCGCTTTGAGATTTTCCTGTATCTCCTGTTTCTATTAAATGTTTTATTTTTATAGAAGCCTCTTGTATAGCTTTTATTATCTCTTGCATCTAAACCCTTTTTGCATTTTTATCTATCCAGTTTATTATCTCTTGCGGATTATTTAAATCTAAAATATCAAGACTTTTTGGAATATTATTTTTATTTATAGTTTCATCAATAGCAATTGCATTTGAAACACTAAAATAGCTCTCATCAAGACTATTTCTAAAAATAGATATTCTTGGAAGTTCTAAAGTTTTTAAACCTTCAACCAAAAGATAGTCAAAATCTTCAAAAATATCTATTAGTTCATCTATAGTTGAACTCTCTTTTTTAAAAATAGTTGTTTTATTTGGACTAACAACTGCAACATTAGCACCTGTTTGAGAGAATTTAAATGAGTCTTTGCCCTCTCTATCGAACATTGCTTTATCTTTTGGATCGTGTTTTATAATACACACCTTAAAATTACTATCCTGCAAAATACTTGCAACTTTTACAATAGCAGTTGTTTTACCACTATTTGATGGACCTGAAAATGCTACTACTAATCTTTTTTTATTCATAAAAGTGATTTTATCTAAATGATTGTTAAAAATATATTTTAAAGTGATTATAATGTATAATCTTTGCTTTAAAAAATAGGAAAAATTATGAAAAAAAGTCTACTTATATTTATAATCCCATTTGTTTTTGTAGCTTGTGGTGAAAAAAATAGTGCATTGAGGTTTTTTGATAAGAGTGAAAATGAGATAAATGCAATTAAAAATACAAAAAAATCTGATATTGTCTTAAGAAATGAAGTTGAAATTATATTTATAGCAACCCATTTAAATAAAGTTGATGAAAAGATAGATGATAGTGAAGATGTTTTTTTGGTTTATACATATTTTACAGCTCTTGAAGAGCAAGATTATAGAAAAAATGGCTACGAAGTTTTATTAAATGGACAAACTCCAAAAAGTGTTGAGTTTTTAGATAAAGATAGTAAAAAATATGATGAGTTTATGCTAAAAAACTCTTGGGGACAATATTTTTTGATCTCTTTTGATAATAAAGAGGAGGTTTCAAAACTAAAATTAGTTTTAAAACCAAAGACTACTGAGGCTGTTTTAAATTTTGAAAAATAGTTGATAGTGAAATTTTGTTTTCACTATTTAAGTAGTTATTATATATATAAAAATTTGCTAAAACTCTTTTTCCATACTCTTTTGTCTCTTGATATGAAATCATCTCCATGCTTAAAAAAGGTTCATACTTATTTGTTTTTGTAAATAATCCTTTTTTTAGTTGATTTTTTGTATATCCAGCTCCACCATTATACGCATAAGCCACAAATAAAGGGTTACTGTCAAACTGTTTTATTAAATTATCTAGATGAAAACTAGCATATTTTAGATTTTTTTCTGGAATAAATTGTTCATAAATATTGTATGGTTCTTTTAATCTTCTTGCAATATCTTCAGATAAAAATGGCATTATTTGCATAACTCCTTGAGCTCCAGCAACAGAGATAGCAGATGGAATAAAACGGCTCTCTTGTCTTGCTATTGCATAAATTAAAAGCTCTTTAAAGATTCCTTGCTCTTTTAAAATATCTCTATATGGAGTCAAAAAATATTGAGTTTTAAAGTTATCATATCTCTCTAAGATATATGCAAGGTGAGTTTTTGTCTCTTTTGTATCTAAAATATCATAATATTTTGCCAGTTTCTCTTCGTTTAACTCTGCTCTTACATCTTTATTAATATCAAACCAAGCAAAACTATCATAAATATTAAAACTAGAACTATTTTTATTTGTATCCAATGAATATATAATATTTGTTGGATATTTATTTAAAATCTCTTTTGCATACAAAGAGTATAAATTTGTATCATAACTATTTGCTAGTTCTTCTAAATAATTTTTATCATCACTTGTTAAATAGAGCCAAAATAGGGCATTATCTTTTTGACTTCTTAAAAATGATTTTTTATAAGATATTTTAAAAAAATTGTTTGCAAGTTTACTATTGTTATGATTTACCTCATTAATTCCAAGTAAAAATGAGTTATATGCTGTAAGATTTTGGTTTTCATTTAAAATATAGAGTGATTTTTGGATATTTTTATATTCACTATTGAAAATTACAACTCTTAAGAATTTATCAAAATCTTTGTCTAAAACAATATTTTCTAAAAGCTCTTTTTTTAATTTTCTATTAAAATATTTAAGTCTCTCTTCTTTATTTGTTGCAAAGAAAAACTCTATAAACTTACTATGTTTATTGGCTGAAAGCTCTTTAAAAATATTTTTTGAAGCTAATATTTGAAGATTTTCTTTTAAATTTTCATTTTCTACTTTTGGAATTAAATAGTGTAACTCTTTTTTTGATAGTTTAAATAGTTTGTTTACTGAATCTAAAGCGGTTTCTATACAAGAGCTATCTTGTTTTATTAAAGTTTTAAAATCTGCATTTTTACAAAATTTTTCCTCTTCGTTTAGCTCTTGTGCAAATTTTTGATTATATAATTTTTCTAAAGAGGCGTTATAACCTCTTCTTAACTCATAAGCTTTTTGTGCTTCCTCTTTTGTAGTTGTATCGTAGCTTAAAAATTGAACTATAAAAAAATCTCTCTCATTTGATTTTGGTTTATTTTCAAGCCACTCAAGAGTTACCTTGAAATCTTTTTTCATAAAATCGGCTGAAAACAGAGATGAGAATAGAGCAAAAACTAAAAATATTTTAAATACTATAGACATATCAACCTAGTAGTAATTTTTGTAAAAAAGTCTCTAAAAAGATTAATGCAAAAATTAAAATTAGAGGTGCTAAATCTAGTCCCCCAAAAGTTGTTGGAATATATTGTCTAATTTTTGCATAAACAGGTTCTGTTAATCGATAAAGCATTTGAACTATTGGATTATAAGGATCTGGTCTTACCCATGTTAAAAGTGCTGAAATAATTACAATCCACTTATATAAAAATATAATTGTAAAAAATATAGTTAAAAATGAGCCAATAAGTGCATCTATCATTTTATAATCTCTCCTAAATAGTTTTTAATAAATGGGTAAATATCTGATAAATTTGGACCATTTTCAACACCTGTTAAGATATATCTTAATGGTTTAAATAGATTTTTACCCTTAAGTCCTGTTTTTTGAACAACATAATCTTTTAAATCATCATAATTTTCAAAGTATGGTGCATTTTTTAATGCTTCTTTAATTTTTTGACACTCACTTTCAAAGCCTTCTAGTGAAGTTTTATGACTAAAAATATCATCAAGTTTTGATTTTATCTCTTTAATTGTACTTGTCTCTTCAAGGTATAGTTTTGCTAATTTTCCAATATCACTATCTGCAAATCCTAAAATTTTTGATAATCTCATCTCATCTAAGATCTCTAAATGTTTTCTATTTATGAATCTTAGTTTATCAATATCAAATTTAGCACTACTTTTTGATATATTTTCTATTTTAAACCAAGTAATTGCCTCTTCAAGAGTAAAAATCTCTGTTGGAGTCTTATTTCCAATAAGTACAAGATAGTTTGCAATAGCGCTTGGCAAAAATCCTTGCTCGATTAGCCATTTTACACTACTTGCATCATCTCTTTTGCTCATTTTTTTGCCTGTACTTGCATTTAAAATAATTGGTAAATGAACATAATCAATTTTTTTTGTATATCCTAAAGATTCTCTAATGTGTATCTGTTTTGGAGTATTTGAAACATGATCTTCTCCTCTTATAACAATACTTATATCCATTAGCATATCATCAACACTACAAGCATAGTTGTATGTTGGCGTTTTATCTTGTCTTAAAATAATAAAACTATCAACATCAAATGGTGCATAATCAAAAGAGCCTTTTAATAGATCTGTAAATTTAATATTATGATCTGGTTTTTTAAGTCTTACTGTAAAAGGTGCATTAAAATTTAAAACAGCCTCATCGCTTAAATTTTCACAAAAACCATCATATCTAAAAGGAATACCTTTTTTTATAGACTCCTCTTTTAACTCTTCAAGCTTCTCATCACTACAAAAACAAGCAAAAGCTTTTTTTTGAGTCATAAGTTGCAAAGCCATTTTTTGATGATATTTAAGATTGTCACTTTGATAAAAAACAGATTTATACTCTATTGAGAATAGATTTAAAATCTCTAAAATCTCTTTATCTTTTCCCTCAATATTTCTCTCTTTATCAGTATCTTCAATTCTAATTATTAAACCTTCATCTCTTTGTTTTGATACTATATAGTTAAAAATTGCAACTCGCAAATTTCCTATATGCATATCTCCTGTTGGGCTTGGTGCAAATCTTAGCATAAAATTATTTCCTTACAATAAAAAATGTTAAATTATTTAATTCACTATGAGATTTTATATAATTATTTAAATCCTCTAGTTTTAGATTCTGTATCTTCTCTAGCTCTATTTTTGGATAATCAAGACTTAAACCTCTAAAATCAAGCATAAATGCTCTATTTAATCTTTGAGCTAAAGTTTCACTTCTAAGAGGCTCACTTCCACTTAAAAAGTTTTTAGCAGCTTGAAGTTCATCTTTTGTAACTCCATTTTTTACAAAATCTTTAACCAAAGATTTAACTATCTCAACTGCTTCATTTGAGCTTTCGTTTTTTGTTTGTAAATAACCACCAAAACTTGAATAAGCTCTATTTATTGAAATTGAACCATAAGCACTATATGCTAAACCTCTTTTTACGCGTATCTCTTCCATAAGTCTGCTTCCAAAACCACTTCCACCAAGAATAAATGATGCAACTTTTGCTTTATAGTTATCTTCATCTTCTGAAGATGCATTAAAGTTTGAACCAAAATAGATATATGCTTGTTCTGTCTCTTTTATAATCTCTTCTTTTTGGTTTTTTGAAACAAAATTAATTTTTAAAATGGGCTCTTTTTTTCCAACTTTTAAATTTTTTAATATAGGAGACAATCTTTTTTCTAACTCTTCAAAGCTAATATCTCCACCTGCAACTATAGTTAAGTTGTTTAAAGTTAAGCTATTTTCTAAAAAGTTCTCTATATCTTTTAATTCTATTTTTGAAATAGATTCAATCGTTCCACTAGCTGGATTTGCAAGCGCTGTTCCTTTGTAAAGTAGGGCATTTAAACCTTTACTTGCCATATCATCAAAATCATTCTCTTTTCTTTTTAAACTTCCAATAGCTAAAGTTTTAACTTTTTCTAAAGCTTCAGCTGTTAAATTTGGAGCTTTTAAAAGTTTGTTTAATAACTTTATTGCTAAATCATTTTTCTCTTTTAGACTAGATAGCTCTAAAACTAGAGTTTCAAAACCAATTGAGCTGTGAAGAGTAATTGCATTTTCATCTAATACTTCTGCAAATTTTGTTGATTTTAAATCAATACTTCCTTCATTTAAAACTCTTGAAGATAAAGATGCAACTCCAATATTTGAATTATCTTTTGAAAAACCACTATTTTTAAAAATTAGTTGTAGATTTAAAATAGGAAGAGATTTTTGCTCTTCAAAAATAACTGGTATAGTTACCCCATTTATATTTATCTCTTTTTTTATTACTGCCATCAAAGTTCCTTGAAAAATTAAAAATATTATAAAAAATCTTAAAAATAATTTTCGCATTGTACTAAAATCTCTCTAAAATATTATATGCCGTGTCTCTTTTTGCTGGGATTTCTTTAATATCTTTGATTAATCTAATCATTTGCTCTTGATTCATTCTATTAACTGCACCTGCTGCTTTTACAACATTCTCTTCCATCATAGTGCTTCCTAAATCATTTGCACCAAATTTTAGTGCCATTTGACCAATATATGAACCTTGAGTAACCCAAGAACTTTGAAGATTTTTAAAATTATCTAAATATAATCTAGCAACCGCTAGAAGTCTTAAATATCTATTTGGAGATTGAGGTTTTATTTCGGGATACTCTTCTAGTAGTTTTGTATTCTCTCCTTGAAAACTCCACATAATAAATGCTCTAAATCCACCTGTTTTATCTTGAAGTTTTCTAATATGCTCAAGATGTTCAACAATCTCTTCATCTGTCTCAACTGTTCCAAACATCATAGTTGCAGTTGTTTTCATTCCAATAGAGTGTGCATCTTCATGAACTTTTAGCCACTCAGCAGTATCAAGTTTCTTAGGTGCAATAATATCTCTTACTCTATCACTTAAAATCTCAGCTCCAGCTCCTGGAACTGAGCTTAAACCTTTTGCTTGAAGTCTTTTTAACACTTCAAGTTTTGATATTTTTGAAACTCTTGCTATAAAATCAATCTCAATAGATGAAAACCCGTGAATTGTAATTTGAGGATATTTTTTACTAATATGCTCAACCAAATCCTCATAATAATCAATTTTTAAATTTGGATGAACTCCACCTTGAAATAGTATTTGAGTTCCACCAATCTCTAATAGCTCATCAATTTTTTTATCAATCTCATCAAATTTTAAAACATAAGAGTCTTCATCTTTTTTATGTCTATAAAATGCACAAAATTTGCAATCAACCCAACAAACATTTGTATAGTTTATATTTCTATCAACTATAAAAGTAGTTAATTTTTCAGGATGGAGTTCAAGTTTTTTTGCACTTGCTAACTTTGCTAATTCTAAAAGAGGAGCATTTTTAATTAAATAAAGTGCCTCTTGGTTTGTTAATCTTTTATTAAAATCTATTTTCATATTAAAAAGTTGCTCCAAAAGAGAATTCAAAAGATGATGTCTGATCACCTTCTTCTTTCATTAAAGGTTTTGAGAATATTAACTGTAATGGTCCCATAGGAGAAATCCACTCAAGTAAAATTCCAGTTCCAGCTCTTTTTATCTCACTAAAACTATCTTTTCCAATCATTCCATAGTCATAAAATGCTCCCCATCTCATTTTTGCACTCTTTATTAAAGGAAAACTAATTTCAGCACTATTTGCCCACATTTTTTTATATGGATCTTGTTTATATCCATCATCATTTTTAGGAAATGCATAAGATTTATAACCTCTTAAAGTTCTAGGACCTCCAATATACAAAGAGTCTCCTTGATTTATTTGACCGTTGTCTATTAAGACTCTAGCTTGAGTTTTTAATCTTACTACCCAATCAAGTTCAGTTAAATCTTCCAAAGAGTAGTAATATCTTATAATTGTGCTTGGTTTTACATATTTTGAATCTCCACCAACTCCAGCATACTCAACAGATGCATTGGCTCTAAACCCTTGTGTTGGAAAGTAGTAGTCGTTTGTATTATCAAAGTTTATATAAGGAGTAATAGAGCTATTTATATAGTCAGCATCTTGAAATCTTCTATCTTCTGGAACACTAGTATCATAATTTGTATAGCTCTCTTTTATAAAATCTATACTATAAGTAGCTCCAACATAAGTGTTTCTAATAACCTCTTTACCAAGCCCTAAAGATAAACCAGTTGATTTTAAATCTTCATCATATCTTGATTTTCTAATCTCATAATCTTTTCTATAAACAGATATTTTTCCATTATAATCACTATCATTAATAGATGGGTTACTTAAACTTAAATCATAAACGCTAGATCTGCTAGATAAATCAGCACTTAAAGCAAGTCTTAAGCCGCTTCCAAATATATTTGAATCACTAATAGAACCATTAATCATAAATTTATCGTAAGAACCATATCCACCACCAAGCATTAAGCTTCCAGTTGGTGCTTCTACTACTTTTACAATTAACTCCATTCTGTCTTCACTAACTCTTTTCTCTTCTAATATTACATCTTCAAAGAAACCAGTTCTTTTTAATCTATTTTTTGAGTCATTTATATCTGTTAAGCTATATAATTCAGTAGGTGCTAAAAGAACATTTCTTCTAATAACTCTATCAAGAGTTCTTGTATTTCCTGAAATTTTAACATCATTAATATAAACTTTTTTACCTGGAATTACATTAAAAATTACATCAACTCTATGTGTAGTTTCATCTTTTTTTAAATCAAATAAAACTTCAGCATACGCATAACCCTTATCTGCAACTTTCGTTCTAATATACTCTTGATCTCTTCTTAGTTGTGCAATATTAAATATCTTCTCTTTTTTTAATCTTAAATTTTTATATAAATCTTCTGGATCAACAATAGTTGAGTCTATAAATATTTTAATATCACTTGTAGTATATTGTTCACCTTCAACCATAAAGAAGTTCATATTTGCTTGATTTGATGCAAAATCTATACTCATATAAGGTTCTTGAACTATTGCATCTAAAAAACCTCTTTCAAAATATAAATCATTTATTCTTCTTGAGTCATACTTTAGTTGATCAATTTTAAGCTCACCACTACTTCTTCCAAACCACCAAGAAGCCCATTGCTTCTCTTTATTTGCAGTTACAGTGTTAAACTCCTCTTGTGTTAGTTGTTTTGCACCATAGTAGTTTGCATCTTTGATTATAATCTCATCACCTTTATTTACATTTATTACAATGCTAAGCGACTCCTCATTTAATTTCTCTATATCAACTTCAACAACAGAGTTTATAAAACCTTCAGATTCAAGAATAGATAAAAGTGTTTTTTTTGCTTCATCTATCTTTTTTTGGCTATACATAGAACCTTTGTTTAGTTTAATTAATTTAATTATTGCATCTTTCTCTTCACTTCTTGTTTTGTAGCCTTTTATATCAACTTTAGCAATAGAAGGTTTCTCTTTAAAGATAAATTTAATATCACCATCTTTATCCTCTATATAAATATCATCAAAATAGTCAAAACTAAAAAGTTTTTTTAAAGCAATATTTAACTTTTTTTCATCAAGCTTATCACCAGCTTTAATATCAACTGTTTCATTTAAACTTTGTTGTGATAATCTGCTAACACCTTCATACTCAATAGATTTTATAACTTCAGCTTCAATAAACCCAAGGCTTAATCCAAATAAAAATAGATATCTTTTCAAAAAAATCCTTTAAAAAATAAAGCAATAATATATCCAAATATTGTTTACATAAATCTAAAGTAGGGTATAATTTTGCTTTATTTAAAGAAATATAAGGATATGGATTTTGAAAATTGGAATTATTGGATTAGGGCTTATGGGTGGATCTTTTGCAAAAGCTGTAAAAAGATATGGTATTGCATCAAAAGTATATGGTTTTACAAATAGTCAAAAAAATAAAAAAGAGATAGAAGAGCTAGGGCTTGTTGATGAATTGGTTGATTTAGATACTTTAAAAGATATTTGTGATGTAATAATTTTATCTATTCCAGTTGATGCTATTATCTCTATGTTTCCAAGTTTTATTGATATAAAAAAAGATACAACAATTATTGATATGGGTTCAACAAAAGAGTATATTATAAAAAATATACCGCCACAAATAAGAGAGAATTTTATAGCAGCACATCCAATGACTGGAACTGAAAAATCTGGACCAAAAGCCGCAATTGATAACCTATATGAAGGGAAAACTGTAGTTTTCTGTGATTTAGAAGAGAATGCAAATAAACATGTAAATAGAGCATTTAAAATTTTTCAAGAAATAGGCATGAGAATTGTGGTTATGGATAGCCATGAACACGATATAAATGCTTGTTATATATCACATCTACCTCATATTATCTCTTTTTCTCTTGCAAATACAGTAATGAGTCATCAAAATCCAAAAGAGATAATCGCACTTGCAGCTGGTGGATTTAAAGATATGAGTAGAATTGCAAAATCAAGTCCAATAATGTGGAAGGATATATTTAAACAAAATAGAGAAAACCTTCTTGAATCCATAAAATCTTTTGAAAATCAACTATCTTGTGCTAAAAAAATGATTGAAAATGAAGATTATGAAGAGCTTGAAGAGTGGATGAAAAAAGCAAATACACTGCATGAGATATTATAAATATGCAAACATTTGAAAAAACTAAAATATCCAAATCTAATGGTTGATATTGCTATAAAATCTCCTTTTTCTTATTGAAAGCATAGTCATATTTTTACTCAAAAAGGTAATTTGTGTGAATTAAAAGATAGTATTAAGTTTAAATTACCTTTTGGTATATTTGGAAAATTGATTTTGCCATTTATTAAAAAAGATATAAAAAATATGTTTGAGTATAGACATCTTCAAACAAAAAAATATTTTACTAAAAAGGATTAAAGTATGAGATTTATTTTGGGTCTATTTTTGTTTATAACAACTTTATTTGGAGAGGAAAATATGAGTATATATGATATTGAAGTAAAAGATATAGATGGTAAAGTTTTTACTATGAAAAAGTATGAAAATAGAGTAATGTTAATTGTAAATGTTGCTAGTAAATGTGGTTTTACAAACCAATATGAAGGTTTAGAAGAGTTACATAAAAAATATTTTGATAAAGGGTTATCAGTTTTAGGTTTTCCTTGTAATCAGTTTTTATCACAAGAGCCAGGAACAGAAGAGCAGATTAAAGAGTTTTGCTCATTAACTTATGGTGTAGAGTTTGAAATGTTTAGTAAAATTGATGTAAATGGAGAGAACACTCACCCTTTATATAAATTTTTAAAAGAGAGTTCAAAAGGAGTTTTAGGAACTGAGGCTATAAAATGGAACTTTACAAAGTTTTTAGTTGATAAAAATGGTAAAGTGGTAAAAAGATATGCTTCTAGCACAAAACCAAGTGATATTGAAAAAGATATTTTAGATTTACTATAAAAGTTAAATATTTTTACCAATTAACATATTAGTAATACAAAAAACTTTATTTTGTAATAAACTACTTAAAATTTATAAGGGTTTTTATGAAACAAAAAGTTTGGATTGTTGGTGCTAATGATATAATAGGAGAAAGCTCTATGATTGCAAATGGAAATACAGTTATGATTGATTATGTTATGAGAATTCCATATAAAAGCTCAACTATTGATATAAGTGTTCAAGATTGGCTTCATTTACAAGATGACGGAGTTATTATAAATCACTCAAAAATGAAAAAATTTGGATTTGTAGTTGGAGAGTTAGTAATTACAATAATTAAAGAGTAAAAATTGTAAGCAATATAGAATTAATTAATATTCTGTATTGCTTCAAAAACTTTAATTGCTTGATAATGCTCTTTAACATCATGACATCTAATAATAGATGCACCATATCTAAGAGATTCTAAATGAATTGCTAAAGTTCCTGGGAGTCTATTTATAACTTCAGTTGGAGTTATCATATTTATCATAGATTTTCTACTAGCTCCAATTAAAAGTTCATATCCAAAGTGCTTAAAATGTTCTAGATTTTTTAGTAAAAGTAGGTTGTGCTCTAAAGTTTTTCCAAAACCAATTCCAACATCTAAAACTATATTATTAACTCCAAAACTTTTTGCTTTTTCAACTCTTTGTTTAAAAAAGTCATCAATTTCAACTATTACATCTTCATAAAAAGGAGCTTCTTGCATATTTGTTTGATTATTTTGCATATGCATAATAACTGCTTGTGCATTATATTTTGCAGTAAGTTTACAAACTTCATCATTTTGTAAGCCTGTAATATCATTTACTATTTTAAATCCGTGATCTAAAACATACTCTATTACTTTTGGCTCATAAGAGTCAATAGAGAAGTCAACTTTTTCAAAATATCTATTTTTATATATTGTTTGAACAATATCTTTTACTCTACTTAGCTCTTCATCAGAACTCACAGGTAAACTTCCAGGACGGCTTGAAACTGCACCAATATCAATTATATTTGCACCATCTTCAATCATTTTTTCAATTTTAAAAGATGCTTGAGAGTTATCAAATCTACTATTTTTAAAAAAAGAGTCTTCATTTGCATTTAAAACACCCATAATTTTTGTAGAGTATTTTTTCTCTTTTACAAAATCTTTTAAAATTTTTGCTAACTCTTTTAATCCAAAAGGTTGTGCTAACTCTTTTCTTGCAAGTGTTTCAAAATGTTTTGTGGTTCCTATTAAAAGAGCATCAACATATTTTTCTTTTGCAATTACAACTCCTCTTGGAACTGCTAAATCAGCACCAATAGATAAGGCATCTTGTTTTAAAATATTTGCAGCTCCAACATGTAAGTTTTTTATAAAAAGAGTGTGTATTTGAGCTTTTTTTGACATAATTTTAATGCCACCACTGTCACAATTTAGATTTTCTAAAAATTTATTAATATCGTTTAAAGATAGTTTATAAGCTTTCATTCTCTCTCTTTTTCTAAAATTGTAAGTAGTAGATATGCTAAAATTGGAGCTGGTCTTGAGTTTAAATTTAAAAGAGTTATTGCTTTTGAAAAACTCTCTAGCTCCTCTTCGTTTAAACTAATTTTATCTCTGTTTATTTTTAAGACTAGCTTTCCAACAAGTTTTATAGCTTCATCTTTTGAAACTCTTTGATTCTCTTTAATAAAATTATAAAGAGTTTTTAAATCCAAATATTTTAAATCTAAATCTATATCCTCTTCTAAAACAGATTGTTTTAAGTTTTTATATAAAAGTCTTGAGTGAATTGTAGGTAATATCGAACTTTTTGACTCTACAAGAATAATAAAAACTATATTTAAAGGTGGTTCTTCTAAAACTTTTAATAAAGCATTTTGAGCTTCACTTCTAAATGTTGCTCCACATAAAAATATATATTTTGTCTCATTTGTAGCAATATATGCCTCTTTTATTGCATTTTGAGCATCAACTATTTGAAACTCATTTTTCTCACTATTTTTTATAACTCTTGTAAAGTGACTTGGATAAAAAGGCAATATCTTCTCAAGAGCTGAATCTATATTGTTTACAACTAAAATAGAGGATCTTTGTAGATGGTGCAAAATTTAGTTCTCTACATTTATTTGTGCAAAAAGTGCTGCACTAATTGTTTTATTATATAATCTAAACATCTGAAGAAGTTTTATATCAAGCTCTTCATCATTTGATTTTAAATTAATTGCACCTTGTCTCTCTTCATCAAATATCCATAAAAAAGAACTCTTTGTAACTTTTGCTAAAGTTGCTCTTGGATCTTGACTTTTACCAATATACCAAAAACAGTAGCCATTTGGAAAAGATATTTTTAACATATCTTTTATATTTGAAATATCCTCTTCTGAACGAATACTATTTATATTTTTAAAAAATGCTCTAAAATCATAATATGGCAAAAAAGGTCTATTATATTTTGTTAGATTTATATTTGATAAAATGTAGTTTAAAAACCACTCTCTATCGCTATCTGTGATAATTAATACAGAGAAGTTTTTATCCAGTACATTTATAATATTTTTTGACACCAAAGGAGTCCATTCAAATTTTTTCTCCTCTAGCCAAGGCGAGATAATTTTATCTTGCCTTATTGTATCAACTGTCCAGTTTAAAAACTCTTGCACTTTTATTTATCCAACTCATATGCATCGTGAAGTGCACGAACAGCAAGTTCTGCATATTTTTCATCAATAATCATAGAGATTTTAATCTCACTTGTAGATATAATTCTAATATTTATATTTTCATTAGCCATAGCTGTAAATGCTTTTGAAGCAACTCCCGTATGAGATTTCATACCAACTCCAACTATTGAAACTTTACAAATAGCCTCGTTGTAATCAATATTTTTAGCTTGAGGTCTAAACTGCTCCATAACTTTTTTACAAAGTTCTAATTCTGTTGTTGGAACTGTAAAGTCTAAATCTGTTGTTCCATCAAGACCTCTTGTTTGAACTATCATATCAACATTTATATTTGCATCAGCAAGAGCTGTAAAAATTGCACTTGCAACACCTGGTTTATCAACAACACCATACATTCCAACTCTAACTTGGTTTTTATCTAAAGCTATTCCACTTACTATTGGTTTTTCCATAATTTCCTCTTCATTTGTTATTAATGTTCCTTCAACTTCAGGAGTGAAGCTACTTCTTGATACTAAATTTACATTTAACTTTTTTGCCATCTCAACAGATCTATTTTGTAGAACTTTTGCACCTAAACTTGCAAGTTCTAACATCTCATCATAAGATATTTTCTCTAATTTTTTAGCCTTTGGTTCAATTCGTGGATCTGTTGTATATATACCATCAACATCTGTATAAATCTCACAAACATCAGCATTAATTGCACCAGCAATTGCAACAGCAGATAGATCACTTCCACCACGACCAAGCGTTGTTACTCTTGAACCATCAAGTGTAACTCCTTGAAATCCTGCAACTATGATTATATTTCCATCGCTTAAAGCTTTTTTCATCTTTGTTGTATCTATTTTTTCAATTTTTGCTTTTGTGTGAGTTGCTGTTGTCATAATACCAGCTTCTCTTCCTGTCATTGAAATAGCCTTATAGCCAATACTATTTAATGCAATTGAAAGTAGGGCTGAAGTAACTCTTTCACCTGAACTTAAAAGCATATCAAGCTCTCTTGAATCTGGAGTTTTACTATAGTATTCAGCATACTCTATTAGCTTATTTGTCTCTCCACTCATTGCTGAAACAATTGCAATTACATCATGACCCTCATCTTTTATCTTTTTAATAATCTGTGCAACATTAGCAATTCTTTCAAGCGTACCAACACTTGTACCACCAAATTTTAAAACTTTTAACATCTATTTTTATCCTTCATTTAAATATATCCCTCTTGCTTAAAATATTTCAAAACCTGTTTATATACAGTTCTTTTGAAAAAAGTTATATGATTATAAATATCTTCCGTAGATACAAATTTATACTCACTAAACTCAGGAGTGTGAGTATTTATATCTATTTTAGCTCCTTTTTTTAATTTAACCAAATAGTATTTTTGCTTTTGCCCATCAAAAGGATACATTTTTTGGGCTATTACAGGTGGAAAAAGATATGATACCCAATCTGGATACTCAGCAATTATCTCAACATCTTTTGTTCCAATCTCCTCTTCAAGTTCACGAAACAGAGCCTCTTTTGAGCTCTCACCATCATCAATTCCTCCTTGAGGAAATTGCCAAGCGTTATTTATATCGACTCTTGAAGCGATAAAGATTTCACACTTATGTGGATATTTAGAAGATAGTATAATTGCTGCTACATTTGGTCTTAAATTTTTTTTCTCTTTTTCATTCTCTTTTTTATTAGCCATAAATCTATTTTTCCTTATAATAAGAGCGATATTTTATAGAATATAGGATTAAAAATTGCTTTTATATATACATATACCTTTTTGTGATAGCAAATGTTTTTACTGTGCATTTAACTCATATACTTCAAAGTCAAATCTGAAAGAAAACTATATGAAAGCTCTAAAAATTCAGCTTGAAGAGAATATTAACATACATTTAAAAGATAAAAATAGAAAACTAAAAACAGTTTTCATTGGTGGTGGTACTCCATCAACTATAAAACCATCTTTATTTGAAGATATTTTTGATTTATTAAAACCATACTTAGAAGAGAGTTGTGAAATTACAAGCGAAGCTAATCCAAACTCTGCAACACAAGATTGGCTTCAAGGAATGTATGATTTGGGTGTAAATAGAGTTAGTTTTGGAGTTCAAAGTTTTAATGATAATAAGTTAAAAACACTAGGAAGAAATCATAATAGAGATAATGCCATTAAAGCTATACAAAATGCAAAATGTATAGGTTTTAATAGTATTAATTGTGATATAATTTATGGTGTTCAAAATGATAGTTTTGAAAGTTTAAAAAAGGATTTTGATACTATTTTAGAGTTAGGAATTGAACATATAAGTGCATACTCTTTAATAATTGAAAATGATACAAAATTCTTTTTAGAGGAGAAAGAGCTTCAAAAAAGAAGCAGAAGCTTAAAGATTGATGATGAGGATTTATCTTATGAGATTTTTGAGTATCTTAAAGATATAGGATTTTATCAATACGAAATTGCAAATTTTGCAAAAGAGAACAAGTATGAATCAAAGCATAACTACGGATATTGGAGTCATAATGAGTATTTAGGAGTTGGTGCTGGAGCTGTTGCTTTTGTTAATAATCAAAGAGAGTATTCACAAAAAAGTATAGAGAACTATATTGCAAATCCCTTATTAGTTGATATTGAAAAACTAACAAACGAAGATATAAAAAGTGAAAAAGTTTTGTTAGGTTTTAGATGTAAGTTTGGTGTAGATTTAGAAATATTTACAAATAGTGAACTTAAAAAAATAGATGATTTATTAGAAATAAACAGAGTTTGTATATCTGAAAATAGGGTTTACAATAATAATTTTCTATTAGCAGATGAGTTGGCTTTATATATTTTAGATTAAAAGGTTAGTAAAAATGACAATAAAAGAGTGCGTAAAAAAATACGCAATATATTTAAAAGATGTTACACATATTCCAGCAAAAGAGATTGAGATATTAATAATGCATTTATTACAAAAAAATGTAATTTGGTTACATCTTAACTACAATAATAGTTTTACAAAAGTAGAAGAGCTAGAGAAATTAGTAAAAAAAAGAGCTACAAATTTTCCCTTGGAGTATATTACAAATAGGGCATCTTTTTATGGAGAGAGTTTTATTGTGCAAGAGGGTGTTTTAATACCAAGACCAGAGACAGAACTTTTGGTTGATAATGCAAAAGATATATTAGAATTTGAATTGAAAAATGTAGAAAAATACAAAGATAATCCAATAAAAGTTTTAGAAATAGGTACAGGAAGTGGAATAATATCTATAATGCTAGCAACACTAATTGATAATATTGAGATAACAGCTGTTGATATAAACGATAAAGCTTTAACTTTAGCTAGTAAAAATGCTAAAAAATTAAATGTTGAAGATAAAATTAAATTTTTAAATAGTAATTTATTTGAAAATGTTAAAGAAAATGATATTTTTATGGTTATTTCAAATCCACCATATATAAAAAACAGTTATGTTTTACCAAAAAATGTTTCATTTGAGCCAAAAAATGCTCTTTTTGGTGGTGAAATTGGAGATGAGCTATTAAAAGATATTATAAAAAATACATTTATAAGAAAAATTCCATATTTGCTTTGCGAGATGGGTTATGATCAAAAGAGTTCTTTAGAAGAGTATTTTAAAGAGTTTAGTGTAGAATTCTATGAATTTTACAAAGATTATGAAAAATTTGATAGAGGATTTACTCTAAAATTTAAATATTAAAAAGGATAAATATGTTTCAAGAATTTAAATTAGAAAACTTTGAGAACTCTAGTAAAGAGCTAGAGAAGTTATTAAATATTAGTAGAAATAAAATAGAAGAGCTTTTAAAAATAGAGAAAAAAACTTATAAAAACTTTGCTGCTCCATTTCAAGAAATAGGGGAGAATATTAACGAATTTATAACTCCTATATTTCACATCGATTCTGTAAAAAATTCAGAAATAACTTCAAAAGTGCACGAAGAGTGCCTTCCAATAATCTCTAAATATGAAAGTGAGATAAGTCAAAATGAAAATATTTATAGTGCTTTAAAAGATATACAGTCTAAAGAAAAAAGCACTTTAAATGATATACAAAATAAAGTTCTTGAAAATGAAATTAGAGAGTTTGAATTATCAGGTTGTCAATTAGAAAATAATAAAAAGAAAAGACTTGAAGAGATAAATTTAGCTCTTAGCGAACTGTCACATAAATTTTCACAAAATCTTTTAAATGCAACTAATAGTTATGAACTTATAGTTGAAGATTTTGAAGATGTAAAAGAGTTGCCAGAGTCTGATTTAGAATTGGCAAAATTTGATGATAATGGAACTGTAAAATATAAGTTTACTCTACATATGCCATCATACATTGCATATATGACTTATGGAACATCAAGAGATAAAAGAGAGGAGCTTTACGAAGCATATACAACAAGAGCAAGTGAAAATGGCAAATTAATAGAAGAGATATTGGCTTTAAGATATGAAGAGGCACAAATTTTAGGTTTTAAAAATTATGCTTCTTTGTCTTTAGCTACAAAAATGGCTAAAAATGAAGATGAAGTTATATCTTTTTTGGAGAATTTGGGTAAAAAAGCAAAAGATAAAGCAAAAAAAGAGTTAGAAGAGGTAAAAACTTTAGCTTCAAAAGATGATATAGAAGATTTTAAACCAAGTGATTTAGCTTATTACTCTGAGAAGCTAAAAAAAGCTCAATATGATATAGATGAAGAGTATTATAGACCTTATTTTGAACAAAACTCAGTTTTAAAAGGCTTTTTTGACTTTTTAGAGCAGATGTTTGAAGTTAAATTTACAAAAACAGATGCCTTAGCTTGGGATGAAAAAGTGCAAGTTTACAATTTAAATGAAAATGGAAAAATTATTGGAAGAATTTATATAGATTTAGAGTCAAGAAAAGATAAAAGAGGTGGTGCTTGGATGAATAATTGGCACTCTTACTATATAAATTCAAATGGTGATACAAAGCTTCCAACAGCATATATAGTTGGAAATTTTCCACAATCTACAAAAGATGTTCCATCTTTATTAAGACATAGTGATGTTGTAACTTTGTTTCATGAGATGGGACATGCACTACATCATCTATTAAGTAAAGTAGAAGAGGTAAATGTAAGTGGAATTGCTGGAGTTACTTGGGATACAGTGGAGTTTCCATCACAATTTTTGGAGTACTTCTCTTATGATAGAGATGTTTTAAAATTATTCGCAAAACATTATAAATCTGGTGAAACTTTAGATGATGAAGCTATAAATAGATTAATAAAAGCTAGAAATTTTCAATCATCTATGGCAACAGTTAGACAAATTGAGTTTGCATTGTTTGATTTTAAACTACACCAAAAGCTATACAAAACAGAAAAAGAGGTTCAAGATCTATTAAATGAAATTAGAGAGGAGTTTGCAGTAATTATTCCACCATCATATAATAAGTTTCAAAATGGATTCTCTCATATATTTTCAGGTGGATATAGTGCAGGGTATTACTCATATAAATGGGCAGAAGTTCTTAGTGCAGATGCTTTCTATATGTTTATAGATTCTGGAAATATATTTAATAAAGAGTTAGGTTTAAAATATAAGAATAGTATTCTAAGTAAAGGTGGATCTTATGATATGGATAAACTTTTTTATGATTTTGCACAAAGAGAGCCAAAAGTTGATTCTCTACTAAAAATTGATGGAATTATTAGCTAAGTTTTGTAATAATATGCTTTTAGAATTTTTATATAAGTAATAAAGGATTTAAAGCTATGACAAATACAGAAACAATTTCAAAATTAAATAGTGCATTAAACAGATTAATGGATGCTTACCAAGAGCTTCAAAAAGAGAATGAGGAGCTAAAAGTTAATCTTGAAGCAGCAAATAGTGAATTAGTATCTGTAAAAGATGAAAATAGCTCTTTACTATTAAAAGTTAATGAGTTAAAAAGTAATACAGAAGATGATAAAGTTACAATCTCTACAATGTTAGGACAAATTGAAAATATTTTAAGTAGAGGTAACAAAACATTTTCTGATGCTAAAATAGACAATAAAGAGCTTATTGAAGAGGATAAAGAGATAGTGTCACAAGTTGAAGAGTTTTTAGGAGATAAATTAGATGAGAGCAACAATAATACTCACTCATCTGAAAATAATAGTCTATTAAGTTTTACTCCTGAACAAAAAGAGGAGCCAAAAAAAGATAGTAACAAGCTAGATTTAAATGATGAGAGACTATCTTCACTTCTTGGAATTATGCAATAATGATAAAACAAATAGAGAAAAATGATCTGTTTTCTATATTTAATATAGATAATTTTCTTCATTTAGAAACTATAATAGATAATTTCTCTCCATCTTTAGCCGAATATCATCTTGAAACTTTTTTTTCAAATAGTGAGAGTGAGAGTTTTTTAAATAAAAGAGATATACAAAATAGTTTAAATATAGGCTCATTTAGCCTATATTTGGATTATGATGAAAATATATATTTAGAGTCATTTGAAAATAATTCAAGTGATGAGGCTACACTTTTTTAAAATATATCCGTAGTTTTTCTAAGTCTCTCTTTATCAAAATGTGTATAAATACGGCTTGTATTTATATCTGAGTGACCTAGAGCTTCTTGAACAAGTATTAAATCATGATGTTTTTGGTATAAAAGTGTTGCAAAACTGTGTCTTAGCATATGTGCTCCATTTTTCTCTTTTCTAATCCCTGCACTTATTAAAATATTTTCTACGACTCTACTAATATATGCTTGAGTTAATCTATCTCCTTTTTGATTACAAACTAAAAGATCAGTGTCACTTATTCTCATATCTAACCAGTTTTTTAAATCATATTCAATAATATGCTTTTTTATCATTACAACTCTTGGTTTATTGCCTTTACCTCTAATTTGTAACATATAAACATCATTTTCATTAAAAATATCCTTGATTTTTAAATTTAAAACTTCACTAACCCTAACACCTGTGTATATAATAATTTTTATAATAAGGCGATTTCTATATCCAGTATTTTCTGAAAACTCAAATTTTTCAATAGCATCTAAAAATCTATCAATCTCATCTTTATTCATAAAAGAGGGCAGTTTTGTACCGCTTTTACCACTTAATCCACCCCAATTTTTAAGCTCTATTTTAAATAAATATGAACTTCCATCTTCATTTTCATTCTGTTTATCAATGTAAGAGAAAAAAGATAGTAGGGCAATTCTATGGTTTTTCTTACTAGCATCTGACAAAGAGCTTGTTTCTGTAGCTAAAAAATCACTTAATAACTCTTCATCAATCTCTTTCATTGATGCTAAGCCTAAGTTTATTGTAAATTTGTATAGCTTTAAAAGAGGGTTAAAGTATGTATTTATTCCATTTAAACCTATATTTCTAGCATCTTTTACCAGTATCTCTAATTCATCTATAGATTTTAAACCTTTAGCTAAAGACTGCAATATTGTTGCTAATCTATCTTTTTGTATAACTTGTCTATTTGAGAGATTTGTTAATTTATTTCTTACAAATCTCTCCATCCAAAAAAGTAGAGTATCTTGAAAACTATTTTTGAAATCTAAATCATATCTCATAATTTACCTTTTTAATACTAATAAATTTTATATGGGAGTATATCAAAATAGATATTAGTTTTAGTTTGAAAATTATAGTTTTCAATACTAAAATAAAAACATATAGCCAAATCAAATAGATTTCTATATGTTTTATAAGTTAACTATTTACGCTTTCCTCTTGAAAACTCAATTATATATTGTGCTATATCATCTAAATGTACTATATCTTTAACAGCACCTGCTTGAATAGCTTTCATAGGCATTCCAAAAACAACACAACTAGCCTCATTTTGAGCTACTGTATAAGCACCATTATCAAATAACTCTTTCATGGCAATAGTTCCATCATCTCCCATTCCAGTCATCATAACAGCCATAGCAGAACCACCTACACTATTGTTTACAGACCTAAAAAGTACATCAACGCTAGGCTTATGCTGACTTACCTTTTTTGTATCAAGAAGTTTTGTTTTTAGCTCATTTCCATACTTTTCAATTGTTAGATGCATATTTCCAGGAGCTAAATATGCATGCCCTCTTTTTAATATCATTCCATCTTTTGCCTCACATACATCAACATCTGAGTGATCATTTAATCTTTGTGCAAAAGAGCTAGAAAATCCATATGGTATATGTTGTGTTATTAATATTGGTGGCAAATCATTTGGTAGTTTACTAAATACTCTTAATAGTGACTCAACTCCACCTGTTGATGAGCCGATTGCTATTAATTTTTGCCCACCAAAAGGAGCTGCTCTTAAAGGAATAACTTCATCTGGATGTACTTTATAATCTATATTTTGAGTTTTTACATAATTTTTTTTCTTTGCAGATGGTTTCTTTAGTGTATATCTTTTTAGTAAGAATGTAAGACTTAATAGAGTATCTTTTATTCTTGACTCAAATGATTTCATACTTTCACCAGTTGATGGTTTTGGAATAAATCCAACAGCTCCATCATCAAAAATATCACTTCCTCTAACACTCTCTCCTGATATTACAACAGCTGGCATAGGATGAAGTCTCATTAGATTTCTTAAAAAAGTCACTCCATCCATCTTTGGCATATTTATATCTATAGTTACTAAATCAGGCTCATACTCTTTTATTTTTTCTCTAGCTTCATAAGCATCATTTGCTACATCAACTACTTCAAACTCATCTATTGAATTAATCATATCTTTTAAAATTCTTCTCATTGAAGCTGAATCATCTATTATTAATACCGTATACATATATTATAATCCTAAATATTTTAGAAAAGCTCAATTTCCATTTTTGGTTCAAGCTTTTTATTATTTTTGTTAAAAAGTTCAATTGCACTTGGGTACTCTTTAATAACTGGTGCTTTAGTAATTTCAACTTGTAATGATTTTTCACTAGAAGCAATTTTACTATCAGTTTCAGTTTTTTGAGTAACTTTAATAAATGTTTCAAAATTATTTGCAAGAAGTATCAACCTTCCATGAGTTCCTCTTGTATGTTCAGAGATAATTCTAAAACCCTCTTTTTGACAAAACTCTTGAGCAAACTCAACATTTCTAGCTCCTATTGAATTTTTTAAATTTAAATTCATAATATCAGCTCCACCTGATATTTTTGCTACAATATCCGACTTTAAGCACCCTAGTTTATACATCTCATTTAACATTGCTTCAACAGAGTAAAGTCCATATTTCATATCATAAGTTTTATCACTAGTGTTAGGAAGTAAAAAGTGATTCATACTCTTTATCTTTTTTTTTCTATCATAAAACATTAAAGCAACACAAGAGCCCAAAAGAGTTTTTAATGCTATATTATTATCATCCGATACTACTGCAAACTCTCCACCTAAAACAGTATATGTATCATAACCTTTTATTTTTTGTGATATGGATGTAGATGGAACTTTCTCTATAGAACCATCCTTTTTACCCACAATAATCATATTATCTCTTTCTCTTTAATAAAAATATTTTGACCTACTCTTTTTACATAATTAATCAAATCTTGAGGATTCTCAGAGTGACCAAGATATAATGTCCCACCAATTTTTAAGTATTTAAATATTTTTTTTAGAATAATATTTTGATCTTCTGCTGAAAAATATATAAGTACATTTCTACAAAAAATAACATCAAATTGATTTTTAGAAAATGGGTAGCTTGTATCATTTAAATTTAACATTCCAAAACTAATTAATCTTTTTAACTCATCATTCACTTTTATTAAGATCTCTTCACTTGTAAGTGTTTTTTGAACTCTTCTTTTAAAATATTTTTGAGGTTTTATCCAATTTGGAAACTCTTTTTCCGCTTTACTATATCTATATATCCCATCGGCTGCATATTGAAGAACATTTGTATCAATATCTGTTGCTATAATATTTGCTTTTATATTTGAATTTAAAATACTATTTGCTTCAAATATAGTCATTGCAATAGAGTAAGGCTCTTCACCAGTTGATGCTGCTGAAGACCAAATAGATATTTGATTATTTGAGTTTGCAAAATCAGGTAGAACCCTATCTCTTAAATCTTCAAAGTGAAAATCTTCACGAAAAAAGTGTGTCTTATTTGTAGTAAATGTATTAATAAACTCAGTTACATTTTGTCCACTCTCAACAGAGTCCAATAGCTCCATAATATCGCCATAATTGTTACAATTTCTTTTTAATTTATCAATTCTATTCGAAATCATAATATCTTTATTATCTGTAAGTGTAATACCTGTAAGAGAATAAAGAATCTTTTTTATTCTATTGTGAACATCTTGTGTTGTATATCGCATATCAATTTATGATGCCTTTTTTGATGAGTTCATTTTTCTCTCAATTTTAATTTGTGCATCAATTATTCCTAGAACATCTAAAATTAATCCGATACTTCCATCTCCTCTAACTGTTGCAGCTCCAATTCCTTGAACACTTCTAAAGTTTTTATCTAAAGGTTTAACAACAACTTGATGTTGATTTAAGAACTCATCAATAGATAGTGCAACTTTAGTATTTCCAGATCTTACAACGATTAACATACCATCTTCTAGATTTTCAAAACTTTTTTTAAGTCCAAATAGCTTATGAAGTTTAACAACAGGAATAAACTCTTCTCTTAACATTAAAAGATCTTGAGTTCCATCTCCAATTTTTTTAATCATATCAGCTGTTGGTTGTAAAGATTCAACAATTGAGCTAAGAGGTAGAATATATTTTTGATCACCTACTCTAATATCAAGCCCATCAAGAATTGCAAGAGTAAGAGGAAGCATAATTGTAATTGTAGTTCCTCTTCCAATTTCAGTATCAAGTTTTATAACTCCACCAAGTTTATGAATATTTGTTTTTACAACATCCATTCCCACGCCTCGCCCTGAAATATCTGTAATTTGATCAGCCGTTGAAAGACCTGCTCCAAAAATTAAAAGAGCTTTCTCGTTATTTGACATTGAACTGTACTGATGCTCATCTATTTGTCCTTTTTCAAGAGCTTTTTGAGCAATTTTTTCACTATCAACACCTTTACCATCATCTTCAATTGTAATAATCATTTGACCATTTGCTTGTTCAGCTGAAATAGAGATTGTTCCAGTGTCACTCTTACCAGCCTTTACTCTATCTTCAGGCATTTCAATACCATGATCTAAAGAGTTTCTAATAATATGCATTAATGGATCTGTTAATCCTTCAATCATAGCTTTGTCTATTTCAACATTATCTCCATAATGTTTAAACTCAACTTTTTTACCAAGTTTTTTAGATATATCTCGTACTACTTTTGGGAATTTTGAATAAATAGAGTCCATAGGAACCATTCTAATACTCATGATACTATCTTGCATATCTCTAATATGTCTTTCAAGAAGCTCTAATCTTTCTAATACAGAACCTCTTATTTTTGACTCTTCAATTGTTGAAGAAAATTGTGTAAGCATAGCATTTGTTATAACCAAATCACCTACATTATTCATTAAAAGATCAATTTTATCTAAGTTTACTCTAATACTATTATTATTGTTTGACATAGATTTTTTAGACTCTTCTTTATCTACTTTATTTCTATCTCTTGATCTTTTATTTTCAGATGAAACTTCTTGATTTGAGCTATTATCTTTAGCTTCATTATCATCATTTGATTCATTTTCATCTATACTATTGTTTTCACCAATTTCCATTACTGAATCTGGAGTTAATTTAGGCATATCATCAAAAAATCCAGAATCATTAGCTGAACTACTGTAACGATCATCAAAGAAACCAAAACTCTCTGAATTTTCTTCTTCATCTGCAAAAATACCAAAAGCTCTATCTCTAAAATCTTTTTTATAAGTTTTACTATTTTCTTGAGGTTTTACATTTTCTACTTTTTGAGATACTTGTGGGGGATTAGAACTCTCTTTTGTAGTTGATTTAGAAGAATTATCACTATTTGAATAAGCTCTAATCTCCTCTAAAAGCTCTTTTGTCATCTCTTCAAATTTTTCTCTAGTCATTTGATTTGCAACTTCTAACTCTAAAATCTCTTTCATAACATCTAAACCATCAATTAAAGTTTCAGCCATTTCTGGTCTATACTCTATTTTATGGCTTCTTAATTTATCCATAAGATTTTCAACATCATGAGTAAATTCGGCAAAATAAGCTAACTCCACAGAAGCACCACTACCTTTTAGTGTATGAACATCTCGGAATAGCTGTCCCATTTCATCGTCTGTTAAACTACCATTATTTTCAGCTTCTAGTAAAACATTATCTGCTGATTCAAAAAGCTCAACAGCCTCTTCTAAAAACATCTCTCTATATTTTGAAATATCAAATGACATAATATCCCCCCTTCTTTATTTGCTTAGTACAATATTTACAGCTTTTAGTAGCTGATCAGGTACAAAAGGTTTAACAATCCATCCTGTGGCACCTGCTACTTTACCTTTTGCTTTCATCTCATCACTTCTTTCAGTAGTTAAGACTAAGATAGGAGTTTTTGAGTATTGAGGAATTTTTCTTAGCTCACCAACTAAATCAATTCCATCCATATTTGGCATATTTATATCAGTTATAATCAAATCAAAAGTAGCACTTTTTGCTTTTGCTAAACCATCTACACCATCAATGGCTTCAACAACATCAGTATATCCACCCTCATTTAAAGCATAGTTTAACATATCTCTTAACATTGTAGAGTCATCTACTATTAAAAGCTTGGCCATATAAACCCCTTAATTATCTTCATTTAAAATTTTATTATCGTACCCAAAAAAATATTAATATAATATTATTTATCATCTAGTTTAAGCTTAATTCTATTCTATCTTTTTGTATTTTAAGTACTTTAACATCTATCTCTTGACCAAGAGTTAATACATCACTAGCTTTCTCAACTCTTTGTTTTGATATTTTTGATATATGTAAAAGTCCTTCACCACCTTTTTCTAGTAGTATAAATGCACCAAAGTCAACTAATCTCTCTACTTTTCCATGTACAATTTCATCTACATTATATATTTTTTCAAAATCAATTTTATTAGTCTGTTTAAAAGAGTTTGAATTATTTACTAAATCTTTAATAAACTCAGTAGCTTCGGCTATTTTTGAAGAGTCTTCTCCACTTAACTTAACAATACCATTATCTCTATCTAAATCTACATTTACACTATATTTTTCTATAATATCTTTTATAGTAGAGCCACCTTTACCAATAACTATCATCATTTTTGAACTATCGATATTAAACTCTTCACTCTTTGGTAAAGCCAAGCTATCTGTTATATTTTTTGATGATTCTTCCATTATATTTAAAATATGAACCCTACCCTCTTTTGCTTGTAAAAGTGCTTCTTTTAATACATTTAACTCTATTCCACCAAGTTTTATATCCATTTGTAAAGCTGTAATACCATTAACTGTTCCAGCAACTTTAAAATCCATATCACCATCATGATCTTCAAGACCCATAATATCTGTTAAAATAGAGTATTTATCACCTTCAACAACCATTCCCATAGCAACACCAGCAACTAAGTTTGAAATAGGAACTCTAGCTGCTTTTAATGCTATTGAACCACCACAAACAGTTGCCATTGAAGATGAACCATTTGATTCTAAAATTTCAGAAACCAATCTTACTGTATCTTTAAAGCTTGGATTAATAGTTGACTCTAAAGCTTTTTTAGCTAAATTCCCATGCCCTAACTCTCTTCTTCCAACACCAAAAATAGGTTTTGCTTCACCAACACTAAAACCTGGAAAGTTATAATGTACCATAAAGTTTTCCATAGATGTAGATCTATCTGCTAAAACTTCATACATTTGACCATCTTTTGCTCCAGCAAGAGTTCCAATAACAAGTGCTTGTGTCTCTCCTCTTGTAAATAGACAAGATGAGTGAGCTGAAGGAAGAATATTAGTTTCAATAGATATTGGTCTTACATCTTTAAGCCCTCTTCCATCTGCTCTTACTTTTTCATTTACAATCATCTGTCTAACTATTTCTCTTTTTACAATATTAACAGCTTCATAAATTGTTGAAAACTCTAATTCATTTTTAAGAGAATAATCATTTTTTGATATCTCTTTTGCAAGCTCTTTTAGTTCAACAGCTCTTTCACTTTTTGCTAATTTTTTTATAGCTATTTTTATATCTGTTGAAAAGTTATCTCTTACATAATCAATTATCTCTTTAGCTATTGAAAATTCAATAAGCTCAACATTTGCTTTTTGTTTACAAGCTTTTTCAAAATTTGTCTCATATGAAATATTTGCTTCTTTTAATGCCTCTTGTGCAAAAGCTATTGCATCAACTAAAGCAGACTCTTCCATCTCATTTGTAAGATGTTTTGAATCATTTAAAGAGGATATTGTTTTCATCTCAATCATCAACAACTCTTCTTTTGAACCAGCTATAAATAGATCTAAAGTCGATTTTTCTAAATCCTCTTTAGTTGGATTAATAATTAAATTTCCATCTATTTTTCCAACTCTAACTCCACAAACAGATTTTTTAATAGGTAAATTTGAAGTATAAAGTGCTGCATTAGCTGCATTTAAAGAGATTGTTTGTAAATCAACATCTTTATCTGAACTTAAAACCATAACTGTAATTGTTGTAGGATAAACAAAACCTTTAGGGAAAAGTGGTCTTAAACTTCTATCAATAACTCTTGAAGTTAATGTTTCAAAATCACTTGGTTTTCCTTCTCTTTTAATAAATCCACCAGGAAGTTTTGCTGCCGCATAAGTTTTTTCAATATATTGAACAGTTAATGGAGTAAAATCTTCACTAACAGGATTGTCAAATTCAGATGCAACAGTTGCTAAAACTACACAATTTCCTACCTTAACAAGAGCAGAACCATTTGCCTGCTTTGCTACTTTTTCAAACTCAAAAATCTCTTTTTGTTTATTTAATTCCAATTCGCATACTATTGCCATATTTATTTATCCTTCATTTTTAATTTTTTCAATATCTTCTATAGTTAAACTATTTAAATTTTCATAATAAAAGTTACCTTCTATATAGTGATCTAAATTTTTTACATAATATAAATCATCTGTAATTGCATCAATTGCTTTGATACTAGTAGTTGATAGAATAGGAGTTGCTACACTAATAGATTTAACTTTTTGATTTATAATAGTTTTTATACAAGCCATCATAACTAAACCAACATTTACATCCTCATCAACTATTAAAACATTCTTACCGTGTAATTTTTGTAATCTCTCACCTGCTCTAAATTTAAAGATATTTGGCCTTATTTTACTTTCAAAAATCTCTTTTGAGTATAAATATATTAAATCTAGATTTATATCAAATGATTTTACAAGCTCTTCATGTATTAAAACCTCTTCTAGCTCTGTTACAACAGCTATTTCACACTCATCATTATTTGGAGCATAAATTTTTTCATTAAACATTATTTCATATTTTGCATTTAAAGCTTCTGCTACAATTTTAGCAATTTCATAACCACCATAAGAACTAGATATTACAATCCACTCTTCAAGTCTCATTGAATCCAGCGGAAGAACTTCAAGAAGCTTATTTGCAGCCTCTTTTCTATCTTTAAAAAATATTTTATCTTTGCTCACTATCATATACCTTATAATTTTGACTAATTCCACCAATTGGTTTTAAAACTAAAGTAGCATAAATTATATCTTGCTCTCTACTTTTATGACTACTACTTGAAGTTGGAATTATCTCTTTTTCATATCTTAAATCTAAGCCCCAACAGCTCTCATTGATAGAAAAACCTACTCCTTGTCTATTTCTAATCTTATCTTGCAAATCATAATTTTCATAATATCTCATTGAATAATATTTATTAAAATTATATTTTGCATCAACCCTAAAAGACTCCAAATCATCTCTACTAAAAAACTCATTATTAGTTTTTACAGAGCTATAATAACCACTTGTTACACTAAAACTTTCAAAATTAAAAGTACCATCAAGACTAGTTTCAACTATCTTTTTATCTTCAGCATTATATACAACTTTACCAGAAAAAGTTGTATTTTTAAGATTAATTCTTAAATAATTCTCCAAATCTTGAAGTTTAGCATTATCACTTTTATCATAATAAATACTTTGGCTTAACTGGTGATTAATAATTTGCTTATGACTATTTTTGCCATAAATAGATTGATTGAGTCTTAAAATAGCTCTTTTTTTATTTTGAATAGTTGGAAAAGTTTTTAGCTCTTTAAATTTAGCTAAGTCATTCTCCTCTTTTACTGTTACATTGTATAAATCCCCATCTTTATGAAGATTATCTGGTATTTCATAATTAAAACTTAAATTCATACTATGAATATAGTTTTTATAAGGCTTTATCAAATCTGTTCCAACTTTAAAAGTAGTTAGATTTTGTATTAAAGTACCATCTTCATAGTTAATATTTGAATTGTTGTATTTGTAACTAGTAAATAGTGTTTTGTTATCAACTCCTATATACATATAATCATTTAAAATATTTCTAGTATATCCAATAGGTATATTTAAATTATAAACTTCTGATTCAAGACCTTTTTGTCTAGTAAAGTTTTGATATTTTAAATCTGCTGAATATATTAAATTATTTGTAAATAAAGCTTTATTGTATGAGTGTAGCTGAACTTGAGGAAGCTCTTGCATAGTCGCATCATTGCTATTTGCTTGAGTATCTATATAATATTTTAAATAAGTACCAGCATAATAGTTTGGAGTATTAAAATAGTAATTTAATTTAGATTCTACATTTCTATCTGTTGAAACACTCCCACTAATCTTTTCAAGTTCAATATGTTCAATATCGTTTAAATATTTCAAAGATAGATATGTTCCATCTTGATAAACACTATTTTCACCTGTTAAAATATATTTTTGTTCATAATCTAAATTTGCTCCATAATGTTGGTTACTTTGAAGTTCTCTATCTTTTACATAAGAGTCACTCTCTTTAAAATAACCCATTTTAATTTTAAGCATACTATTTAAAGTATTTGCATATCTATAAGTTCCATAAACCCCATATCCTCTTTGAGTTCTTATTTGAGGAGATAGTTCAAAATCATAATTACTTGCTGGTGCTATAAATATTGGTTGAGAGTATAAAACTCCCTCTTTACTAGCATAACCAATAGTTGGAAATAAAAGTCCCGTTCTTCTAGTTGTATCTGTTGGAAAACCAAAATATGGTAGATAAAATACAGGAACATCTTTTATATACAATCTTGTATTAAAAGTATTTATCCACATATCTTTTGTATTGTAGTTGCTACTAGTTGCTTTAATGCTCCAAGCTGGATCAAAACAGTCACAAGATGAAATTATTGAATCAATTAACTCTAATTTCTCTTTCTCTTTTGTTAACTCTTTTGCATTTACCCAAATATTTGTGCTCTCATCTAGTAGAAATATTGGTTCTTGCAAAGCTGCATCATTTTTCATATCCAAATATGCATAATTACTTTGTGTTTGTATATTATTATCTTTTATTATTAAAACATTTCCAAAAAGCTCTAAACTCTCTTTGTCTCTATCATATATTAATTTATCAGCACTAATATAATAAGAGGGTGAATATGCTATAACACTATTAGATGCTATTACAGTATTATCTTTTGCTTCTATATTTTTTGCAACTAATTGAAGTTTCTCTTTTTTTTCATCTGCATAGGAAAAATTCAAGAGTAAAAATATAATCAAAAATAAAATTTTAAGCATCTACAACCAGCGTTTTACCTGTAAAATCGTGAAAAGTTTTTCTTCCATCATTAAAAAAAGCTATTACAAAACCTATATAATAGAATAGTTCAGATATTACCCTTCCAAGAGATCTTAAAAAAGATTGAAAAAATGTAACTCTTCCCCAGTGATTAGCATCAATTACTCTAACTTTTGCTAATCTTTTACCTAAAGTTTGACCATAATACCAGATAAAAAAAGTATGATATATAACTTTTAATACCAATAAAGGTAGTACAAGATTTGATAAAAGTGATATTAATGCTTCTGTATTATTACCAGCCGCAACAATACTATCCCAATAAACTAAACTTATAAGTAGCGTAACTATTAAATCATCAATTACAAAAGCAAAAGCTCTAGAACGCATAGAAGCTAACTGTAAATTCTCGCTATTTTGCATTTTAAATCTCTATTTTAAAGCTTGATATGCAATATCTGATCTAAACTTTTTACCATCAAAAGATATTTCAGAGCTAAGTAAATAAGCTCTATCTCTAGCCTCTTTAATACTATCTCCAATTGCTACACAAACAGCAACTCTTCCACCAGTTGCTATAAGATTTCCATCCTTCTCTTCAACACCAGCAAAAGAGATATGGCTATTTTCTAAAAGCTCTTTATCTACAATATTTGATAAAGATATAATTGAAGGTGCAGAAGCACTATATGGGTAGTTAGAACTCGCCATTACTACACCAACTGCAAACTTATTCTTAAACTTAATATCAAGTTTATCAAGCTGTTTTGTTGCTCCATAATAGAACAGTTCAGAAACTTTTGATTCTATTAAAGGCATTAAAATCTCACACTCTGGATCACCAAATCTAACATTGTATTCTAAAACTATTGGCTCACCTTTTACAACCATAATACCAATAAATAAAACTCCTTCAAATGGTGCATTCTCTTGTTGCATTCCTTTTAAAGTTGGTTTTATTACTCTCTCTTCTATTTTTTTATAAATATCATCATTTACCAAAGGAGTTGGAGCATATGCGCCCATTCCACCTGTATTTGGTCCAGTATCTCCATCTCCTACTCTTTTGTGATCTTGAGCAGCTGGTAATACTTTATAGTTTTCACCATCACAAATTGCAAAAACAGAGAGTTCATAACCATCTAAAAACTCTTCAACAATAACAGTCTCTCCAGCTTCGCCAAAGCTAGTACCACTTAACATATCATCAACTGTGCTTTTAGCCTCTTCTTTGCTTTGTGCAATAATTACACCTTTACCTCCACAAAGCCCATCTGCTTTTACAACGATTGGAAGGTTTTTCATGTTATCTATAAAATCATAAGCATCTTGTTTATTAGATGTTTCAATAAATGCTGCTGTTGGTATATTATACTTTTTTAATATATTTTTCATATAAGCTTTTGAACCCTCAAGTTGAGCAGCTTTTTTAGAAGGACCAAAAATAGTTAAACCCTCTTTTTTAAATATATCAACAACACCATCTACAAGTGGAGCTTCTGGTCCAACAATTGTTAAATCAATACCATTTTCTTTTGCAAATTTTGCTAACTCATTATAATCTTTTATATTAATATTAGTTCCTAAATTAGAAGTTGCACCATTTCCTGGCATAAAATATAGTTTGTGTGAATTCTCTTTTTTTAGTGCTAATGCTATAGAGTACTCTCTACCACCACTTCCAAGTATTAATATATTCATATTTTTCCCTTTATTGTTTTTAAAACCCAAGTAGCCGATAACCATAAGGTGGCCCTAAAAGCCAAGTATATATACAAGAGAATACTTTAGGAGCGTAAACAAAAGAAACGCTACACACTGTATAACTACAAATTTGTATAAAATAAAATATTATCGGACCCGCAAGTAATGGAAATCCCGAACTACTTAGAATTGGAGATTTTATCTAAAAAAGATTAAAATAGTAATTAAACTAAACAATATTATTTAAAGCAAGTTTTACACACTCTTTAACATCTGTAGTTGAACTAATTTGATAATTATCAATATATTTAGGAAGATATAAAGCAGTTGTTTTTCCAATTACTATTGCTTTAAAACTACTATCCCATGAAAATTTCTTGAAAAAACACTCAACACTTGAAGGAGATGTAAAAATAATAGTTGAATTTTTTTCTAAATCAATAATTTTTAATTCATCATTACAAGTTGTTTCATAAACTACAATTTCATCTAAATCTATACTATTTTCTCTTAAAATTTCTGGAAGGTTTGATACTGTTTTTAAAGCTTTTAAGTATAGAACTTTTTTGTTTTTTAAATGGGGAATCAACTCATTTGCAAAATCATTTCCATGACCACTCTCTCCAACAAATGCAACATTAGCACCCAGTTTTAAAGCCTCTTTAGCTGTTTTTGATGCTATTAAATATGATGGAATTTTTTTCCAGTCAATACAGTTTTCTTCCAATGAAAATATTGCATTTTTTGAAGTAAAAACCAAAGCATCATACTTTGTGGTATCAAGAGTATAATTTAAACTTTTTACTTTAAAAACTTCTAAATTAACTACACCTTCAAAATTTTGATTATTTAAAAGATAGATTTTTGACATAGTTATTTATCTTCCAAATACTCTTCATCACCAACTTTATCATTTTTACCACGAGCTAAAACATGAATTGGTGTTCCTTCAAAATTAAACTGCTCTCGTAAAAAGTTTACTAAATATCTTTTATAAGAGTAGTGTAAAAGATTTGGCTTATTCATAACAAGGGCAATTCTTGGTGGTCTTGAGTTAAATTGCGTAGCATAATAAATTCTTAATCTTGCTCCATTTGGACTTGGAAGTGCGTGTCTTCTAATAGCCTCTTCTATAACTTTATTTAGTTTTGAAGTAGAAATTCTTTGTGTATAGTTATCAAAAATTTCAACAATTTTATCTTTTAATCTATCTATACTTCTTCCTGTTTTTGCAGAAACAGCTAAAATTGGAGCATAGGCTAAAAATCTAAATCTTCTTCTAATCTCCTCCTCCATTTTTTGGAATGTATCCATATTTTCATCCCATTTATTTAAAACAATAATTGTACCTAATCCATACTCATCAACTAAACCAGCAATTTTTTCATCTAAATCAGCAAGCTCCTTTGATGCATCAAGAACAACTAAAGCAACATTTGCTTTCTCTAGCATCTCTTTTGTTCTCATTAGAGCAAATTTCTCAATTCCTTCAATACTTCCTCTTCTTCTAAGTCCTGCAGTATCAACAAAAGTGATTTTTTTATCTTTATAAAAATATGTCTCATCAACTGGATCTATTGTTGTACCTGCAATTGAAGATACAACTGATCTTTGTTCTCCCACAAGTGCATTTAAAATAGATGATTTCCCAACATTAACTTTTCCAATAATCGCAACATTTATAGAAGTGTCATCCTCTATTTTTTCCTCTTCTATCTCTTCAATTTCTCCTATAGAAAAATCTTCATCATCTTCTTCATAAAATTCACCAAACTCTTCTTTTAAAGCTTGCAATCTTTTCTCTTCAGCTTGTCTTGCAACAGTTTCTGGATTTTCAGGGAGTCTATCATAAATCCATTCGTATAGTTTCTTTGTTCCTCGATTATGTGAAACTGATATTCCAAATAGATTTTCATCCCCTATTCCAAATTCAAAAAACTCCCAAAGTCTCTCTAGCTCTTTATCGTTATCTATTTTATTTACAACTAATGCTAACTCTTTTCCTAATCTTAATAGTTCATAAAAGAGCTCTTTATCTTTGTCATCTGGAATATTTTTACCATCAACCATAAAAAGTATAATATCAGCCTCTTTGGCAGTTTTTATTGCTTGTTTTTTTACATTTAAAAAAATCTCATCATTTGTTTCATCTATTCCACCTGTATCAAGAAGAGTTGCACTTCTATCAATTATCTCTATCTCGTTTTTTCTAATATCTCTTGTAGTACCTGCAATATCTGAAACAATCGCTATTCTTCTATTTGAAAGTCTATTGAAAAGTGATGATTTTCCAACATTTGGTTGCCCAATTAGTGCAACTTTTTTTAAGTCATTTTGCATATTTTTTTAAATCCTAAATTCAATTAAATTAAAAAAGGGTATTAGCTTTTTCTAATACCCTTTTAGTTTTTTTACTACTAAATCTTAGTATAAACCAAATTTTCCAGCAGCATTTGCTTTGTATAAAACTCTCATATTATCGTCTTTGTCATAAAAAACTTTAAATAAAGCAGTAGAGTTTTTCAAATCTTCTAAAGCCTCTTCTATATCAATTGGTTTATATGAAGTTAATCTTTGAGGAATAATCTCATCTTCAAATCTCTCAAGCTCTTTTGCAACACCATCTTCAACTTCAACAGCTTCACTAAATTTTGTAGCCTTATGGGCAGTTATTTTGTCATTGTGTCTTCTTAAAACTTTTGATACTCTATCTGTTGCTATATCAATTGCAGTGTATAAATCTTTATCTTTTTGTTTAATAACAACTGTATCTATATTTGCAATATTTAAAGAGAACTCAAAAGTAAAACCCTTTGCTTTTTCATCTCCAACAATTGTAGAAGTAACCGAAATAATATCCAAGTTATATTTTTTAAATGTATCAATTGAACTATTTATATAATCTTTAATTGCGTCCGTAAGTTTTATATGTCTTCCTACTATACTTATATTCATAACTACTCCTTGAAATAAAATCTTTTTATTCTAGCATAATTTTCTTTTATTCTTTGAAAATTTTTGATAGAATTTTTACTTAATACCAATAAAAGGCTTATTTATGGAAATATTAATGTTTATATCTTATTTCGTAATGTTTTTAATAGCTATTATTTTGAGTTTTGCAAGTGTAAAATATTTTATTACAATGTGGAAATTTAAAAATAGAAAAAAAGATGGTAGTGAAGATGATAACTTTAAAATGTTTGACTAAATAAGATTATAAATATAATCTTATTTTAGATTAAAATCTCTCTATTTCCCCTTGCATCAACTTCACTTAAAACACCTGTTTTTTCAAGTTGTTCTATAATTGTTGCGGCTCTGTTATATCCAATCTTTAATCTTCTTTGAAGATATGATATAGATGTTTTTTTATCTGTAAATATAACCTCTTTGGCATCTTCATAAAGCTCATCCAGCTCTATATCATCACTATTTATTCCTGATTTATTTGAACCATTTAATGAACTTATATTTTTATCTTTTATAAAGTTCATATCATACTCAACTTCTCTTTGATTTTTTAAAAACTCTACAACTTTTTCAATTTCAGTTTCTGTACTCCAAGGGGCGTGAATTCTTACAAGTCCTGGCATACCAGGAGGAGTAAACAGCATATCTCCACGCCCAAGAAGTGATTCAGCTCCCATTGAATCAAGGATAATTTTAGAATCTATTTTTTGCCCTACTTTATATGACAATCTACTAGGTAAATTTGCTTTAATAAGTCCTGTTACAACATCAACTGATGGTCTTTGAGTTGCTACAATTAAGTGAATTCCACTAGCTCTTGCCATTTGAGCAAGTCTTGCTATTGAGTATTCAACATCTTTTCCACTTGTCATCATTAAATCAGCTAACTCATCAATTACTACAACAATATAAGGCATTGTAGGAAGACCTTCTTTTTTTGCTTTTTCATTGAAATTTTCAATATTTTTTGTTCTAGTTTTAGCCATTAAAGTATATCTTCGCTCCATCTCACCAACCATATTTGCTAAAGCATTTATAGCATCAACTGCTTTTGTGATAACTGGAGTTAAAAGATGAGGAATATCGTTGTACATAGAAAACTCAAGCATTTTTGGATCTATCATTACAAGCCTTAGATTATCTGGTGAGTTTTTATATAGAAGTGATAAAATCATAGAGTTTATTCCAACAGATTTTCCACTTCCAGTTGTTCCTGCAATTAATAAGTGAGGAAGCTTTTTAAGATCAGTTACAAAAGGTTTTCCAACAATATCTTTTCCTAAAATCATAGTCAATGGAGATTTAGAGTTTTGAAAAATCTCACTATCTAGCATCTCTTTTAGATAAATTGTTTGAGTATCTTCATTTGGAACTTCAATTCCAACTACATCTTTTCCTGGAATTGGAGCTTGAATTCTTATTGTTTGAGCTTTTAGTGCCATTGCTAAATCATCTTGAAGACTTAATATTTTTGAAACCTTTACATTTGGAGCTGGTTTAAATTCAAAAGTTGTAACAACAGGTCCTGTATAAGTTCTTACAACATCTCCATCAATTTTAAACATTGCAAGTTTATCAAGTAAGTCAGCTATTTTTTTATCTATAAATGCTTCATTTACTTTAGTTTTATTCTCTTTTGGAGCATCTTGAAAAAAGCTTGTTGGTGGAAGCATAAAATCTTTTGGTTTTTCAGTTTTCCCAAACTCAAGTTCTGAAAGAAGTTTTGCATTCTCTTCAAGCTCATCAATAATCAAACTGCTACTAATAGCACCTTTATTTTTAACTTCAATTTCATTATCAAGTTCAATAAGATCTGCATCTAAAACATCTTCATCTTTTATTAATTTATTATCGTTTTTCAACTCTTTATTTACTTCTTGAACAATTGGTAGATTCTTTTGATTATTAATAGTTTTAGTTATATCTTTTTTTATTGTAAATTTTTTCTCATTTTGTTTTTTAAGTTTTACTCTAGCTCTAAATTTTTTAATATCATCAAAATCTAAATCCATTGTTTCAAAAATAATTATTAAAGATATTATAAACCCAACAATAACAAATAGATACAGACCAGCTTTTCCAATAAATGGAGTTAAACTATCTACAAAAATATTTCCAAGTTCTCCCCTATTATAAGGATTTTCTACTATAAGTGCTTGAAAAATCAGTGCTATAAATAAAAATATAAAAAGTGATAACAGATTTAAATATAAATCTTTTTTATCCAACTCTTTTTTAAAGTTTATTAAATATAAAGGATAAAGTAAAAATAGTAGATAAACATATGATAAATATGAGAAATATTTAAAAGAGAAGTTTGCAAATAGAGCTCCAATATTTCCAACACTATCTTTTGAGCTTACAATAGTAGTAAACTCAAAATATAGAATAATAGTTAAAAAAATGAGAGAGATAACCTTTTTAGCTATAACAGATCCTTTTATTTAAGTAAATTAGATATTTTTCCTTGAAGTTTAAGCCAATTTCTATGCTCAATCAAAGGAAAACCTGCCCAAGTTTTTTTAGGTTCTTTAATAGTTTTTGTAACTCCACCACGAGCTGCAATTGTTGAGAAAGCTGCTATTTCAAGATGACCAGCAGCTCCACTTTGAGCACCCATTACAACATAAGGTTGCAAAGTTGTAGAACCAGCAATTCCAACTTGAGTTACTAAAACAGAACCTTTTCCTATTTTACAATTATGTGCGATATGAACTAAATTATCAATTCTAACACCATCTTCAACTATAGTTGATTTAAATACAGCTCTATCAATAGTACAATTTGCACCAATTTCAACATCACAGCCAACTACTACATTTCCATTTTGATAGATTTTTATATACTTTCCATCTTTTGTATTTGCAAATCCAAATCCATCACTTCCTATAACAGTTCCAGAGTGAATTATACAATCACTTCCAATTTTACAATCTCTATAAACAGTTACATTTGGATAAATTATTGTGTTATCTCCTATTTGAACATTATCACCAATAAAACTTCCTGCCATAATTGTACAGTTGCTACCAATAATAATATTTTTACCCAAAAAAACATTAGGCATAATTGTTGTATCTTTACCAATAATTGGCTCTTTACCTTCAGTTTCAAAAAGTTTTGGAGCAAAAAGTTTACTAGCTTTTGCTAAATTCAAATATGGCTCATCACAAACTAATGCAACTACACCTTTTGGAACTTCATTTAGTAGATCTTTATTTACAAGAACGGCTCCTGCTTTAGTAGATTTTAATTTTTCTACATATTTATGGTTTTCTAAAAATGATAACTCATTACTATTTGCATCTTCTAAACTATTTAAAGCAGTAATTTCAATATCTATATCACAATTTAATTGTAAATAATTAGCTATCTTTTTTAAAGTCATACTATCTCTCCATAGCAACTATTCCGCTTCTTACAACTTCAAGTGGATTGAATTTTTCCATTACTTTAATAAAATTAATAATTCTATCACTTGAATCTGTTGCAGAAACTATGATTGCCTCATCTGTAACATTTTGAATAGATCCATGATAAGCCCTTGCAATTACATCTATATCTGATAAGTTATTATCAATTGAAAACTTCATTAAAACTGTATCTTTTTCAATCACATTTTTATGCTCATTTACTTTTAATACAGGAATTAATTTGTTTAGTTGCTTAACAATTTGATCAATAACTCTTTTATCTCCAGTTGTAACTATTGTCATTCTTGAGTATTGACTCTCAGCCATTGGTGCAACTGTTAAAGAGTCTATATTATAACCACGAGCTGAAAAAAGTCCTACGATTCTTGATAAAACATTATGTTCATTTAATACAACAACAGAGATAACTTGTCTTATTGTTTCACTATTATAATAGTTATTAAAATTGCTCATTATCTATCTCCTTTTAATAAAGTCATCTCATTTAAAGAGTGTCCATTTGGAACCATTGGTAAAACCTCTTCATTTCTAGCAACAATTACCTCTATCATTGCTGGTTTTCTTTGCTCAACTGCATCTTTTAATGCTTTTTCAAACTCATCTTTTGTTGAAACTGTATAACCTAAACAGTGGAATGATTCAGCAAGAGTTTTAAATATTGGTTGATTTGTTAAATCAGTTTGCGCTAATCTATTATCATAAAACATTGTTTGCCACTGTCTTACCATTCCAAGGTAGTTGTTATTTAAAATAATATTAATAACAGGAAGTTTATACTCACTACAAGTCATTAACTCTTGGATATTCATTAAAATAGAGCCATCTCCTGTAAAGTTTACAACTACTCTATTTGTATCTTTAAAAGCTCTTGCGGCTCCCAAAGCTGCTGGAAGACCAAATCCCATAGTTCCTAATCCACCGCTTGTAATAAACTGTCTTGGATATGAAAATGGAAAAAATTGTGCCGTCCACATTTGATGTTGTCCAACATCTGTTGAAACAATTGCATTATCTCCTAATACTTTTCCAACTTTTTCAATAACCCATTGAGGTTTAATTAACTCATCTGTATCAAAATATCTTAAAGGCTCTTTTTCTCTATAATCTTTTAATAATTCAACCCAATTTGAAAAATCATTAAATTCATAATTTTCACACTCTTCAAGCATTGCTTTTACAGTTAATTTCAAATCTCCAACTATTGGATAATCAGCAACTACAAGCTTAGCAATACTAGTTGGATCAATATCTATGTGAATTACTTTTGCTTTACTAGCAAACTCATCTAATCTTCCAGTTACCCTATCATCAAATCTAGCACCCAAAGATATTAATAAATCTGTCTCATATGCTGCCATATTTGCTGCATACTCTCCATGCATTCCAAGCATTCCAAAGAAAAGTGGATTTTCATCTCCCATAACTCCTCTTGCCATTAAAGTCTCAACAGCAGGAATATTTAATTTTTTTGCTAAATCTCTAATCTCATATCCACAATTTGATAAAACTGCTCCACCACCAATATATAAAAGAGGTTTTTTTGCATTTGAAATAGCTTCCATAGCTTTTTTCAACTGTCTTTTATTGTAGTTAATAGTTGGCTTATATGTTGGCATATTAACTTCAGCTGGATACTCAAACTCAGCAATTTGTGCAGTTATATCTTTTGGTATATCAACATGAACAGGACCTGGTCTTCCTGTTTTTGCTAAATGAAATGCCTCTTTAAGTATTCTTGGTAAATCCTCTATTTTATTTACCAAATAGTTATGCTTTGTACAAGGTCTTGAGATACCAACAGCATCTATTTCTTGAAATCCATCAGTTCCAATAATTGTTGTTGGAACCTGACCTGAGATTATAACTAAGGGAATTGAATCCATATAGGCATCTGCAATTCCAGTAATTGCATTTGTAAATCCAGGTCCTGAAGTAACTATTGCAACTCCAACTTTTCCTGTACTTCTAGCATAACCCTCAGCAGCAATTACACAAGCTTGTTCATGTCTATTTAAAATATGTTCAAAATAATTTTGTTTATAAATTTCATCGTAGACGTTCATAATGGCACCACCTGGGTATCCAAAAACAACTTCTACCCCTTCTTGATGTAATGATTCTATAACCATTCTTGCGCCACTTATTTTCATCTTATACTCCATAATCTTAAAAATTAAGTGAATATTTTACCCAAAGTAGCATTAAAGTATCTAATTTTAAAGAACTAATTGCATTTTTTAAGTCAAAAAATATATATTTATTAAAATATGATATAATCAATGAATAAAATGTTTCTAGGAGACAAATATGGATATAAATGCTATAAATAATACAAATAGTATTCAAAACTTAAACAACTTAAATAGTAATCAAAATATAGCTTTAGAGAAGTCTCAACTAAAGTATAGTGTAGAAGATTTTCAAAGTAGTGAATCAACTAGTTTAGTTGTAAGTAAAAGTTCAATAATAAGAAGTGAATTTTCTCAAGATATACAATCTACAAATGACACAATAGCAAAAACAAAGATAGCTGAAGCATCTATGAATAACCTTCAAGATTTTTTAAAAAACATAGATCAAAAATTACAAAATAGTGAAAATCTTCAAAATAAAAATGATTTAAAACAGGAGATAAATCAAGAGTTAAGAGATTTTAATCAATTAGCTTTTAGTACAAAATATAAAGATGAAAATCTAATCGCAAATAGATATAGCGATGAGCAAGACTCTATAACTCTTAGCGCAAATGGAAACTTATACTCAATTAATAAACCAAACATAGCAAACTTTACAAATAATATTTTTGATGCAATAAATAATAGTGATTTAAATAATCCAGAAAATCTACAAAAAGCTATTAAATCAGTTGAAGATACAGCAACTCAAATTGGTAATATTGCAAATGAGTTTGAAAATTTTTCTAAGCAACTAATAGAAGATGTAAGAGATAGAATCGATGAGCAAAGATACAATAACAATGTTATTGATTTTGGAAGAGAGTCAAGTGATTTTACAAAAGCTAACATAAATATAAATGCTGGTTATTTAGCTGCTTCTCAAGCAAATATAGTTCAAGAGCAAAGTGTAAGGCTACTATCTTAAGCCTTACCTTTGATTAAGTGCAAAATTTATTGCAACACCCTCTCTTAATCCATCATCAAAAACTATAGAACTCTTTTTCTCCAAAGCTTCAAAAAATATTCTATAAATATATGTTCCAACTTCAAGATATTCAACTCTACCTTTTCCAGCTATTTTTATCAAATCTTCAAAAGATGTCTCTTTTAATAAAGTTAAGCTATCTTCCAAATCTTCTATTTGTAAAACTGTTCCGTTTACAATGTTTTTATCATAATTAAAATAGCTAAATCCAAGTTTTATAGCTGCTATTGTTGTGGGAGTTCCTGCTGTTGCCACAAAGCAATAAGATTCTAAATCTATTCCTAAAGTGGCTATGTACTCTTTTATCTCCTCTTTTCTATTTTTTAACTCCAAATCCAATAGTTGCTTATTCTTTTTTGTTTTTTGAGTCATTGTAACTATTCCAAAATCAAAACTTTTTGTAAAAAAATCATCTTTATTTGAAATTACAAGCTCTGTTGAACCACCACCAATATCCAAAAGTATAAACTTGTCATTTGGAATATTCTCTCTTTTTAAAGCGTACTTTATGGCTAAAAAAGTGAGTCTAGCCTCTTCATATTCATCTATTATTGTAAAATTAATATTTCCATTTTTTCTAAAAAATTCTAAAACTTCTTGAGAATTTTTTGCTTTTCTCATTGCTGCTGTTGTAACACAAATAGCATCTTTTGGTTCAAATTTTAATTTTTCTTTAGCAATTTTTAGTGCTTCTATAACTCTTTCTTGAGCCTCTTGGCTAATAATTTGTGTATCTATTAATCCATCAGCTAATCCAACAACTTTATGATACTCATCTAATATTTTAAAATTTTCACAATTAAATTTTAAAACTCTAAAAGAGTTTGATCCTAAATCAATAGTAATAATCTCTTTTTTCATAAATGTTTTATCTTAATTTTAGAGTTTAGAAGATATCCAATAACTACCATTAAAAAAAGAACTATATATTCATTTATAAAACCTGTTAAAAAAACTAAATATACAATCCAAAGTAAAATTGCACCAAGAGGTGTTGGAACACCTATAAAATATCTCTCAACTTCACCCTCTTCAGAGTTTATATTAAATTGAATTAATCTTCTTAATCCACAAATAATATAATAGATAAATACACCTGCTAATAAAGCCATGCTATATTGTTCCTCTTTGCCATCAAAAATAGCAAAATATATAAACATTGCAGGAACAATTACAAAAGATAAAAAATCAGCATAAGAGTCTAATTGTATTCCAAACTCTGTTGAAAGATTATATTTTCTAGCAATTTTTCCATCAAATATATCAAATGCACCAGCTAACCAAGCAAAAAGTGCTGCACCAATAAACTCATTATGAGTAAGAAAATATATAGCTATAATTCCACAAGATATATTAAAAAATGTTACTATATTTGCCAAATTAAAGTGACTATATTTATTAAACAAGAAATTCATCTCTATCCTTTTTTTATTTTAAAACTTCGAAATATTACTATAAATTTTCTCAATTTATAATTTATCTATATTTATACTTTTTTTTGCTATTATTTAACACCCTTTAAAAGGAGCATTTATGGAAATTTCAGATAATTATGCAAGTGCATCAATTATATATTCTCAACTTGCGCTAAAAAAGAGCGAGTTAGCAAATATTGATAAAAAAGAGCTTGAAAAATCAACTGTTGAGAAGTATGATAGTGCAAATGAAATATCAAAATATGATGAAAAAGATTACGAAAGAGTTTTAAATAGATTTAAAAATAGTGATAGTGAAGTTAGAAACCATGAGCAACTACACGCTAGCTTAGGAACTACAACTACTCCTATAAGCTACAACTATCAAATGGGACCAGATGGAAAACTTTATGCAACAGGTGGAAGTGTTAGATTTGATACTTCTATTCCTCAAGATAAAGAAGCAGCAATTAAAAAACTAGATGAGCTTAAAGATGCTTCAAGTGCTCCAGATGGTTTAAGTAGAGCTGATAGCTCAATAGCACAAGCTGCAAATTTAAATAAAATGTTAATACAATCTATGCAAGAAGGAGCAATAATATGAGAATTGATAATAATTTAGGAGCTATGATGAGCTCTGCTATTCAAATACAAGATAATGCAAATAAAATTGCTGAAGTTGCAAATGTTGCATCTGTTGCTGAGTTTCAAGATTCAGCAAGAGATTTTACTTCTGCTATGGTTGAACAAATTCCTGAGATTATTGCATATAGCGCAAATGCAAAGAGCATTGAGATACAAGCAGTTACAATGGAAAGACTTCTTGATTTAAAAGCTTAATAATAAAAAATAGTCTAAATAATCATAAATTAGACTATTTTCTACCCTCTTTTTTTATATATTTTCTTAAATCATCCAACTCAAATTCATTAAAAACTTTAACTCCATTATCTTCAAGAAGTCTTGCTGTTAAACCTTTTGCTTTAATCAATTTTTGAGAAAAAGTTCCATCATAAACTTCAATATTACCACAAGATGGTGATTTTGATTTAAATAAAGCAACTTTAATACCATTTTCTATACAAATATCCAAAGCATTTTTTGCACCAATTAAAAAATTTATTGTTACATCATTTTGTTCAATATCTAAAACTTTAAAAGGTTTATTGTGACTTATAATTTCAGCTTTGTTTCTAGGAATTGATAATCCACCAGAAACTTCTGGGCAAATTGAGAATATCTCATTTTCACACAAAATATCCATAAAAATCTCTTTTTCTTTAAATCTAAATTTAGGACTCATAGCAATACTTGAATTAAGACCATCATATCTAGTATCTTCACCTAAAAGGCAAGATGAGACTAATATTTTCATATATTCTCATCTTCTATATTTAATTTTATATCTTTTAAATCTTTATAAAAAAATGTAGGTAACTGTATATTACTAAATGCACTTTTCATAGATACAAAAATCTTTGGATTTTGCTCTTCTAGTTTTGCCAATAGCTCTTTTGTAGCTGCTCTTGCATGAGGCATTTTTACATCAAATCTAAGTCCTGGACAAGCCTCATCTCCAATTACTCTAATCTCATTTGAAGCTGCAAATGCTCTTAACTGTCTCTCTCTACAAAATATTAGTGGTCTTATTACTTCTAAGCCATTATTTGCAGTATATTTTGGAGGCATAGTTCTCATTGTTCCATTATAAAATAGATTCATAAAGTATGATTCCATTGCATCATCTAAATGATGACCTAATGCAACCTTGTTGTACCCTTGTTCTAAAGCTGTTGTATATAAATACCCTCTTCTCATTCTTGAGAAAAATGAACAAAATGATGAATTTTTTCTTATTTTTTCACCTGCAAGATCAAAGATTTGAGTATCTATTATCTCATGCTCTATTCCATGCTCTTTGCAGTGATTACTTAAAAACTCTATTTGTTCACCCATTCCATAAGTAATTGTTACTGCTTTAAAATCAAATTTAAAAGGAGCTTTTTTTTTCATTCTATTTAGAGTATGAAGTAAAGTTAGTGAATCTTTTCCACCACTAAATCCAACCATTACTCTATCGCCCTCTTTTATTAACTCATACTCTGCATTTACTTTTGCTACATTTGAAGTTATTTTTTTACTTATTTCTATCAATTTATCTTATCCTAAATATTTTTTGGGATTATATCAAAAAAGTTTTAATATATTATTTTAGGAAAAGATAATATAATCTTACTTTTAAAATTTAAAACAGAAGATAGAAAAATGACAATTGAAGAACAACAAATATTTATAGATAAAATAAAAGAGACAATTTTACCAATAGCAATATATTTAGATGATGATTCTATAAAAAAAATTATTAAAAATGTAGAAGATACAAATGAAAATCTTCCAAAAGGTTTTGCAAATATGCTTTTTGAGCAAATAATAATTATGAAATATAACAGATTAGGATAAAAATGAGAAATTTTATAACTTTTGATGAATCAATAGAAGTTTTAAATAGTATAAATATAGTTGAAAAATCAACTCAAAAACTATTTTTAACAAATGCTCTTGGAAGAGTTTTGGCTGAAGATATTATAGCTTTAGAAAATAGCCCAGAGTTTCCAACATCTGGTATGGATGGTTATGCTATTAAGTTTGAAGATATAAATAGTGAACTTAAAATAACACAGAAGAATCCAGCTGGTTTTATAGTAGAGAAAGATGTTGAAACTGGCACTTGCATAAAGACTTTTACGGGTGCATTAATGCCAAAAGGTAGTGATACTTTAGTTCCTATTGAAAATGTTGAAGTTTTAGAAGATAGAATAAAAATAGTTAAAAGTGTTCCTAAAGGTTTTGCCGTAAGAGATGTTGGTGAAAATTATAAAAAAGATGAAGTTTTAATTAAAAAAGGAACGATTATTGGATTTAGTGAAGTTGGAGTATTAGCATCACTAAATATTCCTCAAATAAAAGTATATTCAAAACCTATAATTGCAGTTGCAAGTACAGGAAGTGAGATTTTAGATCTTGGAGTTGAAAAAACAAATGATTCACAAATAAGAAGTTCAAATCACTTAACTCTTGAAGCACTATTTACTCAATGTGGCGCTGAAGTTATCCAAAATGGTCCTGTTGATGATGATATAGAGAATATTACAAACTTTTTTGAAACCTCTTTAAAAAAAGCTGATATTGTAGTTACTACTGGTGGAGTTAGTGTTGGAGATTATGATTTTGTTCAAGATGTAATAAAAGATAAATTAGAAGCAAAAGTTCTTTTTCATGGTGTTTTTGTAAAACCAGGAATGCATATTTTAGTTGCAATAAAAGATGAGAAAATAATTATCGCCCTTCCAGGTTTTGCATACTCTTCAACTGTTTGTGCAATTTTATATGTACTTCCTTTGATTTATAGATTAAAAAATAGCAATGAAAAGCTTCCAATTGTAAAAGCAAAAATAAATCAAGATTTAAATAACCCAACAAATAAAAAAATCTTTACAGCTTGTAATGTAGAATATAAAAATGGTGAGTATATTATTGATTTTGTTGGGAAAAAATCTGGAACAAGTGCTATTTTAACAAATATGTTAGGAAGCCCTGCACTTTTGATTCAAGAAGAGAATAGCTTAGTAAAAAGTGGGGATTTGGTAGATATTATTTTACTAAATAGCTTTAAATAGTGTCAAAAAATATCTTTTTCTTTCTCATAGTTATCTCTATGATTCTATGGGGAGCATCTTGGATTAGTACAAAAGTTTTAACAAACTATATTAATGCCTATGAAATGGTATTCTTGAGAATGGGAATATGCTTTTTATCGATGGCTCCAATAATTTTTATATCTAAAATGAATTATAAATTAGATATAAAAACTTTTATTTTAATCATATTTGCCTCGCTTTTTTTAGTTTTATACTCTATTTTTATGTTTTGGGGAGTTGAACATGGAACTGGAAGTTTAGGAGGAGCTATGGTTCCTTCAATGATTCCAATAATTACATATATTTTTGTAGCAATATTAAGTAGAAAAACAATTAGTCTAAAACACTCTTTTGCTCTAATTTTAGGTGTTTATGGTGTTTTAAATATGATAAATATCTATCAATTTAATCTTGAAGAGATTTTTAGTAAAGATAATATATATTTTATAATTGCTTCAACACTATGGGCAATTATTACAATAATTACTTCAAAATCACTAAAAATAAATGCTTTTGTATTTACAACTTACACATACTTAATTTCAAGCTCTAGTCTATACTTTTTATACATAGATAGCTCAATATTTACAAAAGTTTTAGAGTTTGATTATATCTTTTGGTTTAATATCTTTGTAATTACAATCTTAAGTACAACATTTGCAACTTCAATTTACTTTTTTGGAGCAGCAAAATATGGCGCAAAAGAGGTATCTAGTTTTGTATTTTTAGTTCCTGCAAGTGCTATTATAATTGGAAATATATTCTTAGATGAGAAGATTGAATTTACAACAATTATTGGAGTAGTTTTTGCAATGATTGCAATATATATTCTAAACAATCTAAACTTTTTTAGACTATTTAGAAAAAAGAGTTTAATTAATTTATAAACTCTTTCTTTTCTACATCATATCCAAGCTCTTTGAATCTTTCAATTAAAGGTGGATGAGAGTAGTAGAAAAATATATAAAGCTTGTGAGAGTGAGGAAAACTTTTATTCTCATTTGCTAACTTTAATAAGGCATTTACTAAATCCTCTTTACTAGATAAGTTTGAACCAAACTCATCTGCAGCATACTCATTGTGTCTTGAAATTAGTGAGATTAAAGGCATTAAAAAAAAGCTTAAAGCTGTTGAAAATATTAAAAATATTGAAATAATTGCATATGGCTCATTATTTAATCCAAGTTTTAAAAACAACTCATCATTTAAATTTCCAAATATAGCAAAAAAAACAAACATAATAAATCCCATAATTGCAATATTTTTTAAGATGTCTTTGTTTTTAAAGTGTCCCAACTCATGCCCTAAAACTGCAAGTAGTTCGTTGTGAGATAGTTTTTGTACTAAAGTATCAAATAAAACAACTCTTTTTGTACTTCCAAGTCCACCAAAATAGGCATTTAATCTATTGTCTCTTTTACTTGCATCTACACTAAAAACTCCACTACTTTTAAAACCAACCTCTTTTAAAAGATTGTTAATTTTTGCTTCAAGAACACTATCTTTTAATTTCTCAAATTTATCAAACATCTTATCTCTAATTAAAGGATAAAGCATATTTATTAAAATAATAACAGCAAAAACAAATACAAATCCAAATATCCACCAAGATGGAAAATTTAAAATAATATATGAAATTCCAGCAACAACAATAGATCCAAAAACAAAAGTTAAAATAGCTGATTTTATGGTATCTTTTATATATAAAGCAGGAGTTATAGTTGAAAATCCATATTTTTTATCTAAATTAAAAGTTTTATAAATATCAAAAGGCAAAGATAAAATCCAATTTACAATAATAAAAGCATTTATAAATAAAACAGCTTTTAATATATAAGAGTCTGTTTGAATTAATGAGTCTAAATATTTAAGACCAAAACCAATCCAAAAAATAAATATAACAAAATCAGCAAATGAACTAGAAATTGACAATTTTTCTTTATCAACTGCATAGTTTCCAGCTTCAATATAAGAGTTTTGCTCTAAAATCAAAGCTCTGTTTTTCATACTATCTTTTACAAATCCAATTTGCATAAATGATGTATAAATTGTAAAAGCAAAATATAGACAATACAAACCAATAAAAATTTCTAACACTAATTAATCCTTTAATAAATTTTATAAACTATATTCTATTTAAAATTTGCTCTAATCTCTTTTAATTTTGAGATTAAAAGATCATCATTTGAAAAATATACAATATCAAGACTCTCTTTAAATGATTTTTTCGTAAAATTCATACTACCTATCATTGCTAAGCTATCATCAATCAGAATATTTTTTAGATGCATCTTTTTTACACTATCTTCAAAAACAACCTTAATATCATTTGATTTTAAAATATTATAAACTTCACTATCATCTTCTACTTTACTCTTGTCGAGTAAAACAGTGATTTTTACACCATTTTTTGAAACATATATTAAGTCATTTGCTATTTTTTTATAAGAGAAGTTATACATTGCAACAAAAATCTCTTTTTTTGCATTTAAAATCTCATAAGACAATCTATCTTCTAATTTTTTTGAATCTTTTGGAAGCACAAAAATATCATTTGCTACTAAAGAGCCTACAAATAGAAGTAAAAATATAATTTTTTTCATTTAACTCTCCAAAATATCAAAGATATGATTTGGAATTTTTGAAGGTTTTCCATGCTTTAAAAAAGCTAATCTAAATTTTGCTTCAAAAATAAGCTCACCAACTCTGTAAATCTCTTGTTTCATAATAATTGATGCTGATTTTTTCTCAATTAGTTCTGTTTTAACTTCTAAAATATCTGCAAAAACTGCTGATTTTATCCAGTTTGCTTCACATGATTTAACTACAAAAAACTCATCTTGTGAGTGAGGAAGTAACCCTTTTTGAAAAAATAGCTCACTTCTAGCTCTTTCACAATAGTTTAGATAGTTTGCATGATAGACCATATTTCCACAATCTGTATCTTCGTAATAAACCCTTATTATCATTATTTAAACCCCATTATATAGCATTTTGTATATTTTTATTTGAATTAGGGACAAAAAAAGGGACAATTTTTGATAAATTATCAACTCTTTTTATGTCATCTTCTTTTATATATTTTGCGTAAAATTTCAAAGTAATATTTAAATCTTTATGACCTAACATTTTAGATACCCAAAGTATATTATAAGCTTCTGAAATCATTATACTTGCAAATGTATGCTTTAAATTATACAATGGTCTCTCTTTTACACCGCTTTGTTTTATAATCTATCTAATTTTTTCTATAATGTTTTAGTAAGTTCATCTTTTGGTTTTCACCTTTTTTACTTCATACCATCTTTTTAAAGCTAATGCTCTTTTTTTATAATTAGAGTAAGTTTATTTATAATATTTAATCAAAAAACTATTGAGTTGGTTTGCAAACATTTGTGCATCTTTTTGTGAAAATGGTTTTGGTCCACCTGTTATTTCGCCACTCTCACGGATACTCTCCATTAGGTTTCGCATCGCTAAGTATTGTTTTATATTATCAACACTATAAAGCTCACCTCGGTGATCAATTGCATGCGCATTTTTTTCTATTACCCTATTTGCTAGTGGTATATCAGCAGTAACAACCAAATCGCCCTCTTCTAACATCTCTACTATTTTATTGTCTGCTTCATCTGCAAAAGTATCTACGACGATGTACTCGACATGACAAGACTCACCTATATTTATCTTTTTGTTCGCTATTACATATGTTTTAATCTGTAATCTCTCTATTGAGCGAAGTAATATAGGCTTAAGCAAATTTGGAAAAGCATCACCATCGACATAAAGAGTAATCATCCATTAGCTCCATTTTTGATAGTATTTTAGTTTAAAGTTAATAGAAAATGGCTTATAGTATGCTAAATTAAAACTCATAGATGATGAAATAATTTAAATAGATTATTTAATAATCATGTTTCTTTTTTTATTTTTAATCTATATCTTTCACTAGTTACATTTATAATATTCGAATATGGCAAACTCTCTATTAGGGTGACTCATAGGGTGAAGATTATTTGATACTTTTCGTTAATTTTTACTATTTTTATTTGATATAAAATCACATTTGATATATAACTAAGTAATTCATTAAAATAGTTCTATTATACTACTAGAATGAATTTTAATAACAGAATTAATCGATTATCATCAACTTTAGTATTGTTAAATAAAGGTCAAGAGCTCTCTACTCCAAGCTTAGTTGAACGATTTAATGTTACAAAAAAAATCATTCAAACAGATTTTAAAGAGTATTTATTGCCATTATTTAATGATGGTAAAATATTTTATGACTACTCTTCAAAAACTTATAAAGCCAAAAATAACTTTCTTGCAAAAACACTTTTTAGTGCAGATGAATTAGCTATTGTACCAATACTCAAAAACAAAGTTAAAAAAAATATAGATTTATGCCGTAAGAGGTTTGAGTGATGAAGTTGGGTGATTTATGTATGTTAAGATTATTTATTAAATTTGTCGAAGGAGTAAATTATTAAACCTATACAATTACTACCTAGAGCAACATCTCTAATTGAATCACTAAGAGATATAGGATATTCATTTGAAAGTGCATTAGCAGATATTATTGATAATAGTATTACAGCCGAAGCTAGCAATATAAATATTTATTTTGATTTTGAAAACAATGTACTAAAGCTTGCTATTTTAGATGATGGCTATGGAATGGATGAGAGTGAACTAATTGAAGCCATGAGGCCAGGAACAAAAAATCCACTTGATGAAAGAACAAAAAATGATTTAGGTAGATTTGGCTTAGGATTGAAAACAGCATCATTTTCTCAATGTAGAAAATTAACTGTAGTTAGCTCTAAAAATAAAAATGCTAGTGCAGCAGTATGGGATTTAGATTATGTTGCAGAAACTGAAGATTGGACTTTACAACTTTTAAATCACGATGAATTTAATGATATATACAAATTTTCAGAACTTAATGATAATGGTACTTTAGTTATTTGGGAAAAAACAGATAGGATTATCGATAATACAGTAAATACAATAACAGAAGAAACAATTTATGAAAAAATGAGAGTAGTAGAAAAACATATTGCATTAATATTTCATAGATTTTTAAAAGGAAACAATAAAATAAATATCTTTATAAATGGAAAAGCTATAGAACCTTTCGATCCATTTCATAGTGCTCATATCGCTACTCAAGAGCTACAAGAAGAAATTATAAATTTAAATGATGAAAAAATCATTATAAGACCCTATATTTTGCCTCATTATTCAAAATTATCTCAAAAAGAATATGATTATTATGATGAAGATGGTGGTTATTTAAAAAATCAAGGCTTTTATGTATATAGAAACAAAAGACTACTTATTTCAGGGACGTGGTTTAGAATCATAAGACAATCTGAAATGTTTAAACTGGCAAGAATTCAAATAGATTTACCTAATAATTTAGATAGTTTATGGAAAATTGATGTTAGAAAATCTTATGCATCTCCACCATCTATAATAAGGCGAAGATTAAGTAAAATTATTGAAAAAATTTCAGGTGCATCTTCAAAAGTTTACACGGCAAGAGGACACCGCAGTACAACAACTAATATTTCATTTTGGGAACGATATGCTGCACGTGGAGAAATTAAATATAGCATTAATAAAGAGCATCCAATAATACAAAATTTTTTAAACAATTTAGATAGAAAAGCTCAAGATGATTTCAATGAAATTCTGGATTTGGTCGGAAGTTTTTTACCAAAAGATGCACTATATGCAGACTTAGGGAACAATAATCCAAAAAAAGTTAATACTACAGATATTTCAAATGAATTTATAGAAAAATTAGCTTTAAAAAAATTATCTGATGAAAGAGATTTAATGACTGCACAAGAATTAGTATCTTTATTTCAAAATACAGAGCCATTTAATTTATATAAAAAAGATTGGAAAATCTTTGTAGAAAAGGCATTATAATGAGTCAAAAATGTTTGAATCTTGCAAGAAGTCTAGTAAAAAGTTATTTAAATTATAAAGACAAAAATTTTATTCCAGAGTATGATTTTGTGAAAAAATTATTAAACTCAAAATCTTTCGAATTAGAAGATCAAGGTTGTCAATTAACACCTGAAGATATTGATAGATTAAGTAAAGAAATTTCTGCAAACGAAGTTATAAAAATTCCTAATGCTTCAATAATAATGTCAAAAGAGAAGGAGCCATGGCTACATACATTAGAAAATATACAAACAAGTTATTCAGACAGATATAAAAAATATTTAACTGAAGAAGAAGGATTTTCTAGACAAGTTGTTGATAAAATATATGAAACTACAGATGAAATATTAGATTTTATGGCCAATCCTACATTGCAAGTGAAAAAGATCAAAAAAGGTCTTGTAATGGGAAATGTTCAATCTGGAAAAACTGCTAACTATCTTTCTTTAATCAATAAAGCCTCTGATGTTGGATACAAGCTTATCATTTTGATTACAGGAGTACATGAAAACTTAAGAAAGCAGACTCAAGGAAGAGTCAATAGTGGATTCATAGGTTTTGACAGATTTGCAGAACCCCAAGAAATAGGCGTATCAAAATATGGAGAAGTTGATAGACCTTTTTCTTTTACCAATAGTGAACATGACTTTAAGACAAATGTTGCAAAGTCACTAGGATTTAATCCTAAACAATCAAATGTACCTGTTATATTGGTTATTAAGAAAAATCCAACAACATTAAGAAATGTTATTGAATGGTTAGAAACAAATCAGACTAAATCAGAATATTTGAATTATCCATTATTGCTTATTGATGATGAAGCAGATAATGCATCAATTGATACAGATAAAGATCCAAATAAATCAACAACTATCAATAGACAAATTCGAACTATTCTAAATATGTTTACAGTTAGAAGTTATGTTGGTTACACAGCAACACCTTTTGCAAATATTTTTATTCATCCAAGTTCTCAAACAGATGAATATGGAGTAGATTTATTTCCAGAAGACTTTATAGTTTCTCTAGAAAGTCCAAATAATTACATTGGCGCACAAAAAATCTTTGGTGAAGATGATAACTCTATGCTTATAACAATAAAAGATATTGATTATACAGAAGGTTCATTGCATGATAAATTGAAAAAAGATGATTCTGTGGAATATTTACCAGAAAGTTTATTTGAAGCTATCAACTTTTATCTATTAACAATTGGAATCAAAAAGCTACGAAAAGTAAAAAGTATTCATACCTCTATGTTAGTAAATGTATCCTTTAGAGTCGAAATTCAAAACCAAGTAAAAGATTTAATCACAATTTATATAGAAAAGCTCTCAAATGTTATAAGATATAACTCTTATAAATCATTAAAAGACATGTTGAAAAATGAATTAATTAACTCATTATTTCTTTTATGGAATAAGAAAATAGATACTAAAGATTTTACATTTGAAGAAATTATTAGAAAAATAACACATGAATTAGACAATTTAAAAATTTTTCTTGTTAACAGCAAAACAAAAAATGATGAAAAGCTTGATTATGATAAATACAAGCAAGAAGGGCTAAATGCTATCACAATTGGTGGGTATAGTTTATCAAGAGGGTTTACTGTAGAAGGACTTACTGTCAGCTATTTTTTAAGAAATTCTAAAATGTATGATACTTTATTACAAATGGGTAGATGGTTCGGGTATAGAAATGGTTATGAAGATATATGTAAAATATACATGAGAAATGAAGCTATACATTGGTACAAGCATATTACTGAGTCAACCGAAGAACTTAGAGAAGAATTTAAAATCATGAATGACCATGGATTAACTCCTAGAGAGTATGGATTAAAAGTTAAAAATCATGAAGAATCATTAATAATAACAGCTAAAAATAAAATGCGTCATTCAGCGAATGCAACTATTTCAATTGACTATTATGGAGAATTAATTGAGACAAGAAAATTATTGTCTGAACAAATAAAAGTTGAAGAAAATCTTGTAACACTTAAACAATTCGTTACAAAACTATCTAGAAAACCTCAAGATGCAAATGAAACTAAAAACTTTTTATGGCGTAATATTGACTCTGAATTAGTATTAGAGTTTATAAAAAAATTCAACAATCATCCTTTAAATATAAAAACTGATTACAAATGTGTTGAAAAATACCTAGAAAATCAAAATTTAAATTCATTTGATGTTGCAATAATTACTAATAGCAATAAAGACAGCGGATATGAAATAGTTAATGAGTCTATAACAATCTATAAAGAATTAAGAAGTTCTTTTATTGATGATAAAACTATTCAAGTTAGTGGAAATAAATCAAGAGTCGGAAGTATAAGTGATGAAAAAATTGGTTTAGATCAAATAGAGATTGCAGAGCTTACTAAAAAATTAAGTGGAAAAAAATTAAGTGGTGCAGATTATAGACAATTACGTAAAAAACCATTACTAATTCTTCATATTTTAGAAATACAAGAAAAAAGTAAAGATGAAGCACCATATAAATATCCATTAAGTGTAGTAGCTTATGGTATAAGTTTTCCTGGAGAACAAAATTATAATAGTAAAAAAGCAAAATCAGTATCTTATACCGTAAATAGAACATGGCTAGAAAATAACAATTTATTAGATGAGGATACTGATGATGAAGAATAATCCATGGGATGAAATAGAAGATTCAACAAATAAAATCGATTTTAATGCAATTATTGCTGATAAGGAAAGTGTTTTAGATTTTTATTGGGCAAAGGATTATTATGGACAACTATTATTTATTTTACATACCAACTCGGATATTATTATTAATGAAAAAATACCAAACCTAAATGGATTAACTATAAATGTGGGTAGTTTAAAAGAAAAAAAGCAACTTGTTCTTACCTTACAAGACATATCTAATGCGGATTTATTTTATATAATATGTTCAGATTTGATTAATACAACCAAACAATTAAATGATGAATTAATTGCCATTAAAAAAATTTTAAAAAGATTATCTCAGTGGCAATATTTTTTAAAAAACAATAACAAACAAATTGATAAAAATCAATTAAAAGGATTAATTGGTGAATTATATCTTTTTAAAAAGCTGCTATCAAATTTTTCAATATATGAAGTACTTAATTTTTGGAAAGCACCATTAGGTTCTGTTCACGATTTTGAGCTCTTAAATTCGACACTAGAAGTAAAAACAAAATCTTCAGTAAATAGTATTACTATATCATCATTTGAACAAATGTTTTCAGAACTTGAAAATTTATTTCTTTTTGTAGTCACTCTTAATGAAAGCTCAAAAACATCACTTGACTCTTTTAATATCTATGATTTAATTTTTGATATTAAAAAGCTAATCAATTTTGATGATATTGATAGTTGCGAGAGATTAGATAATTTATTATTTGCATATGGTTTTATTGAATTAGAAGAGTATAAAGAACTCTACTTTAGCATTATTCATGATGAGATATATCATGTTTGTGATGATTTTCCAAGAATAATGTCAAAACCTAATGGTGTAGATGATCTAACATATAAAATTAATCTTGAAAAATGTAAAGACTATATAGTAATTGATGTAATTGAAAAAATAAGAGGTAAAATAAAATGAATACTATTGAAGAATTTTATAATGATTTTCAACAACAAATTTATGCATTTTCAGATGTAAGTGAAGATTTTAAAGCTGTTCAATTCTTTGAAAAAGCTATGGAATATTTAATAGATGACGGAATAGTTGAAGACTATTCTTATCTTCCATTTATTAAAAAAAGCATGGGCATGAAAATTGATGGATATGATTTTATTGCTGACAGAGGTATATTGAGTCTATTTATTTGTGAATATGAAGATGATTTGGAATTAAAAAATTTATTACAATCAGAAATTGACGCTAGCGTTAGAAAAGTGATTAAATTTTTCTCTCAATCTATTACTAAGCAATTATTTAAAGACCTTGAGGAAACTTCTCCTGGACATGCAATTTCACATTTTTTGTATCATAATCAAGATAAGTTTACTGATATAAATATCGTAATCATAAGCAATAAAAAATTAAGCCAAAGAGTTAAAAGTTTACCAACTGAGCAAATAGATGGATATAAAGTTGCATATGATATTTGGGATATCAATAGGTTATATGATATTGAAACTTCTAAAAATAAAAAAGAGTCTCTTGAAATTGATTTTACAGAAGATTTCAATACAAAAATACCTGCATTGCCAGCACATATTGAAAAATCGCCATATCATTCATACTTATGTGTTGTAAATGGAAATATTCTTGCTAATTTATACGAGAAGTACGGTGCAAGACTTTTGGAATCAAATGTTCGAAGTTTCTTACAATTTAGAGGAAAAATAAATAAAGGAATAAGAAAAACTATCAATGAAGATCCTAGCATGTTTTTTGCTTATAACAATGGTATAACCGCAACTGCTGAGTATATTGAATTAGATGAAAATAATTTAATTACTAAGCTAAAAAATTTTCAAATAGTAAATGGAGGACAAACAACAGCTTCATTGTTTAATACTAGAAAAATTGACAAGGTTCCACTAGATGATATTTTTGTTCAAATGAAATTAACAATAATTGATGACGATAAAGTGAATGAAGTTGTTCCAAATATTTCTAAATTTGCCAATACTCAAAATAAAGTAAGTGATTCAGATTTCTTCTCAAATGATGTTTATCATATAAGAATTGAAGAAAAATCTCGACGAATCTGGGCTCCTATTAAGAGTGGTGAACTCAAGGGTACTAAATGGTTCTACGAACGAGCTAAAGGTCAATACCTAGAAGTTCAATCCAAACTTACAGATGCACAAAAGAAAGAATTTAAAGCTACTAATCCAAAATCACAAATGTTTACAAAAACAGATTTAGCAAAATATATGATGGTATGGGAAAATCTTCCTCACATAGTAAGTCTAGGAGCTCAAAAGAATTTTGACAAATTTGGGGAAATAATAGTTCCAAAATGGAATAAAAACGATAAAGAATTTAATGATGTATATTATCAACATGCTATTGCAAAAGCGATTATATTCAAAGAATGTGACAGTATTGTTTACAGTCAACCATGGTATGGTGGATATAAAGCAAATATTGTTGCATATACCTTATCTACAATTTCTTATTTATTAAGTAAAGAAAAAAAGAACATTAATTTTTCACAAATCTGGAAAAATCAAGAAATAAACCAAATTTTTAAAGATGAAATTATATCTATTAGTCAATATGTGAATAGCTATATTACAAATACAACTGAAAATTTTACCAATGTCTCTGAATGGTGTAAAAGAGAGTTATGTTGGACAAAATTAAAAGATATCTTAAATCACACTAATGATCTTACACTCAGTGAACAATTTATAGAATCACTACTTGAAGATGATGAGTTAACTTATGAATTAAAAGAAGCAAAGAAAGAGCAAAAAATTGAAAATGAAATGGAAAGGTTAAAAAAACTTTATCAAATTCAACCAAATACATGGAGTGAAATTATTCAATTCGGGAAAGAAAACAATTTGATTTCTCAATCAGAAAATATGCTTTTAAATTTAATTCCTAGCGGTAAATATCCATCAGATTCACAGTCTAAAAAAATTATCCAAACAATAGATAGGCTTCAAGAAGAAGGTATGGCTAGTGTTTTATAATTTATCTAAAAAGGATTTTTTTATGAACTTAGATAATTTATATCTATATAGTTATTCTGATAAAGAAAAAATAGATTTATCAGGAACTTATTGTAAAGAATCACTTACAAAGACTATGATAGATAAATGGATTTCATATATGGAATGTCATAAATGTGGGAAATATGATTATTGTAAATATACAGAGCCTCATCAAACTAACCCTAATAAAAAAGCTGAGATTAAATGTGGAGTGGCTAAAGATTTTATTATTAACTTTGTAAATACTACTTTTAATCTAGTCAAAGATCTTGACAACACACAAAAGCAGGCTTATTTAAATGCAGCTTATTATTTTACTAAATATGTACAAAGTGCCGAAATCAATATTGGCACATTTATAAATAAAGACTATTTGAGTGGGTGGGGTAGTTATGCACCAATATTATATGGATTTTCTAAGCAAACTTTAGATTATTTAAACAAATCTCATAGAGAAATGAAGCATATAGATATATTCAGTAGCAAAAAAAATGTAATCTTAGTAGAGGGCTTTAGTGAAAAAATTTTTGTTGAAAACTTTACAGATTTGGAAGTGATAAACTACGAGGGAAAAGGTAGAATAGATTTTAGTAAGATAGAATTCTTAGTTAAAGAGTATCATGACAAAGGATATGAAGTTTACTTACAATCTGATCTAGATGGAAAAAAGGAAAATCAAAAAGTTAATAGAATTATAAATGGGGGTTTAATCAAAGAAGAGAACATCTTTCAATTTAAGCATGATTTTGAAACAGCTATACCACCAAAACTTTTTTATAATATCCTACAAGATAATGAGTTAATAGAGGATGATTTTGAAGATTTTAAAAAAGATGCTAATCTATCTCAAGGTATAGTAAAACATGTAAAAAATAAATATGGGGTAGATGTTAATAAAAGAATGGTAGCTACTGAAATTAGTTTAATAATTCATAAATTAAAATATAGAAAAAATCTATACGAGGATGAGGACTTTTTAAATACTGAAATTGGAAAGTTTTGGAACTTTGTTAGTAGAATAGTGTAAACAAATGCAAAACAACTATATCCAAAAAAACTTATAAAATTTCTTGAATCTTTTTAGCAATTTGTTCCGCCATCTTAGGTGGAACAGCATTTCCTATTTGTCTAAAAATTGCAGTTCTTGGTCCTTCAAAATAAAAATCATCTGGAAAACTTTGTAGTCTTGCAGCTTCTCTAATTGATAATGACCTTAATTGTTTTATGTCTGGATGAATATAATAATGTCCATCCATTGCCATATGTGCAAGAATAGTATGTGAAGCTCTTTCATCAGCTTTTATAACATTAAATCTATTTGTAAAAGATGTAGTATTTTTATGAGTTATTAAATCAGATCTTCTAGTTGATAACTCCTTATAGCAAAGCCTTTCTTTTCTTGTATCCCATGCTAAAATAGCCTCTTTATATATTTCTCTATCTCTATCATTATGAGGTCTAGTTTCATGTTGCGTCAATATATCAAAACCTTCATCTCTTATATTTGAGTCTTGTAGGTATTGATTTGCTGGTTTTGTATATTTATTTTTACCTTCAATCTTTGCACCTGGAGTTATTTTTGGTAAATCATTTAATACATCAAATACAAAATACTTATCGTTAACAATCTTTTCAAAATCTGGATATACATATTTTTTTTCGTCTTCTTTTTTCCATCCAACAATAATAATTCTTTTTCTATCTTGTAACACACCATAATTAGATGCTATTAATTCATCTAATTCTATGTGATAACCTGCATCATCAATAGCTTTTTTCAAATCTTCAAAATACTGTCCATTTCCAGCAGACTTAAGTCCTGGAACATTCTCAAAAATGAACATCTTTGGTTTAAATGTTTCAAGAAATTGAACATAATATTTATATAGGAAATTTCTAGGATCACAACTAACAGCTTCCTTCATCCTTGCTCTACCAATTACAGAATAAGCTTGACATGGTGGTCCACCAATAATTACATCTACACCATTTAAATTTTTAGATACTAAATTATTTTTAACAGTATTAACTATATCATCAAAAGTATTATTAGAAATTTCTTTATTTATTACATCTTGAGAGTCTGAAACACCTGCAATTTGCCATAATTCTTCAGTTGAAATTTTTTTAAGAAGATAATCATGATATATTTTAAGTTGATTTGTATTTTTTAGGTTCCAATATGCTGTTCTAGTTTTTAAAGTTTTACACGCATAAGCATCTGCCTCAACATGTCCTACAAAAGTAGAATTAACTCTAAAAAAGCCCTCTGACAATCCGCCAGCACCTGAAAATAAATCTAGTACTACCACAACTTCCCTTAATTTTTTTGAAATTATATCTAATCATGTATATTATATGACTGAATACCTGTTAAACTTATTAATTACTTTTCAAAGTATTTTGAACACTCTTTAAAACCTCAATCAACTCCTCATAACTAGGAACATTGCCAACTATCATACTTTTTGCCATATCTTCATAATCAGCTTTAAAACTATCATTCAATTCTAAACTTGGAACTATTTTGATACTTGATGGTGTTGCATTTTCATAGTCAGTTTTATTGTCTTTGTAGAATGTTGATTTGTGTCTTACTACATCAACTAAAAGCTCTAAATCATTTATCGCCATTTGTCCATATTCGCTATGGTATAGTTTTACTAGGTCATAAATGTGTCTGCTCATATAATTTCGTTTTTCTATTCTTGTTGGTTCATTTCTTGAGTTTTCAGCATGAAGTATGGTAGCTTTTTCCAAAAATGTTCTATCAGGTCTTAGTATCTCAACTTCTATAGGCTCACTTTTTTCTAAAACTTGCTCAAAAAAGCTATCGATTTGTTTTTTGATAGTTGGAACTCTAGCAGATCTTACACCTGCTTCTATTTTTACTACAGGTTTGACATAACTTCCCCCATATTCACTCTTTTCTAGTAACTGAGGATAGTGAATATATAAAGTCATCTCATCTTATGAAATCACTTCAAATTTCAAATCTGTAATCTTTTGAAGTTCTTTTTGTACCATTTGCAGTAAAACTTCATCAGTATATTTTTGACCAATATTTTTTAGATTTGCTAACTCTTTTTCAAGTTTTTTATTTGACCAATTGGAGTCTTCACTGAAGTAATCCCAAGAATTTTCAAACTCTCCATAATGCTTTTTAAGTGTATCAATGCAATATGTCACATCGATATCTTCAGAAAACCTATTAATAAGATTAAATCCTTTAGATAATGAAGTACCGCCTTTAAACAAAATTCCAGCTGAGCCATTTTCGCCAAATAAAATATGAAGTAGTACAGTTTATTGTTCATTGTTTTCTTACTTTTTATAAAAATTTAAAAATATATTAAATAGAAAAGATTATATTATCTTATTTCTTTAATACCCAAATATTCGATATTTCTAAAGAGTATTTTCTTAGATTTAAAACTTTAATATGATAAAATCATATTTTTAAATATAATTTTCAAGGTGTTTTTGTGTCAATTTTTGCTTTACAATCAATTGCAGGTGGATTTTTAGATGAAGATCTACAACATTTTAATAAAAAATTTGATGATTGGTGTATATCATTTGATACTTATGAAGATGCTATGGATGTTTTAAAAACACTTAATAATAAAGAGAATATAGATATTGTAGAGATAACTCCTCTTAGTTATCCTAGATATTTTTTTAGAGAACTTCAAGGAACTGTTTATGCAACAAGACAGATTGAAGATAAGATTATTTGTGTAATAGAGCCTTTCGTTGGCTCTAGTTTTAGAATAGCAATATGCGATTTAAAAACAAAAAATGTAAGATTTACAAAAACTCACTATAAAACTGTTCCAAGTGTTGAGGGTGTTTTTGCAAATTTTAGAGATATTTAATTATAACTTTTTATATAGTTTTCTAAAGCTGTAAAATCAACTTTTTGACTAATTTTTATATTTAAATCCATAATATATAGATTTTTCAAATTAAACTTTTCAAGTTTTACAAAATCTTTTGGCGTTGTTACAATTGCAAAATCTCTATAATTATCTAAAATATTATCTATCTCATCTTTTGTAAAGTTATGATGATCTTCAAAAAATATTCTCTCTATATTTTTTGGTAAAAACTCTAAAAGTCTATTTGGTTTTGAAATTGCTGTTAAAAGAAGAGTTTTTTTTGGAAGTTCTACTTCTTTATTCTCTTTTTTTATAGTTACAACTCTTTTAAAATCTATGCCCTCTTTTAAAACCAGATTGGCTTTTTTATAAAAACTCTTTGGTTCTCTATAAGCTCCACTTGGTATTAAAAATGAGCTTGTAGGTTCATCTTTTGGTTTTATTAAAATATCAAATTTTTTAATCTTATATTTTGAGAAACCATCATCCAAAAATACTATTTTACAGCCTAACTCTTTTGCTTTTTTTATAGCTTTTACTCTATCTTCGCTTACTATTATTGTTGCATTTTTTAAAGATGATGCTAAAAGCATAGCTTCATCACCACTTGTTTTTACATCAACTTTGATTTCACCTTTTAAGCTTACTACAAAAAGTCCTTTGGACTCTCTTCCATAACCTCTTAAAATAACGCAAACATCATTAAAATTTTTAGCTAATTCAATTGTTATTGGAGTCTTTCCACTTCCTCCAATAGTTAGATTTCCAACAGAGACAATGGGGATATTAAAATCTATTTTTGAAGCTTTTAATCTTTTAAATAAAATTATTAAAAGATATATAAAACTAAGTGGCAAAAGCAAATATGATAATATTTTTTGAAAACTATTTGGAAAAAAAAGATAGTTTTCAAACCATAAAATAAGCTTTTGCTTCAAATTATATCCACTCTTTTGCTACATCAATAACTTGATCACAAATATAATTTACATCTTCATTGCTAAGTCCCGCATATATTGGCAAAGATAATATTTGTTGATAATTATGCAAAGCATTAGGAAATGCTGTAATTTTTATTGAGTATTTACTTTTATAATAAGATAGAAGATGAAGCGGAATATAGTTTAATGCTGTTGAAACACCTTTTTCTTTTAAAGCTCTTGCAAAAGCATCTCTATTTCTTGATATTTTTATAATATATTGAGTATAAATATGCTCATTTTTATGAGGTAAAATCGTAATATGTTTAATATCTTTTAATCTCTCTTCATAAATTTTTGCAATCTCTTTTCTTCTTTTTATAAAACCATCTGTTTTATTTAATTGAGCAACAGCATAAGCAGCATCAAGTTCAGAGATATCAAATTTATGCCCAATATCATCAACATCGTAGATATAATCTAAGTTTCCATAACTATCATAGGCTGTTGTAATTGCATGTGTTCTTAAAAGTTTTGCTCTACTAGCTATCTCTTCATTATTTGTAACTAAAACTCCTGAACGACTAATTGCATATCTTGATGGGGATGGATTTGTAGAAAAAATAGTCATATCAGCACTTAGATTTCCAACTTTTTGACCCTTGTATGTAGTTCCTAATGCAGCTCTACAATCTTCAATTATTAAAATATTGTATTTTTTACCAATTTCATAAATTTTGTCCAAATTTGGAGCAAGTCCACCAATAAAAGTGATAATCGCTGCGCGTAATTTTTTTGATTTATTTGCAATAATTGCCTCTTCAAACTTCTCAATATCTAAATTCATATCCTCTAAATTTATATCTACAAATATAGGCTCTGCATCAAAATGTCTTACAGTCTCTGGTAAGTTTACAAAAGAGTTTACAGACATTAAAACCTTATCACCTCTTTTTAATCTCATAGAGCTAAGAGCTAAATGAAGAGCAGCTGTTGAAGTTGCTGTTGCAATAGCATATTTTGCCCCAACATACTTAACCATCTTCTCTTCAAACTCTAAAACTTTTGATAAATCATCTTTAGCTTGAAGAACTGACTTTAACTGATCAATCTCCTCATTATCTAAAGTTGCTTTATATATTGCAATATTTCTCATCTTTACCTCTACCTCTATATTTTAGCAATAATTGGCAATCTTCTTTTGAACTCATTTATCTTTACTCTTTTTTTAATATTATCTATAAACAAAGCATCAAATCCAAAAGCCAAAAGCTCATCATTGCTTCTATTCTCATCTATCATCTTTTTTAACAAAGAGTCAATTTTAGCATAACTATATCCCAAATCAGCCTCATCACTTTGACCTTCATAAAAATCAGCACTAGGTGCTTTTGTAACTATACTCTCATTTACACCTAAATATTTTGCAAATTCAAACAGATCACTTTTATAAATATCTCCTATTGGATCAATAGCACAAGCCAAATCTCCAAAAATAGTTCCATATCCAAGAAGTAATTCACTTTTGTTTGAAGTTCCAATAACCAAAGAGCTATCTCTAGCACTAATATCATATAAAACTGACATTCTTAATCTTGCACTAAAATTTCCAATTCTAAGGCTATTTTCTTCCATATTTTTTAAATATGCGCTTAACATTGGCTCAATTGAAACAATCTCATGTTTTATATCAAACTTTTTACAAAGCTCTAAAGCATCTTCAACAGAGGCTTTAGATGAGTATTGTGATGGCATTAAAACGCAATTTAGATTATCTTTAAATGCCTCTTTACATAAAACTGCTACAACAGCTGAGTCTAAACCACCTGAAAGTCCAACAACCACACTTTTTAAACCAGTTTTATGAAGCTCTTCTTTTAAAAAGTTTATTAATTTTTGCTTAATATTTTCATATTTATTCATTTTTAAACCTCAATTTAAGATTATATATCATCTTTCTTTGTTTTTTGATAAATCTCATCTAAATAGCTCTGATTTCCATTTTGTTGCTCAACTTTTTTATCAATTAATCTAAAAACTATATCTTTTAACTCATCCTCACTAAAATAGTTTAAATAGTTAGGATTTATTTGAATAGTATCATCATCTGAACTTTTTAAAAGCTCTTTTATCTCATTTATTAACTCTTCTTTTATATCTATCAAATCTTACTCTTTATTAAACTTTTTTAAAATCTCATCCAAATATAGCTCCATTTTTTGTTCACCTATATCACACTCACTACTTTTACAACAGCCACATGAACTTCCAGCATCTGTTAAATCTTCTAAATCTTCAAGTGTTTTAGCACCTTTTTCCTTTATGGCATATATTATTTCACCTAGACTTACTTGCTTGCAATCACAAACAATAAATGAGTGAGGAAAATTTCTTGCCATTATAAACCTCTACTTTTTTTTATAATCTCATAAGCTTCATTTATCTCTTGAAGTTTTTTTGTAGCTTCATCTATAATATTTTGTGAAGCACCCTGCCCTGTAATAATATCTGGATGATATTTCTTTACTAAATTTCTATAATTTTTCTTTAAAGTTGAATCATCATCATCTTTATTTGATTCTAAAATCTCATATGCTTTTTCAATCGATAACTCTCTTTGTTTTGCTCTATTTTTATAGAAATTTTCAAAATTTGATATTAAATTAAAATAATCTTTTGAATCTATTTTTAAAGCCTGAGCTATATCTTCAGTTATCTCTTGCTCTTGTTTTGAAAAATCACCATCTATAAATGCAAGATTTAACATATATTCAAGATATTTAACTCTTTTATTATAGTCATGTTTTGTAAGAGTAAATAATCTATTGCAAATAGTTATTAAATTTTGAAAATTCTCTTTTTCGCTATCATAAAGCTTTTTTAAGCCATCTCTTACCTCTTGTGAATTTTCAAAATGAGTTGAAATATCAGTAAATGTGTGTTTTAAAATCTCAGCTTCAAGCTCTCCTACTTTTCCATCTGCTTTTGCAACTTTTGCCATAAGTGCAACTAAAAGACCAGCTTCATGATTTAATAAATCACCTCTAAAAATCTCTTTTTGATTTAAATTTATATTTTTAAACTCTTCAGTTCTATAATTTTTTCCAATAATAAATAAAATTGCAATAACAACTGCTAAAACTATTAATTCCATTATCTTCCTATTTATTTAAATTTTGGGCTAAATTTTATCAAAATTACTCTAAGAATTTATAATTGCAATAAAGATGCCCTTTTAAATTAATTATTATTTTTGCTCAAATTAGATAAAATCCATACCTTATAAAATTTATGGAGCAAAATATGTTTGGATTAGGAATGACAGAGATTCTTTTAATTGCAATAATTGCAATTATTGTATTAGGTCCTGATAAATTGCCAGAAGCTATGATTAAAATTGCAAGAATGTTTAATAGTGTAAAAAAAGGTATTAGTGATGCAAAAACAACTTTAGACAATGAATTAAATATATCAGAATTAAAAGCGGAAGCTAGTAAATTCAAAGCTCAAATTGAAGATACAAAAAACTCTTTAATGGTTGAATCAAAGCTTAATTTAGGTCTTGATGAGATTTTAAATGATGATTTTGAAACTCCAAAAAAAGCTCAAGTTGAGACAAAAAAAGAGGATAGTGTTCAAAAAAAAGAGATTGATAAAAATATAAAAGAGGATAGTAAATAATGTTTGAAGATTTAAAACCACATATTGCGGATTTAAGAAAAAGATTAACTATATCTGCTATTAGCGTTATTGCTATGTTTTTTGTATGTTTTGCTTTTTATGAACCAATATTAGAGTGGATGATGGTTCCTGTAAAAGATGCTCTTCCAACTGGAACTTCTATGATTGCTGTTGAGATTCAAGAGACATTTTTTACAGCTATGAAGGTTGCATTTTTTGGTGGATTTATAATATCGCTTCCTATTATTTTTTGGCAATTGTGGCTATTTTTAGCTCCTGGACTATATGATCATGAGAAAAAATTAGTTATTCCATTTGTATTTTTTGCAACTTTAATGTTTTTAATAGGTGCATCTTTTGCTTACTATATTGTTGTTCCTATTGGTTTTGATTTTCTAATTGCATTTGGTTCTAATGTTGTTAATGTATTACCAAGTATTGGTAAATATGTTGGATTTTTTACAAAACTTATGATTGGTTTTGGGGTTGCTTTTGAACTACCTGTTATAACATTTTTCCTTGCAAAAATTGGAGTTGTTGATGATAGAATGTTAAAAGATTTCTTTAGATATGCAGTTGTTTTAATATTTATTTTAGCAGCTATTTTAACTCCACCTGATGTTATAAGTCAAGTTTTAATGGCACTTCCTTTAATACTTTTATACTTAGTTTCAATTTACATAGCAAAAGTATTTAATCCAGCAAGTAAAGATGAAGAGGAAGAGGAGTAGTTTGAGCGATTTTTTAAAAACTTCAAGCTATGACTTTACTCTTCCTCAAGAGCTAATAGCTACAACTCCAGCAACTCCTGCTGATAGTGCAAAACTTTTAGTTTATGATAGAACAAACAATACTATAACTCACACAATTTTTAAAAATATTTTAGATTTTTTACCGCAAGATTTAACAATATTTTTAAATGATACAAAAGTTATAAAAGCTAGAGTTTTTGGTAAAAAAGAGACAGGTGCTAATATAGAACTTCTATTAAATAAACCACTATTTATGGATAGATTTTTAGTTTTGATAAAAGGAAAAGTTAAAATTGGAACAATATTAACTTTTGATGAAAATTTAAAAGCAAAAGTATTAGAGCTAAATGAAGATGGAACTAGAGTTGTAGAGTTTTATTTAGAGAGTAAAAAGTTAGATTTTACCTCTTTGATTGAAATTTTAAACAAAATTGGACATATTCCACTACCTCCTTATATGAATAGAGAAGATAATAAAGAGGATGAAACAAACTACCAAACACTTTTTGCAAAAAATTATGGAGCAGTTGCAGCTCCAACAGCATCTTTGCATTTTACACCTGAGTTATTAAATAAACTAGAAGAAAAATATGGTTTAAACTATCTTACTTTGCATGTTGGTGCTGGTACATTTAAACCTGTTGATGTGGAAGATATTTTATCTCATCCAATGCATAGTGAATATTTTGAGATAAGTAGTGATTGTAAAACAAAGATAGATAATGCAAAAAATATCTTAGCAGTTGGAACAACAGTTACAAGAACTTTAGAGTTTTATGCAAGAAAAAATATGATTTGTGGTGAGTGTGATCTATTTTTAAATCCAAGCAATAAACCAATTATTGTAAATCATCTTTTAACAAATTTTCACCTTCCAAAATCAACTTTGATTATGCTTGTTGCATCTTTTATTGGACTTGAGAAAACTTTAGAGATTTACAATGAAGCAATTAAAAACAACTATAGATTCTACTCTTATGGCGATGCCATGCTAATTATTTAATATTAAAATGGGAACCATTTAAAAGGAGAATTACTTTGATACATTACATTTTATTTGATACTGAGACAACTGGAGCTTCGCAAGAGGATAGAGTAATTCAATTTGGAAGTATGATTCTAAATCAAAAAGGTGATTTAGAAGTTTTTGATGAGTTATGTTTTAGTGATGTACCTATAAAACTTGAAGCTATGGAAGTTCACAATATAACTGCTGATATGATAAAAGATAAACCAAAAGCTATTCAAACAAAATTTTATCAAAGATTACAAGAGCTAAATAGTAGTGAAAACTATCTAATAGCACACAATATAAATTTTGATTTAGATATGATAAAAAAAGAGGGATTTGAGAACAGACTTCAACTAATTGATACTTTAAGATGTGCAAGACACATCTATCCTGAACTTCCATATCACAGACTTCAATATCTAAGATATGCACTTGAACTTTATAAAAATGAAGATGAAGAGGCAAATAAACTAAACATAGTTATAAAAGCTCATGATGCTATTGGTGATGTTTTAGTGATGAAACTATTTTTAAGTAAACTTGTTGCAAAAATAAAAGAGGATTTTGTGCAAATTAATCCTATGAAAAAACTAGCCGAACTTACTCTAACTCCTGTATTTATAAAAACATTTAAATTTGGAAAATATAAGGGTGAAAATATTGAAGATGTAGCAAAAAAAGATCCAAGCTATTTAAATTGGATGAGAAACAATATGGAGCTTGATGAAGATATGCAATACACTTTAGATAAAGTTTTAGAAAAATAGTTAAAATAGATTATTATGTATAAAAAATGTAAACAAAAGTAACTATTTTTATTTTTTAAACTTAACTTTAGCTTATAAACTTAATTTTTATCAATTATTCTTATTTTCTTAATATAATTATTAATTAAGATTTATCTTAATACCACAATAAAAACTAAGGAGATAGTTTATGAGTAATAAAAAAGTTAAAACTATTGGAATTCATGAGGCTTATGCAAATGATCCAATAAAAGCTGATTTAGATATCTTTGGAAGAGAGGCTAATCCAACAACAAGAAGAGGATTTTTGAAAAAGAGTTCACTTTTGGCAATGGCTGCTGTTGTTGGATCAAATATTCCATATGCACAAAATATGCCAAGTGGATTAATTCCAGCAGCACTAGCAAACTCTGATTTACCATTTTCAATTCCAGGTAAAGAGGGTTTAATTTACTTAAATGATAGACCAATAAATGCTGAAACACCACCTCACTTATTAAATGATGAGTTTACACCTGATAAACATTTCTTTATTAGAAATAATGGTACACCACCAGCTATGCAAGATATTGATGTAAAAAATTGGACTTTGGAAATTGCAGGTGAGAGCTGTAAAAATCCAACAACATTTACTATTGATGAGTTAAAAAGTAAATTCAAACATCACACTTATGCACTAACTTTAGAGTGTGGAGGAAATGGTAGAGTTGAGTTTAATCCACCTACAAAAGGTAATCAGTGGGAGCTTGGAGCTATTGGTTGTGGAAGATGGACAGGAGTTAGATTAAAAGATGTTTTAGAGTCTTGCGGAATTAAAAAAGATGCCGTTTATATTGGGTATTATGGAAGAGATACTCACTTAAGTGGAGACCCTACTAAAGTAGTTATTAGTAGAGGAGTTCCAATTGAAAAAGCTTTAGAAAATGAAGTTTTAATAGCTTGGGAGTATGAAGGAAATGATATTCCTCATCAAAATGGTTATCCTTTAAGACTTGTAATTGGTGGATGGCCAGCTTCTGTTTCTGGAAAATGGTTAAGCAAAATTGTAGTTAGAAATCAAGTTCATGATGGTGAAAAGATGATGGGACAATCATATAGAGTACCTTGTGAACCTGTTGCTCCAGGAGCAAATGTGCCAAATGAAAATATGTGTATAATTGAATCTATGCCTGTAAAATCACTAATTACATTCCCAAAATCGGGTATTACTCACTCTTTAAATGATAAATTAAAACTAAATGGAAAAGCATGGGCTGGAGATTTAAAAGTTAAAGAGATGTATGTTTCAATAGATTTTGGTGCAACTTGGGAAAAAGCAAAAGTTAATAAACCACTAAATAAAACTGCATGGCAAACTTGGGAAGCAAGTGTTAAATTCCCTCAAAAAGGATACTATGAAGTTTGGGCAAGAGCAACTGATAGTAATGGAAAAATGCAACCAGTTATTATTCCAGGGTGGAATCCAAGAGGTTATTTAAACAACGCTTGTCACAGAATCGCTGTTCAAGTTGTATAAAAGGAGTTATTTATGAAAAAAGGATTGTTCCTTATTTTTGCATCATCACTTCTTTTCCTTCAAGCTCAAAAAGTTGATAGTGAATCTGGATTGATTATTGCAAAAGGTTTTGAAACCGTAAAAGCAAACTGTACTGTTTGTCATAGTGCAAAATTTATCACTACACAAAAAGGTGATAGAGATACATGGAAAGCTATGATAGTTTGGATGCAAAGAACTCAAGGTTTATGGCAATTTACTCCCGAAATAGAGGATGAGATATTAACTTATCTTGAGACAAACTATCCTCCAGGAATTGCTTCAAGAAGAGCAAATCTAAAATTAAAAGATATGCCAAACTAATATTTATTAAATTGGTACAATTTTGTACCAATTTAAGCTATAAAGTATAGATATAGATTAAATAAAATCATTAATAAGTTTAAAACCAAAAAAGAGTTTCTGCTAAAAATAGATAAAAAAGAGAAAATTATATATAAAATAAAAAAATAAAGTGGTGTAAAAACTTCATAAACTTCTATTTTATGATTTAAAAAAATCTTTAAAAACTTATCAAAATATATTGAAAAATCAAAAATATGAGCAAAAATTTGAAATGGATAAAATATAGTAAAAAGTATTGTAATAGGGATTGAGTAAAACTGTTCAATAGCTGTTTGAGGAAAAAAATAGTGAACAATTGGATTAAAAATCAAAAACATCCAAACATTAAAAAATAGATATAAAACTACCCTATTTATATTTTTAAAATATTGAATAAACAAATAGATATAAAAAACAGCAAAAATAGAGAACCAAAATCCAATAGAAAATATAAATTTGGGGAAAATTGCAATAACTATAAGAAATGTGTATAAAAGTGTGGTATATGAAAATATTTTTATATTACTTCTTAAAAGAAATATTCCAATACAAAAAAGTACAAATGCCCTTAAAAGAGAGGGTACAATATCTGTTAAAATAAGGTAATAGAGCATTATAAATATTGTAATTAATAAAATATCATATCTTCTATTTCTATATGAAAAAAATCTATCTTGTAAAAATTTATAAGGGTGGTACAAAATCCAATAAATAACAAAAGATAAAACTGCTAAATGAAAACCTGAAAGTGCTACAACATGAGCTATTCCATAAGCTGTTATTACATCTCTAAGCTCTTTTGAGACTGGAACTGCTAAAAACAGAGCTTCAAAAAGTTCAATAATCATAGCATCTTCATGATTATTTTTGATATTTTCTAAAATTTTATCTTTGAATTCATATCTTTTTTCAACTCTATCAAAGTATAAAACCTTTGTGAAAAAACCTTTTAAGTACTCTAAAAAAGAGATATTTCTAGTATCAATTACAACATTTAATAAATCTAATTTTTCAAAGCTATCATCCTTTGAAAATGAAGCAAAAAATTCAAAGCCCTCACCTTTTAATTTTAAGATAGTAAATCTATCTTTAGAGTAAATATTTAAAATGCTAGCCTTTGTTTCAAAAATATAATCATTTGTAAATCTTTTATATGATGAATATTCATAAATAAGATTTACAATTAAAATAGTGAGTAAAAATAGTATGAAAAATATACTATTTTTTGATAAATATATTTTTTGCATAATGTTGATTATACAAAAATATAAACTATTTTGTAAGATTTAAAATAAATTCTTATAGTTTAATTTAACACTTTTTAACAAATTTTTGAGTATATTAAGCCTTTTATTACAAAATTTTTAAGGCTTTTTTAAAATGAATAAATTTGATTATACAAAGATTTCTGATGATTGTATTAAGTGTGGAAAATGTAAACCTGTATGTACAATATTTAATATAAATCAAGATGAGGCGACAAGCCCTAGAGGTTTTATTGACCTTTTAGGAGCTTACAAAAGAGATGAGTTAGAGTTGGATAAAACAGCAAAAGAGATATTTGAGTCATGTTTTTTATGTACAAACTGTGTGGAAGTTTGTCCAAATAGTTTGCCAACTGATATGATTATTGAGCAAGTAAGAAGTGATATTGCAAAAAAATATGGAATTGCTTGGTATAAAAGATTGTTTTTCTTCCTTTTAAGACATAGAAAAATTATGGATTTTATGTCAAAACTTGGATATATGTTTCAAACATGTGCAATTAAAATAGATGAAAAAACAAAAAGTGCAACTCCAAGATTTAGCCTACCTATTGTAAAAAAAGATAGAGCTTTACCATATGCAGATAGCATTAGTTTTTTAAATAAATATCCTGAAAATCTTAAGTTTAGTGTTGAAGATAAAAGAAAAAAAGTTGCTATTTTTATTGGTTGTATGAGTAACTATACCTATACAAATACAGGAGATAGTTTAGTAAAAATTCTTAAAAAACTAAAATATGATGTATTTATTCCAAAAAAACAGTTGTGCTGTGGAGCACCTGCTTATTTTACAGGTGCTTTTGATACAGTTGATTATCTAACTAAGAAAAATATTGAGTATTTTGAATCTTGGATAGATGATGTTGAAGCTGTTATTATTCCAGAAGCTACATGTAGTGCGATGATAAATAAAGATTGGGAGCATTTTTTACACGACCAACCACAGTGGAAAGAAAGAGCCGTTAAACTATCTAAAAAGATATTTTTAGCAACAAAATGGCTAGAAAATAATACAGATTTAAAAAATATGCTTGCAAAAAGTGGTAAAAAATTTGATCAGCTTGTTACTTACCACGACCCTTGCCATGCAAAAAAGATGCAAGGTGTTTGGAAGGAACCAAGAGAGCTTTTAAAACAAAACTATGTTTTAAAAGAGATGAGTGATTCAAATAGATGTTGTGGATTTGGTGGAGTTACTATGCAAACAGAGAAGTTTAGTTTTGCAAGAGCAGCAGGTGCTCCAAAAGCTGCCATGATAAGAGATAGTAAGGCTCAAATTGTAAGTGCTGAGTGTAGTGCTTGCAGAATGCAAATAACAGATAGTTTATATCATGCAAATGTTGATGTTGTATTTAAAAATCCAATAGAGTTAATTGCCGAAGCTTTAGAAGATTAATATGGAATTTTGGCAAAATATATACTCACAATTTGATCCTGTAGCTTTTAGAATCGGTGAAATTGCTGTTCATTGGTATGGAATAATGTATGCACTAGCACTTTTAAGTGCTATATTTATTGCAAAGTGGTTTATAAAATACGACAAAATAAATATAAATCAAGATATTTTTGATTCATATATTTGGTGGGCTGAAATAGGTGTTATTTTAGGTGCAAGAATTGGATATATACTATTTTACGACCCAAATACAACTTACTATTTAACAAATCCTTGGCAGATATTTAATCCATATGTAAATGGTGTTTATGTTGGAATAGCTGGTATGAGTTATCATGGGGCATTTATTGGATTTATTATAGCTTCACTTCTATTTTGTAGAAGAAAAAATATTAATTTTTGGTTTATAACAGATATTTCTGTTTTAGGAATTAGTGCTGCTTATGTATTTGGTAGAATTGGAAATTTCTTTAATCAAGAGCTTGTAGGAAGAGTTACAGATGCTCCTTGGGCAATTTATGTAGATGGAGTTTTAAGGCACCCTTCTCAACTATATGAAGCATTTTTAGAAGGTATTGTAGTATTTTTAATCCTTGTTTACTTTAGAAATAGAAAAAAATTTGATGGTCAATTAGCTTTAATGTATGGAATTTTCTATACAATTGCAAGAGTTATTTCAGAGTTTTATAGGCAACCAGATTGGCAATTAGGATTTTTAGCTGGAAATTGGCTAACTATGGGAATGTTACAATCGTTTGGAATTTTGTTTATATGTTTAGTTATATATTATATGAAATTAAAAGTAGTGCTAAAAAAATAGCCCTACTTTATATCTTTTTTTGGAACAATCTTAAAAAACTCGGCTTTTGTTAAATCTTGTAAGAACTTTGGTTCAATTTTATGTAAAGCAATAATATCAACTCTTTTATCATTGTAAAGCCAAGATTTACCTGTATCTTTTAAAATCTCCTCTTTAAAAAGTTTTACTAAATCTTGCTTACTTAAAATTAGCTCTTCCAAATCTATCCTTATTTTGAATAATGAGTTAAATCTATTGTATATCCTCTACCTGAATGGTTTTTAATTATTGAGTAGTAAGTTTTTAATCTTATTTTATTTACAATATTTCTCATAGTAAAAATTGACATTTTTTTACCTTTCCAAACCTCTTTTTGAACTAAATCATAATCAGTAACTTCATCTAATCTACTAATTAAAAGTTTTAAAAATCCTTTTTCAAGTCTTGTAAACTCAATCATATTATTTGATTTATCAAAGAATTGATCTTTGTATCTATCAAAATATATTCCCTCATCTAATTTAAACTTATCAGATCTTTGAGTCTGGTTTAGACACATTAAAACTGATATTAATATAGAAGATATTGGACAAGATTTTAAAATATATGTATAAGCTTTTAAATTTATAGCTTTTTCTATATTATCTTGCGAATCACTCTTACTTATTACAATAATTGGAACAAATGCTAATTTTTTTTGTATAAGCTCCATAATATTATCCAAAAAGATAGAGTTTTGATCAAAATCAAGAACTATTATATCGCAATTTTCCAAATTTACTGTCTTTGAAAATAATTTATCATTTAATATAATTAGTTCTCTAAATTTATCTTTAAAACCCTCTTTTATTTGTTCATCTTCACTTATAAAAAGGACTTTAGCGTTTTTATTTTGTCTAACTACTTTTTTCATTTTCTTCTCTTATTAATATATTTTTAAAAATAATAACAAAAACAATATTAATATAAACAAAATTTAAGAGGCACAGTTTATCTCTCTTACTCTATTTAACATATCAAATACAATTTGAGTATTCTCTTCAATTTTAACAGCTACCTCAAAAATCTCTTCATTTGAAGCTTTTTTAGCATATAAATCTACAGTATCTTGAACCAATGAGTGAACACTATTATGAGCTTTTGTTAAAATTTCCCACTCTTTTGTTTTTGCGAAATCTCTATGCTCATTCTCTCTCATCCATTTTCCAAGATTACACTCTTTTGAGCTTGTAACAGTAAATTTATTTCCTACATTACATTTTGCAAAGTTAATATTTTTGAAATTAATGTGATCTGATTTTAGTTTATTAATACTTACAATCATATTTGAATCACAAATTCTACTACTTGCACTCTTATCAAAACTTGTTTGACTTATTGTTTGATCTAAACTAACAGCAAGTTGTGCAGTCTGTTTTGCCATCTCATTAATACTTGAAGCTAAGTTAGCATTTTGTTGTGTTGCTTGATCCAAACTATTTACAGTATCATTAATTTGAGCCATAGCTTGTTGTTGCTCTCTTGTTGCTGTTGCTACATCTTCAATTAATTTTATAGTTACATCGATATTTGAATTTAACTCATTGTATCCATTTATCATATTTGTAGTGCTATTTTTACCCTCTTTAGCTTTTAAAGTTGCATTTTCAACAATATTTTTAATCTCATTTGCAGCCTCTGCACTTCTACTTGCAAGATTTCTTACCTCTTGAGCTACAACAGCAAATCCTTTTCCAGCCTCTCCAGCAGTTGCTGCTTCAACAGCTGCGTTTAGACTTAAAATATTTGTTTGGAATGCTATTTGATCAATTACACTAATTGCTTCATTAATTGCCATAACCTGATCATTAATCTCATCCATTGAAAGAGCTGTTTTTTGCGCTAACTCTTTTCCAATAGCTGTAGATTTTGTAACATTTTGTGCATATTGAGCCATTTTTGTTGCATTTTCACTACTTCTTTCAATAGTTGCAGCAATCTCTTCAATAGCAGCAGCAGTCTCTTCAAGGCTTGCAGCTTGAATATTTGATGATTCACTTAAATTTGAAGATGCAATTGATAACTCTTTTGAGCTATCATTTAAATCTAAATTTGATTTATAAATTAGACACATTATCTCATTTATACTTGATTGTGTAACTCTTACTCCATTTACCAATGATGAGATAATTCCTGAAGTATTCTCTACATTTTTAATATTGTAATCATACTGTGCATTTGATAAAGCAATAATTGCATCATTTACAGACAATAAGTTTGATTGAGTCTTCTCTATCATTTTATTTATCTCTTCTACTAAAGAGTTTACTCTATTTGAGTTTGCAACTCCTACAATTTTGTCATTTAATAATCCAGCATTAACTTTTTCAATAACTTTTTTTGTCTCATCAATAACAATTTGATCTTGAATATTACCTTTTTCAATTGAATCTAAATATCTATTAAAGCTAGTTACAACATCTCCTATCTCATTATTTGATATAACTTTAATTCTACTTTCAACTGATGATGTATGAGTTATTTGGTCAATAGTTTTTTTAAGACTTAAAATAGGATTTAAAATTCCTATTTTCATATTTACTAAAGATGCAATCATTGTTACCAATAAAGAGAGAACTAAAATAATTAAAGCAACATATATTATTTTTGAAGCTTGTTCTATTGCACTTTGAACACTATTTATAGGTTCTGCTAAAAGAGTAATACCTAATTTTTTACCTTGAAAATCAACAACATTATCATATGTATAAAAGTAATTTTTCGATATTAAATAACCATCTTTTAACAATTTATCAAAATCTACTGTTTTTGCATCTGCTAAAAATTTTTCATTTATAAAATTTTGAGAAATCAAATACTTATTTAATACTCTCTTCTCATCATATTTAGCTGTCGCTAGAGTTGTATCCATTAGAAGTAGATATGCTTTACCCTCTTTATCAAAATCAATAGCAACAGAGTTTAATCCTTGCATAAACTCTAAAGAACCTACATGAACCCCATCTTTTAAAACAGGCACTACAGATCTTAACTCTAAACCTGCATTTCCAATCTCAAAACCATTTATAACTTTTTTTGTTTTATTTACTTCAACAACACTTGCTCTAAATGAACTTAAATCATCCCCATAGTTTTTTTGATTCCAAGATCTTAGAAATGAGTGATTATCTTTTGTATGAATATGGATTTTAATATTTTTAAATGGTGTTGACTCTTTCATTTTCAAACTAAGTAAATCAACCGATTTTATAACAGTTTCTCTATCTGCATATAGTAATCCACTTTGAAGATTTGAATCATTTGCAATAGATATTGCATTTGAGATTCCAACATCAAGTTTTGAACCAACTCGAATATCTTTTAAGTTTTTTAAGCTTTTTACAACATCGGATTGAACTTCACCCTCTAAGCTGTTTTTGTAACTATTTAAAACTAAATATCCAACAATTAAAGCAATAACTGTAACAACAGCACTTATAATTGTAAACTTTAAACCAATCCCAAATCTATTCATATTTTATTCTCCTTTGTATATTTCAATATTATATTGTTATCTCTTTAATATCAGCTATATTTCTAAACCCTAAATATACCAAAGATATTAAATTTTTTCTATTTGTTTTGATTTTTTCATCTTCATGATTTACAAAAACTTTTTCAAAAAAGTTATCAAGATTTGATTTTAGTGAGAAAAGTGCATCAAGCTCCTCTTCAAAACTATCAAATTTTTTAGCTTTTATTTTTGAGTAATTTGCAAAAAGAGTTTTTTCCTCATCTTGCTCAAATAGTCTCTCATCTAGACTTAAATTGCTACTTAAATCAACATCTTTAACAATATTTGCAACTCTTTTAAATGTAGCACTATACTCTTTAAAACTATCACTTTCAACTATTGGATTTAAAGCCTCAACTTTTTGATAAATTTTATATATATTTGACTCACCACTAGCTAAAACAGCTTTTAAAACAGTTGGATTTACATCAAAAATTTTAAATAGTCTATCATTGAAGAAATCTAATAAAACTTTTGTATCAAGATTTTTATAGTTTACTTTTAAATCCTCTATTATAGTTTTAAAATCAATATCTAGTTTATGCTCGATAGCAATTCTTACAACTCCTAAAGCAGCTCTTCTTAGAGCAAATGGATCTTTTGAGCCAGTTGGAATTTTTCCAACACTAAATAGTGCCATAAGATTATCAATCTTATTTGACATAGCAACTATTGAAGAGAAAATTGAGCTTGGAAGCTCACTATTTTCACCAGTTGGCAAATATTGCTCTTTTAGTGCTAAACTAACTTTTTCATCATTTTTTGCAATTTTTGAGTAGTAGTAACCCATTAATCCTTGAAGTTCTGTAAACTCATAAACCATCTCACTCATTAAATCAGCTTTTGAAAGCATTACTGCTTTTTGAATTAGTTCAACTTCATCAACACCTAGTTTATTTGCTAAATAAGATGCTATTTTTGCTTCTCTTTCACATTTTTCATAAACAGTTCCTAAACCTTCAACAAAGATAAGTTTTTTTAGCCCTTCATTTGATAAACCATTTTTAATATCATTTTTGTAAAAGAACATTGCATCAGCAAGTCTTGGTCTTAAAACCTTCTCATTTCCAGCAATTATATATCCAAAATCAGAAGTTAAGGCATTTGATACAACTATAAAGTTATTTGTTAGTTTTCCATCTTTATAAACAGCAAAATATCTCTGATTTGCCTTCATTGATGTAACAATAACTTCAGGTGGAAGAGTTAAAAACTCCTCATCAAATTTACCAATCAAAGCTGTTGGATACTCTGTAATTGCAACAACTTCATCTAAAAGTTCCATATCAAGCTCAATTTGAACATTGTGTTTAATCTCAATATCTTTTAGTTGTTTAAGAATCTTCTCTCTTCTCTCATCTTGATATAAAATTACACCATATTTATCAAGTTTACAAAAATAATCGCCAACATCATTAAAAACAAATGGCTCATAAGATTGCATTCTATGACCATAAGAGATATTTGAAGAATCAACTCCAAAAAGTTGAGCTGGCACAACTTCATTTTCAAGCATTACACTTAAAAATCTAATTGGTCTTATGAAGCTATCACTTCTACTTCCCCAACGCATAGATTTACCAAAATTAAGGCTTGATATAAACTCATTTATCATGTTATTTAAAAGCTCTTTTGACTCTAAACCTTTTATTTGTTGCTTATGATATAAAACTTCACCTTTTCCAAAATCTTTAAACTCTAACTCATCTACACTTACTCCACATTTTTGAGCAAAACTCTGCGCAGCTTTTGTAAAAGAGCCATCTTTAAAAGCTATTGCTTTTGGAGCACCTATATTTTCAGCCTCTATATCATCTTGTTTTACTTTAAACTCTCTATGCCATAAAACTAATCTTCTTGGAGTATAAAAAAGTTCAAAGCTACAAAGTAAACTATTTTTTTCTAAAATTGATTGCCATTTTTTTTCAATATTTGGAAGCTCTTGTAAAAATGGAATAGCTGGTAACTCTTCAACTCCAATCTCAATCAAAAGTGGTTTAAGCATTGTTTTTTTCCTTATCTTGGTTTTTATTTTTCTCTATTTCTTCAAGTTTATCTCTATATTTTTTTATCTGTTGTCTGTTGAAATTTATCACAAACATTGCAAGCATAAAAATAAAAAGAGTTAAAACTACAAAATCTAATATCTCTTTCAACTTTTATCCTTCAAAACTTCACTATAAATAGCCCCATCAATCTCTTCACTTGCAATATCTTCAAGCTCATCGCTTGTATCAATCAAAGCTAAAATTTTTGTATCAAACATATAGTTATCTGCTATTATTTGCATCTTTTTTGCTAAATCTTGAGTACAAACAGCATATTTTGCATTAAAACTATTTGCATAAATCCCCTCTTTTATTGTTTTTATAGATACAAAAAAGTTCAAATTTTGCTTTTGACAATACTTTAAAAGCTCTTCATCAAAATCAAAAAAAAGTAGTGAATTAGAAGCTGTATTTTTTATATCTTCAATAGAAGAGATTATAAAAAACTCTTCAAAAGGAACTAATCTATCACCAATAATCTTCATATTAACCTCTTTTATTTAAACACTCTTTTGAGCAATAAAACTTTCCATTTGACAAAATAGCCTCTTTTGAAGATACAAAAGTGCTACAAGTTGGGCATTCAACCATCTCATCACTAATTAAGTTTTGATCTTTTTTTCTACTCTTTTTAAAAAATATTAAATATATTAAAAAAAGTACTAGTGCAACAAATATTATTTTATAAATCATCTTTTATTCCTTTATGTACAAATAGTTTCTCTCATCTTTGCAAACTACTTTATAGTTTTTTATTTTGGCCTCTTTTAGCTCATCTTCTAGCATACTACCTTTATAAAAAAGATATGAGCTAGAATCTTTTTTTATATTTTGTGTTAGAGCTAAAAGTAAATTTGTATTTGTAACAGCTCTACTTGTTATTAAATCCACTTTTAAATCTTCAAGATCTTCAACTCTTTTTTGTAAAATTGTCAAATTTTTAAGCCCTAAAGTTGCTTTTACTATATTTAAAAAAGCAACTCTTTTTGCTCTTGGCTCAATCAAATATGCCTCTTTATCTTTTTTTGCAATTGCAATTATAAGACCTGGATAACCAGCGCCTGTTCCAATATCTGCAAAACTTCTGAAATCTTCTATAAATTTTAGAGGATACAAAGAGTCTAAGATATTTTCATAAATAGTTTGATCATCTAAATTTCCACTAAGATTATGAACTCTTCCCCACTTCTTTAAAAGCTGTACAAAAGTTTCAATATCTTTATAGAAGCTATCTTCGTAGATTAGACTATTTTTTTCAAGTAAAGATTTTAAACTCAAATTAGATGTCCCATCTTCTCTTTTTTTGTAGATAAATATAGTTCATTATATTTATTTGATTTTATTATTGCTGGAATTCTCTCAACAATCTCAACTCCCAAAGACTCAACATATTTTAGTTTTACTGGGTTGTTTGTGATTAGTTTTAGTTTTTTAATTCCTAAATTTTCAAAAATATATCCAACAACTCTATAATCTCTCTCATCCTCTTTGAAGCCCAACTCAACATTTGCCTCTATTGTGTTTCTTCCTTTGTCTTGTAGTGCATAAGCATTTACTTTATTTACAAGACCTATGTTTCTGCCCTCTTGTCTGTGATAAATTACCAATCCACCATTTTTTGCAATAAATTTTAAAGATAGATCTAATTGGTTTTGGCAATCACACTTTAAACTTCCCAAAGTATCGCCTGTAAGGCACTCTGAGTGAATTCTTACAAATGGAGTTTCTAAAGTTTCAAAATCTAAACTCATTATTGCTAAATGCTCTTGATGTCCATCTTTATATGCTTTTATTCTAAAATTTCCATATTTTGTAGGAAGGTTTGCTATATTTGATTCAATTATATTCATTTGTATTTAAACCTTTAACTGTTAAAATCGCAAGATTATATCCAAAAGAGGTAAATATTATGTTTAAACGATTTAGAAGATTAAGATTAAATGAGACTTTGAGAAACTTAGTTCAAGAGACTCACATAAGCAAAGATGATTTTATATATCCACTGTTTGTAAGAGAAGGAAAAGGTATTAAAACTGAAATTTCTTCAATGCCAGGTGTATTTCAAATGAGTATTGATGAGATTTTAAAAGAGTGTGAGTATTTGCAAAAAATAGGTTTGAATTCTATTATTCTTTTTGCAATTCCAGAGATTAAAGACTCTGTTGGAAGTGAGTGTTTATGCGATGAGAGTATAATTGCACGAACAATAAGAGCTATAAAACAAAATTTTCCAAATATGTTTGTAGTTACAGATTTATGTTTTTGTGAATATACAGACCACGGACATTGTGGAATACTAGACCCAAAAACACAAAGCGTTCACAATGACAAAACTCTTGAAATATCAGCCCAACAAGCACTTGTGCACGCGAAAGCTGGTGCAGATATGATAGCTCCAAGTGGAATGATGGATGGAATTATTAAGACACTTAGAACTGCTTTAGATGAAAATGGTTTTAAAGATTTACCAATCATGGCATACTCAACAAAATTTGCAAGTGGTTATTATGGACCATTTAGAGATGTAGCTGAATCAACTCCATCTTTTGGGGATAGAAGAACATATCAAATGAATGTTGCAAATAGACTTGAAGCAATAAATGAATCACTTGAAGATGAAAAAGAAGGTGCTGATATTTTAATGGTAAAACCAGCTTTAGCATTTTTGGATATTGTAAGAGATATAAGAAATGAGACAAAACTTCCACTTTGTGTTTATAATGTAAGTGGTGAATATGCAATGTTAAAACACGCTGGACTTGCAGGATTGATTGATTATGAAAGAGTTATGATGGAAACTATGATAGCATTTAAAAGAGCTGGAGCTAATATAATTATCTCATATCATGCAAAAGAGGTTTGTGAGATTTTGAATAGGAAATAATATAATTTTTATATAGAGTGTAGCTTATAAGTTACAGTCTATATATGCTTGATTTGAATATACAATTTTATGCATATTTTTGTTTTAGGTTTTTTATAATATCTTCATGAGTTTTAGCCAAAATTCCAGAATCTAAACCTTTTTGAATCTCTTTTTCTAAAAATGACCAATCTTCAACTTCACTATTTTCTACTATTCTAACTTCATCTTTTGGAAGATTATTTAAAAAATAAAAAACTTTTTCAAAAACACTATCTGCAATTTGTAATTTTATAGTTTTCATAAATTACTCCTTTAAAATTTGAAGATTATACACTATTTTAATATCTATTTCAATTTTTATATTTATATAACTATTGATATACTTCCAAAATGAACAACTACCAAAAAGCGATAGAAAACTCAAATATTGTCTCAAAAACAGATATAAATGGAATTATAACTTTTGTAAATGATGAGTTTTGTAAACTTTTTGGTTTTACAAAAGATGAGCTTATTGGTAAAAATCACAATATTGTAAGGCATCCAGATACACCAAAAGAGAATTTCCAAGCTCTTTGGGAGACAATTTTAGATAAAAAAGTATATAAAGCTACAGTTAAAAATCTATCAAAAGATAAAAAAGATATCTATTTAAATACAACTATTGTTCCTATTTTAGATGAAAAAGAGGAAAATATTGTAGAGTTTGTAGCTATAAGATATGATATTACAAATGAGGTTATGCTTCAAAAAGAGCTTGAAGAGAGACAAAAAATTCTTTTTTTGCAATCAAGAATGGCAAGTTTAGGGCAAATGTTGGCAAATATTGCTCACCAATGGAGACAACCTCTAACGCAACTAAATCTAAGTCTATATAATCTAAAAAAAGCTTTTGAAAATCAAAACAAAAAAGAGTTTGAAGATTTTTATAACAACTCAAAAAACCTAATCTTGGGTATGTCAAATACTATTGAAGATTTTACAAACTTCTTTTCTCCACAAAAACAAAAAGAGATTTTTTTATTAAATATCTCTATAAATGAGGCTTTGAAGATTCTAAATAAAATTTTTGAAGATGAGAAAATAGATATCAAATTTGATATTACAAAAGATTTAGAGATTTTTGGAGTAAAAAATGAGCTAACGCAAGTTTTACTAAATATACTTTCAAATGCAAAAGATGCTTTTGTACAAAATGGTGTTAAAAATAGAGAGTTGTCTATAAAAACATATAAAAAAGATGATTTTATATATCTTGAAATAGTTGATAATGCTCTTGGAATAAAAGATGATATAAAAGATAAAATATATGAGCCATATTTTACTACAAAGCACCAAAGCAGCGGAACTGGTCTTGGATTATTTATATCTAAAATTATTATAGAAAATAGTTTCAAAGGTGAAATTTCTCACACAAATACCCAAAATGGTTCAAAATTTGAACTAAAATTTCCAACAAAGTTTGAAGTATGAAAAATCTAAAAGTTTTGATTGTGGAAGATGAGATAGATTTGGCAAATTTAATAAAATCTTCAATTAAAGAGCTCTTTTTTAAAGTTGTAATTGCAAAAGATGGCTTAGAGGCTATAAAAAAGTTTGATAGCTTCAAGCCTGATATTATAATAAGTGATATTATGATGCCAAACTTAAATGGCTTAGAGATGAGTAAAAAGATAAAAGAGCAAAATAGTGAAACTCCTATTGTGATTTTAAGTGCTCATAGTCACAAAGAGATGCTTTTGGAAGCTATTAATTTGGGAATTTCAAAATATTTTATAAAACCTTTTGATATTGAAGAGTTTATTGAGTATTTAAAAGAGTTATCAAAAAAGATAAATAAAAACAAATCTATAAAATTGAAAGATGATTTTATCTTTGATTTCAACAATTTATCTTTGTATCAAAATGGTATTTTGGTAAATCTTACAAAAAGAGAGCGACAGTTTTTGGCTCTTTTGATTGAAAATAAAAACTCTTATGTGACTACTCTTGATATCAAAAAAACTCTTTGGGAAAATGAGATTGTAAGTGATGAGAGGCTTAGAACTTTTATCAAAAGATTAAGAGCCAAAACCTCAAAAGAGCTTATAGAAAATGTCTCTTCTTGTGGATATATGGTGTTATTTTAATATTCATATATTCTTCACTATTTGCCATACCCTCTTGGATTTTTACTTTGCCAATTCCAGCTAGATTTACACATATCATCTAAAGTATGTTTTGCTTCCCAATTTAAAATCTCTTTTGCTTTTTTTGGATTTGAGTAGCAAATTGCAATATCCCCTGCTCTTCTAGGAACTAATTTATAAGGTATTTTTTGTCCACTTGCTTTTTCAAAAGCTTTTATCATATCTAAAACACTATATCCAGTTCCTGTTCCAATATTGATTTTTGAGTTTTCAAAACTATAATTACTACTATTTAGATACTCTATAGCTTTTACATGAGCGTTTGCCAAATCAACAACATGGATATAATCTCGCACACCTGTACCATCTTTTGTTTCATAATCACTTCCAAAAACACTTAAACTTTCAAGTTTTCCAACAGCAACTTGAGAGATATATGGCATAAGATTATTTGGAATACCGTTTGGATTTTCCCCTATAAGTCCACTTTCATCTGCACCAACTGGATTAAAATATCTTAAAATAGCAATTTTAAAGCTATTGTCACTTATATATAAATCCTCTAATATTCTTTCAATCATATATTTACTAGTTCCATATGGATTTGTAGTAGCTCCAATAGGAAAGCTCTCATCTATTGGACAGCTTTTTGGATTTCCATATACTGTTGCTGAACTTGAAAAGACTATTTTTTTGCAAGAAAACTCACGCATCACTTCTAAAAGTTTAATAGTCCCTACAACATTGTTATCATAATACTTCAAAGGTTTTGCAACACTCTCTCCTACAGCTTTGAGTCCAGCAAAGTGAATAACAGAATCTATGCTATATTTTTTAAAAACTTTTCTCAAAGCTTTTTTATCTCTTATATCACCTTTTACAAATTTAACTTTTGAGCCAATTATTTTTTTTACTCTTTTTAGAGCCTCTTTTGATGAGTTTGAAAAATTGTCATAAACTACAAAATCAAAGTTTGCTTTTTTTAACTCAATTAATGTATGAGTTGCAATATAACCTGCTCCACCTGTGATAAGTATCATTTTGTTTTCCTTTTTTATAATTTCTTAATTTTATATTTTTTCAAATCTATTACAAAGTATTTGTAAAATCTTTTCTTGTGTTTTAAAACTAGAGATAGTTGTCAGTTTTTTTACCAATCTTTCTTTAGAAATAGTTCTTATTTGTTGGCATAAGAGAATTGATGGTTTTTCTAATTCATATTCTAAAAAAAGTTCATTTGGATATATTTTTCTTCCATTTTTTAATGAAGTTATTGGAATAATAGTTAAAATATCTAAAATATTTTCATATTCATTTGATATTATTAAAACTGGTCTTGTACCTTGCTGTTCTCTTCCTATAGTCGGATTTAAATTTGCTAGATAAATATCATATTGTTTCATCTATTTTTCTTCAAAATCAACATATTTAAAATCATTTTCTATATCTTTCATATCCTGAAGATATAGTTTATCTTTAGAAGCTTCTATCATAGCTTTTTTATACTGCTCTTTTTTGTTTTTCTCTATTAATAACTCTAAAGAACTAGATACTAATTCAGAAAAAGAACTATATTTTTCTGTAATTTTAGAAGATATTAACCTATTATATAAATTATCATTTATTGTTACTGTTTTTCTTAACATTTTAGGCTCCTGTATTATTATAATTCATATATTTTATCATACTGAAGTAAGAATAAAATTAAATTTTACAAACCTTTTTTACCTAAAACCACCAAAATAGTTTTCAAAATAATTTTAATATCCAACCAATAATGTATGAGTTGCAATATAACCTGCTCCACCTGTGATAAGTATCATTTTTTTCCTTTTTTATATTATTTAGTCAAGATTTTTAAACTCTTCTTTGTCTGTCTCTTTAGTCATACTTTCTTTCAGTTTTTCATATATTTTATTATTTTCTCTTTTTCCTACACTTAAAACTAATATAACTATTTGTTCTTCTTTTACTTCATATGCTAGTCTAAAACCAGAGTTTCTTAGCTTTATTTTATATATATTTTTATATCCGCTTAATTTATTTTTTACTATTCTTGGATTATGTACAATTTTTTCTAATTTTTTCTTAAATTGTTGCTTAATAGCTGAATCAAGACTATTCCACTCTTTATATGAAATTGGAGTAAATTTTATTTTATAAATCATTTAAAGAGACCTCTATTAGCTCATCTTCTTTATAGTTTAATCTCTCTTCTAGCTCTTTTATTAAATAGTAATCATCTATAATATCCATCATCTTTTCATATAAAGAACTTGGTACTAGATATGCACTAGTTATATTGTGATTTAAAATTGCTACTGCTTCATCTCCTGCATCTTTTAGTAGTTGTGAAGGTGATTTTTTAAGTTCTGTTATACTTGCTGTATATTTTGACAAGATTGGTTGCATTTAAGACTCCTTTTAAAATATCAAATATTGTACTATATTTAATACTTTATAGTCAAACCCTATCGATTTTATAATCCTTTTTTACCTAAAACCACCAAAATAGTTTTAAAAATAATTTTAATATCCAACCAAAGGCTATAGTGTTTTATATAGTACAAATCATACATTAGTTTTTGTTTTGCATCTTCAACACCAGCTCCATATGGATACATAACTTGAGCCCAACCTGTAATTCCAGGGCGAACTAGATGTCGTTCATTGTAGTATGGAATCTCTTTTTCAAACTGTTCTATCCAAAATTTTCTCTCAGGTCTAGGTCCAATTAGGTGCATATCTCCTTTTAATACATTTAGCATTTGAGGAAGTTCATCTATTCTTGTTTTTCTCATAATCTCACCCCAAGGAAAAACTCTAGGGTCGTTTTCGCATGCAAATTGTGCACCACAAACTTCTGCATCTAGCCTCATACTTCTATATTTGATACACTTAAACTCTTTGTTGTTTATTCCAACTCTTTCTTGCTTGAACATACTAGTTCCTGGGGATTCTTTTTTGATTCTTCTTCTTGAATAAAACATAATAGGAAAAGTAAGAGCATACAAACAAAAAATTCCTAAAAAATCCATAACTCTTTTCATAGAGTACTCAAAAATATTAAAAGGCTTGATATTTTGAAGGTAGTTTAAATCTGTGTGATCTTCTGGGATATAGCATTTGTATAGATATTTTTCCATAAATTGCTCTATAGTGATGAGTTTGATATTTCTTTCAAATTGTAGGTTTGTAAGGTATTTTATAACTTCATTTGGTACAGTGTATCTTGTGTTTAGCACAATGATTTTAACTTTTGTTTTATCTAGCAAACATTTCAGCTCTTCAAGAACTTCAAAAGGGTCTCGCTCTGAGTATTTGATAATAAACTGATTTTTAAACTTTTTATTAAGTCTTACTTTTTCAAACTGCGTGAACTTGTATTTTCTACCTAAAACTATCATCTTCTCTTCCCTATAAAATAAAGCTAGATTTTAGCTAAGAGTTGCTAAAAATAATCAATCTAAAACACCAATAAATCTAGCTATTTTTGGAAATTTAGTTCTTAAAACTCCTCTTATTGCATAATGTGAAAAATAGTAACTAGCTTTTATTAAATTTAGTTTTTCAACATCTCTATATAATTTCCAAGTAAATTGTGCAGCACTTTTTTTATTTGCAGATATAGAATCATCTCTTACTGTATAAAAAGCAAATGATTCATTAATGCCGTATGCAAAATCTATTTTTTTTAGTATTTTTAACCACAATCCAAAATCTTGTCTTTTTTGAATCAAAGGCATATAAACTTTACCTAATTTTTCTGTATCATAAACTGCGGTTAAACAACCAATCACACAAGTTTTTAAAAGTTGATTATAAGAAACTTTTGAAGGAACTCCAATTTTACCAAAAACTTTACCATGCTCATCTACTTTTTCATAAGCCGTATATGTAAATGCATAATCATTTCTTTGCATAAACTCTATTTGTTTTTCTAGTTTTTTATCTTTCCAAATATCATCTGCATCCAAAAATGCTATATATCTCCCTTTTGCTTCTTCAATAGCTCTATTTCTTGCTATTGCTGCACCACCATTTTGTTCCAGCTTTATAAGTTTTATACGACTATCTTTTTGTATATAACTCTCTATGATTTCATTTGAATTATCAGAACTTACATCATCAACAATTATCATCTCCCAGTTTTTGTAAGTTTGAGATAAAACTGATTCTATTGTTTTTGATATAAACTTTGATGAATTGTATGATGGGGTTATTATTGAGACTAGATTATTTTGCATTTGTTTCCTTATACTCTTTTATACCTTGCAGCATTAGCTTATAAAATCCTAATAAAGAATTATTTGACATTTTATATTTTTTAATTGCAAATAAAAAAGAAATGAAATATCCACTCAATCCAAATATTCTAAAAAACATAGCACCTTTTGCTTCTAAAAGTTTTGGATTGTTTTTAAACATTCCTCCTGAACTTTCTTTTGGATGAATAACTATTGGCAAAGGAATATATAATATTTTTAACCCTTTTTTTAATGCATCACTTAAAAGAATAGCTTCTTCTCCTGTAGGATAATTTGTACCAAGTCCAAAATCTTCATCAAACTTAATACAATTTTTTTTGATTTTATCTACCCTAAAAGCTATCTCTACTGAAGATACTCTCATTATTGTTTTTTGATTATGGTAAAAAGATTTATCTTTATAATTATCTTTGAAAAATTCTCCATCAGGAGTTTTCACTTGAAAAGTAATAATATCAGCATCAGGATTTTCTTTAAAAGCTTTTAAAATTATATATTCCAAATCATCAACATACTCAACATCATCATCGCTAATAAGTGCTATATCAGATGTACAGTGTTCTAAAGCTCTATTTCTGCTTTTAGATAAACCTTTTTCCATTACAGAAATAAGGTTGTCTTGTTGATAATCACTTGTTTGTTTATTTACTAATTGATTTATAATCAAATGATTAAAAGGAAGAGCTAGCTTCCTATTTAAAAATTTATCATCCATTGTTGATATTAGTGTCTTAAACATTATTTATTAATTCCTTACTATATTTTTTATTTTATAAAGTTCATATGACACAAAAGCCATAAATACAAAAATCATCTCATTTATATAAAGGGATAAACTATTTAATAAAATTAACATTGATAAAAAAGTGAAAAATAAATACTTATTGTTCTTATTTGACTGAATTTTAACTACTGCAATAAATAAAGTAACAAAAAACAATATATAAATTAAAAATCCAACTATACCTAGCTCAACTAAAGCCTCTAAAAAAGTATTATGCATATAATTTCCTCTATCAAAATAAATTTTATTGTATTCAAGAAAATTATACCAACCAATACCAAAAACTGGATGTTCTTGAAATAAAATCAATGCATTTGACCAAATTTCAAATCTTCCACTACCACTATCTAAATTATTAATTCTCTTTTCTAAAATATTTAAAATAAATTCATTTGTGCTTATTAAACTAAAGATATAGAAGAAAAAGAGAATCATAAATATTGAAATAAATATACTTTTTATAGAAATCTTATATTTTTTTATTATAAAAAACTTTATAAATTTATAAAAATAGTATAAAAATAGAGGAATAGCTATTGAAATTAATCCTGCTGTTGATATCGTTAAAACTATTAATAAAGAAATTGAAAAAAGTAACAAATATACTAATATACTCTTATTATCTAAAAAATATAAATAATAAAAAAGTATTAAAGAACTAAAAACAAATATGTTTGGATCAAAATTTAAACCTATTAATCTAGGCATAGCTCTTTCAACATATATACCCCAAACTCTAATATGTTCAAATTCTATAAAATTGCCTCCTATTTTGATAAATCCTAAAAGATATAAAATAAGAGAAATAGATATAAAAATAAATGCAGTAGGTATCATTATCTTATGAATAGAAATATTTTTGAATAAAATATATTCAATTAGAAAAAATTTAATTATAAAATAACAAAATAAAAGTATCAAAGAACCCAATATCATACGAAATCCACTAAGAATATCGTATGAAAAAATAACAGTAATACTTGCATAAGCTATAAAAAATATAAAAATATAATCATAATTATTCAAATAAAATCTAAATTTCTTAAGATTAAGAATAAATATCAAAAAAGAAGTAACCATAAATAATTTTAATGCAAACCCAACTTCAATGTTAACTCTAGGATAAAAAAAAGTCGATAAATATAAAACTGTGAAAAATATATAATATCTTTCGGGTTTAATTATTTCTTTCCCTCTTTCCCAAGCTCCAACTTGGGAATGCATACTCAAACCTATCATCAGCACATCCTCTCTATCTCTAAAAATCCATTTATATCTTCATAATCTCTAGCACTACTGTATCTCAATATTTTGCTTCATCTACTCTTTTGCTGTAAAACTCTTAAACTTTCTAATCGTTTGAGCTATATTATCACTACTTACTACTAAATGCAGATGAGTCGGTTCGTATATTTTATATCTACTTCTACACATTAGTTACCTTTTTTGTTGCTTACTGTATGTGTTACCAAGCTAGAGCTTGAACGAGAAAAAAACAATTTTATTTTTCCTATTTTATTATTTATCAAATTTTTTATTTAAATTCTTTTTTAATAAAAGAATAAAAGATAATATATTTTTATGCTGATAAAACAACTTTAAAATTATTTTAAAATTTAGACTATCAACATTATATGAAAATGTATGAGTTTGTAAAAGTGTCTTCTGTTTATTATTTAATTTATATTTATTAGATAAATATTGAAAAGTACTGAAAACTTTATTTGATTTTTGAATAGTAATTCTCTCATGTGGATGACTTACATCCATTACATAAGATGGTACTTTGATTTTTATAGCTTTTTGATTATTTTTTAAAAGTCGATACCAACAATCCAAATCTTGCCACATAGGTAAATTTTCATCAAATAGATTATTTCGTAGTTCTTCTGTTGTTGTAAAAACTTGATTTCCTATAAAATTTCCTATTAATAAATCAAATTGCCTGATTTTTATAAATTTTTTTGAAATTTTCATTTTATTTATATCATAACTATCTGTATTTTTTACATAGTTAGAACTAAACAAACAAACAACATCTGAATTTTCTTTAACATGTTTTTGCCAGTAATTTACAAAATTTTCTATTCTACTAGGCAAAAAATAATCATCATCATCAAGTCCTGTGATAAATTCACCTTTAGCTTCTTTAATCGCTTTATTTCTTGATACACATGCTCCACTATTAGTTTCATTTTGAAAATATCTTACTCTATTATCTTTTCTAATTAGTTCTTCTAAATACTCTATTGTATCATCTGGCGAACAATCATCTACTATTATTACTTCAATATTTTTATAAGTTTGATTTAATACTGAATTTACAGCTCTTGATAATAATTCTTTTCTGTTGTATGTGGGGATGTATATTGTTACTAACGGATTATTCATTTATCTTAATGCCTTGTTTTTTTATTCATTTTAAAGTCAAAAAGTATACAAAAACATCACTTTCAAACTTCTTTTGCTACAGTCTTTCTTATTTGTTCTACTACATAAGCATAATAATATGCCAGAGATATAAATGTTTCATAGTAAAGTGGGTTTTGTATGTTATTTTGTACTATTTTATCTGCATTATTTAAAGTCGCTAAAAGACATTCTAAGTTTTGATATGAAGCACTTCAAAAAGTTCAAAATGATACGCTAAGAAACTACATCCAAATGAGAGCAAAAACCTATAAATCTTTTGCTCAGAAGTGTATCTTTGTATTGTGATATTTTTTCTAGGAGTGTTATTGAGTCGGTTATAATCTTTGTTACTATAGAGTACCTCTAACTCTGTAAGAAACTTCACACTCACTAATCTCTACTTCAGGATGATAAGTTTTTATAAGATTTTCAATCAAATCTCTATGGATTGCAGTAGTCCTATTTCCAATATAAATCTTTTTTAGATCTATCTTTATAAACTCTTTATCAAAAACTACTTTTCTTCTTCTATAATACTATTTATAATTTTTGTATTATTATCTGTTTGTAAATAAAATCCTTCCATAGAATCATTTAGTTTTTTAAAAGGAGCTGCAAAAAGTCTATTGTTTATAATCATATCTACAAATTGATCAAATTTTTTTAGTGAGGTGTATTTGTAGAGTAGTTTGTCATTCATTTACAGCACCTCGACCCCATACAACTCAATAAACCTATCCATATACTCTATCCCATTTATATCAAACAAAATAGTCTCGCATCCAAACTCTACACCTTCATAAAGTGCTGTTGAAAATACCCCTATTTGTAAAGAACTTGTAGCAAATAATTCATACAAAGGAGTTTCATTTTTGATTATCTCTACATTCCTATATTTACTTAAACTTACTAAAGCTGGATAAGTCTGCCATCTATCAAACTCACCAGGATGAAGTTTGTATTTTATTTGATAATTTTTAAATCTTTCATAATGCATAAGTAACTTTTCTGCAATATCATTTCCGATAGCTCCTTGAGAAAGGACTACTAGCTGATTTTCTTTTTTTTCAAAATGGGTGAATTTTAATTTTTGTTTTTCCATATATCTAAAACTATCAGATACGACAAATTCATCTGAAATAGGAAGTTTAATCATCTCTTTCCAAAAATCATTCCATACATACAATTTATCTGGAAAATAATCTAAAGACTCTTTTCTATCTGGAAAACTATAACCTAAATGATACTTACTAAATGTACCATGTTGCAGTTCTACTACTTCTATGTCATTGTCTTTTGCAGCTCTTATGATTGGGGCTTGTCCGTATGATACTACAGTATAAAATACTTTTGGTTTTACTTTTTGAAATATCTTATTATATATTTTATAATTTGCTTTATATGTTTTGATATTTTTCATTGCAAAGGATGTGAGATCAATATTTGTTTCACATACAGTATTTATATCGTTTTCTACTTTTTTAAGTAGTTTTATTTGATCATCTGATATCTTAACTTTTAAAAACTGTTTATATATTCTTTGAGCTAAAGCTATCCAGTCTGTATAGTGTGCGAAGTTTTGTTTCTCTTTTTGATGCCCACCTAGATGAGCACTTTCAAACTCTACTAAACTATCCTCTTTTTCTAATAATTCATCGATAAAATATTTTGTATATATATCTATAAGTTCACCATCAACATTTACAACTCTAGGATGTGAAAATACTATTATATCTTTTTGTTTTAAAGTAAAATAGTTATTTTTCAAACTATTTTTAAAGTAACTAAAAACATTTTTTATTTTATCTTTTTTATTCATACTTCCATGAGGTTGAGAAAGCACACCACTAGCTTCTGCTAGTTTATAATAAAACTGCATTCTTGTATATTGCCAAACTTTCACTCCATCTACTTCAAAATCTAATAGATGATATTTTTCTTCAAGATACCAGATAAATTCGCATAACTCTTTTATTGTTTTTGGTTTATTCACTTACTTTTCTCCTTACAAACCATGGCATATAATAATTTTTTTGTTGATACCAAAATACAAGTAAAGCACTTATAGCAAAAGCTCCTGCTGTTGCGTATGCTGCTCCTATTGCTCCATAGGCATCTATCAAGATATAATTTAACAGTAGATTTATTAGTGCAGCGGTTACAGTACTAACAGCCAAAAATCCTGTACGGCTTATATGTACTAAATATGGGAAAAAGATTTGATACACTCCTCGTATAGCATATCCAAAAGCCACCCAAAATATAAACTCACTTGCACCATAAAACTTCTCATCTACAAAATAAGGCAATATAAATTCTGCAACCAAAGAGATAGCAAAAGCCAGTATAAATAATCCAACGATAAAGATATAGCTAAACTTCACTATCTTTTGTTTTTTTTCATCTGTTGGATTTGCTAGTGATTTATAAAACCAAGGGCTCCAAGCTTTTATAAAAGCATCTGTAAAAAGCATAACTATCATCCCAAAAGAATAGCCCACAGCATACAATCCAACTGCTTCTAAGCCTATCATTCTTTCTATAAAAAGTCTATCACTCATAGCTATGATTAATCCACCCAAAACATGAGGGATAAGAGGAATAGAAATATGTAGAATAGATTTTATCTTCTCTTTATCAAACACAAAAGAGATATAGTTTCTTTTATACATATAAATAAAACCAATAATACAAAAAACTAAACTTCCTACAGTCACACCTACTATTTGAGAATACCAACTATAGTTAAATACCACAAGGAAATATACCGTTATACCTACTGTTAAAACAGTTAATGAAACTTCAAATATCCCATACATATAAGCTCTTTGTTCATTCCTTAAAATCGTAGTGTTTAGATTATTTACCATTTGCATAAAAGCAATAAAAGGAATAAATAAGAATAGCCATGTTGGAATAGAAAAAATTTCATCAAATAAACCCCAAATACCTATTGATACAAAGAAATATATAAGTGTAGTAGAGATAAGTATAAATATTATATTTCCAATTATCTTTGATAATTCTTCTCTTTTTACTTTATAATAGTTTTTTGCAATATTTGTATGTAATGCCATTCCTACAAATGCACCATACAAAGATATAAAAATAAGATATATAGATAATAGTCCATATTCTTCTGGAGATAAGTATTTAGTTAAGATTGGTAACATTAGAAAAGGAACTGCTTTACTAAGTATGCTACTACCAAGATAAATAGTAGAGTTTTTTACTATTTGCATATTTCCTCTAATCTCTTTAGGGAATCGCAATTAAATTCCCCCCCCCATAAATTAACATGTTTTTTAATAATTGATGGATCTAAATCCCACCATTTTAAAATCAATAATCTATCTATAATGTCTTGAGTAAATCTATATTTGATTACTTTTGCAGGAACTCCTACAACTATCGCATAATCAGGAACATCTTTTGTTACTACTGCACCCGCTCCGATAATAGCTCCATTACCTATCGTAACACCAGGCATAATAACACTATTTGCACCAATCCAAACATCATTCTTTATAGTAACTTTTTGATAACTTTGTTTTCTTTCTTTTACAAAATTACCTACATGTGGAACATATGGAAATGCATTTATGGTTAAATGATTATAGGGATGACTTATTGCGTTTATTGTTGTATCCCATGAAATAGCACAATATTTTCCAATTGTAGTATAAGTAATTTTAGAATATCGTCCTAATGAACTATAGTTCCCAACTTCTGTATTATGTATAGATGCATATTCCGCAACCCTAGAATAATCATTAAATGTACAATTATTTAAAGTAACATTTCTTCCAATAGTACAATTTTTATTAATAATATTATTTTTATAATATTTTTTAATTCTATAAGAAAATATTAATTTTTTTATTAATTCTTTTATCATGGTAATTGAACCATAAACTGTTTCATTACTTCAAAGTTATTATCTATTTGATTTCTAGAGTTTTTTATTCTTACAAAATCAATCTTTCTTTCATACTCTATATTTGAGATTATCTCTTTTGTTAAGTTTTTATTTGATTCAAATTTATCATAATTACTTAATAGTCTATTTAAAACCTTAGTAAAAAAGTCATTTTTAAACTTAGTGAATCCATCTAAAACTATCCCCCCTATTACTTCTTTTGCACCTTTTGCTCTTCCATCTTCGCTAATCAAAATAGAAAACTTAGAGATACTATTCATAAATATATGTGCATGAACTCTATAACCTATATGCAAGTCAATATTTTGATAATAATTCATAAGATTTTCTGCACTTCCTGATATATCTACATATTTTATATTATTATCTTCTAACCATTTTGCAAATTCATTATGTTTTTGAGAGTGAGTTGAACTAGCTCCATGAGTTGAGAGAAACTTTTTTGTATTAAGTGAATGGTGAAACACCACTTCAAATTCTTTATCCTCAAAGTGTTTTTTGCAAGCCAAAATATTTTCTTTCATCAGTTTTTCCATAGATGGACTATGGATGAAACTTACACCTAAAGAAAAAGCCATTTTTTTGATGTTCGGATTTTCAAATGGACTACCAATATAATCTAAATCATAATACGCAGGACAACCTGTCATCAAAAAGTTTTCAAAACCTTTAAATCGTATAGAATTCAATGTATGATAGTCCCTTACACTAGATAAATATCCACTACTATTTATTCTTTTCAGTAGCTCAATGCTTTCATCACTAAGTGGATAATCATAAGTATCTTCCCAATTTCCAGATATAGACTTCCAACCGATACCCATAGAAATTATAGGAACTTTTATATCATCAAGATTATCAGTCATTTTGTAGATATTAGGTCTCATAAATTTTTGCAACGAAGGTCCACCCAATAAAATAAGAGCTTTTGATTCATTTACTATTTTTAACTTTTCAGAATCAAATGTTTCCCATGCATTAAAATCTATAATCTCTCTATCAGGTCGTAACTCTTTAAATAGTTGTTTTGCACGATATTTTATTAGGAAATCTCCCGCATTATTTTTACTACCTGTTAGTATTGTATATTGGTTTTTCATTCAAACATATCCCATTTTATTACATCATCATCTTTTATATCTTTTATAGCAGTTTTTCCTACAACTTCATCTATAAACTTTGGACTTACTCCATGAGCTGGTCTTTTAAATGTTAAATCACTTTCTTCTATAATCTTGCCTTTTGGGATATCTTTTAGAGCTACTAAACTTCTTCTTGCATTATTCCTAGATAAAGTTTCATCTTCAAGAGCTTCTATTTTAAATCCACCTAAGATATCAAAAGTTCTTTCTAAGTTCTTTCTAAATAGTTTTAAATCTTCTTTATCCATAGCATGATAGTGATCATTTCCTGGAAGTGTTTTATCGTGAGTAAAGTGTTTTTCTATTATCACACTTCCAAGCATCGTAGCCATCTCACACACTTTCATATCATTTGGTAATGTATGGTCGCTATATCCTATTATTTTATCTGGAAACTTTTGTTTAAGATCTAGTATCATTCCAAGATTTGCATTTTTATCAGGTGTTGGATAGTTTAATACACAATGTAAAAGTGCCAAAGGATTGCCATATTTTTCTATCCAGCTAACAGCTTCTTGAATCTCATAAAGATTACTAGCTCCAGTTGAGAGGATAATAGGCTTGTTAAACTTACACATATATTCTATAAATGGCTTATTTGTTAAATCTGAAGATGAGATTTTATATACATCCATCATATCATTTAAAAAATCAGCACTCTCAATATCAAAAGGGGTACTCATAAACTCAATACCCACTTTGTCACAATAAAGTTTTAGTTCTTTCATTTCTTCAATCCAAAAGGAATCATGTTTTTTAAATAACTCATACTGACTAGTAGTAGGTTCTTTTGTAGTATCCCAATAAGATGGCGAATCTTTTGATGCTAAAGTTTCTGCTTTATAACTTTGAAACTTTACAGCATCAGCACCACCCTCTTTTGCTTCATCTACTAGTCTTTTAGCGAGCTCCATACTACCTTCATGATTTACACCAATCTCTGCTATGATATATGGCTTGTAAAGTTTCTTCTCATAAGGGTTTACTGTTTTAAATAGGTCTTTTAGTTTCATTTTTATTCCTCGATTATTATTTGATAAAGATATATATCCCAAGCAGAATCTTCATCTTCAAATTTTCTTAATAACTTAATATTGTTCTCTTCTATATTGATTATAGGATATGAAGAAAATATATATTCTCCCTCCATCTCTTGTAATACTTTTGTATTTAAATTTATATTTATAGGATAAACTTCATCTTTTTTTCGTATAAAGGTATATCCAACTTCATCTACAAAGATATAGCATCGACTTCCCCAATTATCGAAGCCTTTTCTGAGCTTTTCATTTTTTTCTAACTCTTTTGATATGATTTTTCTAAATTGATGTTTATATTCTAAAGAATAATTTGCTAAGTAACCATCTAATGTATAAAAACCATTGTATCTTGCAATAGATGGATGAATACCAATACTTGCTACTTTAAAAGAGTTTTTATCCTTATTTAAATAAATACTTATATCTTCAAAAAGTGTTGGAGCAAAAAACTGATTATAAGTAATTCCATTACTTCTATATTCATGAATAAAATCACTTTTATAAAAAAGATATAAAGTTGTTAATCCAATAAAGAAATAAATTATTATATTGCGATATTTAAAGGTAAAATTATCAATTAAATACTTTATAGATAATCCAAATAAAACATACCATATTAACGGTGTTAAGAAATGGAATCTTGCCAGATTTAATGAATTTAATATAGAGCTACTCGCCTTTAAACTTTCCCACACTTCATATTTCCAAAAACCATACCATAAAGAGATACCTATATTTAAGATAAATAAACCTATTAACAATTTATCTTTTGATTTAGAAAATAAGTTTAATAAAAATACAATCCCTACGAATGGTAAAAAGACTATATGTAAACTATGAGCATGATATTGACCAAAAATAAAATGTTTCATAGATGCTATTAAAACACTTAATAAACCATAATATTCTGTAATTCTTTCCGTTCTATGAGAAATAAAATCACTGCCAAAAATAAATACTTCTAACAATCTGTAATTTATAAGTAAATAAATGACTCCAAATAAAAATAATGCTATTGTGAATTTTCTTATAACAGTTTTTTTTAAAATATCATATATCCATACAAATCCAGTAAATATAATATAAAACATCATACTTAAAACAAATGAACTGTATAAAGGAAATAAAATTAATATTATCCAGTCTTTTTTAGTATCAATTGAGTTTCTAATATTTAGAAATACATAAGTAATTATAGGAAGTCCAGCAACACTAAGCCCACCTGAATGCCAAAAAGGTAATATAGAATAAAGTGAAGCGATTAAAAAAGAATATCTCTTTTCATCTTTTAATATATATCTATTAAGAAGAAAATACATACCCATAAATGCAACAACTCTTATAATAAGTTGATTTATTATATAAGCAAGATAAGGTTCAAAAAAATAATTTATCCATAATAATACACTAAATTCAGTATCAAATGCTGCTCTTGGTGAATTCATAAAAGAATTTATAGTATCCGATGAAGATGAAAACATCATACCACTTTCAACTAAAGTTTTAAACCATACAATATTAGAATCAAGATTATCATGGATTAATATATAACTATTCTCTCTCAAAACAATCAATGGAAGAACATACAAAAATAATATAAAAGATGATAATTGGAAATACTTATTTTGTAAAATATTCACAAATCACTCCACATATTTTATTTATCTCTTTACTTCCCAATCCATAATACATAGGCAATCTTATTAACCTCTCACTCTCTTTTGTAGTAAATTCATCAATACCATCAAATCGCCCAAATTTCTCTCCAGCAGGTGCAGAGTGCAATGGTACATAGTGAAAGACTGCTCCTATATCATTTTCTTTTAAATAATCTAATAAAGCTGTTCTTTCTTCCAAATCTTTTACTTTTATATAAAACATGTGAGCATTTTGTACACATCCATCTGGAATTTTTGGAAGTTCTACAAAACCTCTGTTTTCAAGCTCTTTTAATCCATCAAAATACTTTTGCCAACTATTTAGTCTATTTTGATTTATCTCATCAGCTTTTTCTAAATTTCCCCAAAGATATGCAGCACTCACATCATTCATAAGATAGCTACTTCCTAAATCTACCCAAGAGTATTTATCTACCATACCTCTAAAAAACAGACTTCTATTTGTACCTTTTTCTCTTATGATTTCAGCTCTTTGGATATATTTTTCATCATTGATGATAAGAAGTCCACCCTCTCCAGCACTTGTATAGTTTTTTGTTTCATGAAAACTAAAAGCTCCAAGATGACCAATAGTACCTAAAGCTTTACCTTTATATGTACTCATCATACCTTGCGCTGCATCTTCAACTACGAAAAGATTATATCTTGTTGCTATATCCATGATAGTATCCATCTCACAAGCAACTCCAGCATAGTGAACTGGAACTATAACTTTTGTTTTGTTTGTTATGGCTTGTTCTATTTTTGATTCATCTATATTCATAGTATCAGGTCTTATATCTACAAAAACTATTTTTGCACCTCTTAGCACGAAAGCATTTGCAGTAGATACAAAAGTATATGAAGGCATGATTACTTCATCACCCTCTTTTATATCTAATAAAATTGCAGCCATCTCAAGAGCATGAGTACAACTTGTAGTCAAAAGTGCTTTTTTACAATGTAGTTTTTCTTCAAACCACTTGTGACATTTTTTTGTAAACTCTCCATCTCCAGAGATTTTACTACTTTTCATAGATTCTATTACATATTTTTCTTCATTACCAGTAAATGGTGGCTTGTTAAATGGTATCATTATTCTCTTGCTCCAAAGTATTCTTTTATAAGTAGCTTACAATTATCGTCATTCTCATCCCAAATTTGAGGTAATTGTAAATTGTGTTGAATACAAAAATCTTCAATTTTTTCAATTGTTGTTTCACCTATTAATGCCCCATTTCTAAAGAGTAAAACTTTATTTTGAATTGATATTGTGTACATTTTAGTTCCTTGCATATATTATTTCTATTTTGTTTTAAAACCTTTGATTATACTAAATTTATCTTTATAGAAAACTATGTGGCTTATCTGCTCCTGAAGTATTAGCAACTTTCATATAATAATCCATAGCTTCGTCAATATTTATCTCTATATTTTTATATGCTTGTAAAATTTGTATAATTAAAATCGGTATAATTCTTATATATTCTCCAAAAAGAGATTCATTATATAAAAAATTTTCAACTCTTTTTACTTCTTTACTAGCTTTTCTCTTACTAAAAAATCCACTCTTAGGGCGAGTTAAATCTAGTTTATAAATAGAATTAACCATAAGCACCTCTAAATCCATAACTAGAAAATTAAACTCTTCATCAAGTCCCGCACCAAGAATTAACAACAATTTATTGCCAAGAACAGTAAAATCTTTTTCTTTAAGTTTGACACCATTTGGCAAAGGTAAACGGTTAAAAGAGACCAACATAGCATTAATTGATGCAAAATAAGAATTCATTAGTAACATTTGATGTCTAACTTTTAAATCTAACCACAGTTTATGCTTTTCTAAAATACTCTCAAAACCATGGAAAAATTTATGAAATTTATCTACAGATGAAAAAATATCAGCATATTGAATCTGTGGATCATAAGGAAGTTCCAAATCATGACTCAAAATCAATTCACGAAGAATAATTGCATCTGATTGTAGCATTTCAAATTTTTGAGTATTGCTTTCTACAAATTGTAAAATCTCATGTTGTGCATTTACTCTTTTTTCTAAAATAACCCCTGCTACCCTAGTTTTTTCATCTTTTTTCTTCAAATAAAAAGTAGTAATAAAAGCAATAACTAGTCCAGCTACAACAACTGAAACAAAATTTATCAATCCTTCCCAAATAAAAATTGGATAACCTAAATATAGTTCCATTAATTTGAATTTCCTTTATTAATTATATCTTTTATCTCTTTTCCGCTATATCCATAATGAGCCATCATACTTGAAGCATCGTCATATTTTGTCCAGAGCATATATTGTTGCTTATCTTCAAAAAAACTATCTGGTTTTTCTCCTAAATATTCTATAAGTTTTATAAATTGAGAAAAATATGAACTATTTAATTCAATTAAATTTTGTGAATTACAAAGTGAAACTTTAAAATCGCTTTGCAAATCTTTTGTTTTAAAATAATCGTATGCAATTTTATATAAATCAAATTTTAGTTTTGTATTTGAAATATTTGAGATATTTATATTTATAGAATCTATTAAAGTTTTATTATCTTCTTTTCTGTCTAACTCTAAGCTCTCAAAATATATTTTAAACATATATTCAATAACTTGTTTTGAAATACCCCTATCATCAAAATTCTCTAAAAGTCTATAAATAAGATTTAGATACTCTTCATTTGATATTATTAACACTTTTATAGTTTTTAATATGCTTTGAACATTTTCTATCTTCTCATCACCATATATATGTGAAATTAAAAAAATTATAAATGATTTTTGCTCTTCTGGTTTATATGATAATTTATTAAATTTTTCTTTTGCTTTATTTGTATCTTCTAAAAACTCTTTATATTCGAATTCTGTAAACATATAATCATAAATTTTATAATGCTCGTAAACATAAAATGATTGTTCCAAATTTCTATTTCTTAATAAAACAGTATAAAGTTCAATTATTTCACCAAATTTTTCGTAATCTTTAATATTTTCTATATAAACTTTTTCATCTTTTTCTTTAGTATCACTATAGTTTGAAGATGATGTAATTTTCTTATAAAACAATTCGCCTAATACAAGATTTGTAAGAGTTTTATCTTTCATTATCTTAATATAAAAATCAAAGTTCAAAGATTTTATAAGATTTAAAACAAAAATAAATTCAAAATCTATATACTTATTCCAATTTTTATTTCCATTTTCCAAGCTTTGACATAAGATATAAGTATCGTTATAACAATTTTTTATCTCTCTATATGTTTTAATATAATCAATTAATATTTTATCTTTAACTTTAACTCTTAAAAGTTTTTCAAAATTTTCTTTAGTTATAAAACTTGATAGTTTTTTAGATATCTCTACTTTTAAAAAATCATGTATTTCACTTTTAGTCGTAATAGGTATTGTATATTTTGAATTAAAGATTTTATGAGTATACTTCAAGCCAACTTTTTCACCAACTTTTTCAATATCAATAGCCGTAATAGTAAAGACTTTATCAAAAGAAGCAAGATACCTAATCACTTTAAAAATATTTAATATATCATCTTTTGAATCTAATCTATCAATTTCATCTAGCATAAAAACTATCTTTTTATCTTGTAGACTCTCTTTTAAAAGCATATTATATTCATTTTTTGATTCTTGTATTGTTTGAGAAAAGAACAAGTTTATATTTATTTTGTTTTCTAAAAAGTATTTTGATAGTGTAGAAAAATAATCTCTTATAAATATACTTTTAATATGATGAATCGCCCATCCTGTTTTATTGCATTCAAAAATAATATTATCAAACTCTTTTTCTATCTCTTGAAGTATATTTTGAATATTCTCAAGTTTCCAAACATTTAGATATATTACTTTATCTTTTGTGAATTGTTGTTGTAAGTTCCATAGAAAAGAACTTTTTCCACTTCCCCAAGCTCCAATCAAAGCTAAAGAGAAAAAATTATCGCTCTTATAGTTTTCAATAATATTTTTAACACCATCTGTTTGATTTGTATTTAAATTTTTATATACATCATCATCTAATAACTCATTTTTCAATTTTTCTTTATCATTTATTTTATTATTTCTACATAAAAAATAACCAAGAACAAGTATAGAAAGTATAGAAAATATTGCGATTTCACTAATACTTATAAAGTCAAAATAGTGCTCTATAAGTTTTTTCATATACAAGTATGATAGAAATCCTGTAGTTATTAATACTATAAGAAAAATTATAAAACCAAATAACTTTTTATAAAACACTATATTCTTCATTACCTGTATATGGTGGCTTGTTAAATGGTATCATTAATTTTTCTTCCTTGCAATTATAAACAGACTCCCACCAAATAAATTTGGTAAAAATCTATTTATTTTATTTTCAATATTTGATATAAAAAGTAAAATTTTACTTAATGTTGGATTCATAGAAATATCATTACTATACTCTTCATCTTTTACTTTGCTTCCATCATCTTTATTTAAAACTCTTCTTAAAAAAAGTAAAGGAGTAATTGCTATAAAAAAATATCTAGCAGTAATTATTTCAAAACCACTGTTTTCCAACTTTTCTATCAACTCTTTTTTTGTATATCGTATTTTGTGTCCAGCAATAGCATCATCTCTATTCCAAAGCCACATATGAGCAGGAACTGTAAGCACTATCTTACCCCCCCATTTAGCATTTTATTTACATTTTTCAAAGCTTCATTATCATTTGGAATATGTTCTAACACATCAAACATACAAACACTATCGAACTCATTTTCAAAAGGAGTATCTAATAAATCAAATTGGTAACAATCTTTTATACCATAGCTTTTTGCATATTTAAGACCATTTAAGTGCATCTCTCCAACACTTATATTTTCATATCCATTTTGTTGTAAATTTCTTGATACATTTCCAGTACCAGCACCAATTTCTATAATTTTTGAATTTTTATCTATATATTTTTTAAAATTTTGTAAAATAAAGTTCTTTCTAGCCAAAAACCAAAAATGCTTTTCTTCTTGCTTATATAAATTATCTAAACCTTGTGAATTGTAATCACTATGATTTTCATCAATATTTTCATGAAATATTTTAATTCCATCTACTTCTTTATAATCTTTTAATACCAATTTACGCACCCCTACTTGAAATAATAATTCCTAAAACAATAAAAGCTAATCCTACTATCTTTTGCCAATTTACAGCTTCTTGAAATAAAAATACAGAAAACAAAAACACCAAAACAAAAGCAGCACTCATAAACGGATATGCAAAACTAAGCTCTAACTTCGTCATAGCAGCCATCCAAAAAAATGAAGCTACAAAAGCAGCTGCAAAACCACTAAAAATATATGGGTCAAAAAGAAGTTTAAAAAGAAAAACCAACTTATCCCCAAACTCTTCTGGCATAGCTCCATAATTCACAATCCGCCACTTCAAAACCAACTGCCCATATACTGTAAAAAGTATTGTTCCTGCTATATACAAATATCCCATATATTCCCTTATTAATTCTTAATCATTTTATTTATAATTTCACTTGAAATAATTTTAAAAAATTATACTTTTCATTCTCTATCAACTTTTTCTTGAATTCTTGTAAAATGAATAGACAGTTTTAATAAAAACATATAAAAACCATAATTACTAAAAGTTGCACTTTTTTTATGATTTTCAAAAAAATAATCTCTATCTATAGATAACATATTCTCAAATAAAACAATATAATCTTCATTTAAATTGGCACTTTTGGGTACAAAAAATATATTTGTTTTTTCTTGTTTTTTTATACTATTTACTATTTGCTCTATTCTAGTTTCAACAATTTTTTTGCTTTTTAGCAAATCAATAAATTTACTTAAGCTAATTAATGGAGCATATGTTACTTTTGGAGGTAAATCTCTTTTGTTTTGTGGGTCTATATCGCAACTATTTGAAATTATAATTACTTTTGTTAATTTTGACTCTGTACTTGGAAGATTAAAATATGGTATATTCTCTACTATATCAGATTGTAAAAGCTCTTCAGTAGCCAAATATTTTGAACCAAATATTTTATTTATATTATTTGGAAAATCTTTTAAATCAGAATAAAGTTCTCTTTGTTTCTCATCCGAGAGATACTTTGGTAAATATATTTCTAAATCTTCTATATTCATATTTATGCTAATAAATCCATTATATTATCATTTACAAGCTTTGCAATATCACCATCAAGTGGAGTTGAATTGTTCAATAGTTTAGTTGCAAAATCAAGCAATATGCTTATTTCATCATTGATAGCACTGTTTCTATAGCTATTTTGATGCTCAAAGTCACTATAAGTTTTTTCTATAGCCATTATGCTATATCCTTTATCTAAACTTGAATATTTTTTTGAATCATCAGATTCTATATGACCAGCATATAAAGATGTAGCAAGAAAAGTTGCTGTTGCATTTACTATAAATGTTTGATATGGCATAATTTTATCCTTCTTGTAAACTTTTTATGAAATCACTATTTAAATTTTCAAAAAACTCTTTCTTGTTTGTATCGTGTGCAATTTTTATATAGTTTTTATAGTTTTTAATAAAATCATCTATTTCGTAGTTTTCTTTATATGTATCAATATCCATTATTGAACCTTCTTTTTTAATATTTTCTATAAAGACATTTGCATTATTTGATATTGTAATATTATGAAAAAAATCATTTTTTTGAAAATTTCTTAATATTTGTAGTTTTTCTTCTTTTGCAATACTTGTATCATCTTTGTTTAATATTTTAAATTGTACATGTTCAAATATATTTAAATCTTCAAAAAAATCAATATATCGTATACCAAATCTTTCTATAGATTTTATAAAATTTAATTTAAATATATTTTCAAATATTTTTAAAGTTTCAGTTTCTATATATTCGCTCCATCCAGGATAATTATTTGAAGAATTTTTAAGAAAACTAACTATTAAAACTCTAGGACCAATTAAGACTTTTAAAGGCTTATTTTCATCATAAAATTCATAGTGTGGTGCATAAAAAAGATTTATATCTCTTTTTTGAATATCAATTGGGATTTGCTGAATTGGAAATTGATTAAAATTTCTATACTCATTCGATAAAAATGGATAAAGTAAGCCAAATACAGCATCATCTGGTATATTTACTTTAAACTTCATCTCAACCGTCATAGATATTATTGGGATATTTTTTAATTTTATATTTTTCACACTTAACACCTTTAATTTTAGGTTTAGATTATACTCAAAAATTTCTTTATCTAAAACTCTTCATAAACTCTTTTGCTCTATCATCTTATCATACAAAAAACTTAACTTTTCATAATTTGTTATAAGTTTTGCTTTTTTATACAAAGCTGTAGCACAAATAATAGCATCTGGGAGTTTTATCTTATTTTCTTCTCTTATTTTGATAGTTTTTATAGCAATTTCTTCATCTATATAAACTATTTCTAAAAAAGAAAAAGGTATGTAATAGTATTTGAATCTAAAAGTATCACTATTTCCACTCATTTCTAATAGATTTTTGCCAAGCAACTGGATCTTTTATATCCTTAAAAACTTCAACTTTTGAATTTTCTAAAAAATATTTTAATGAATCTTCATTTTTATATTTTTTATTAGAGCTTTTTACTTCTTCTATTTGTACACCTTTTTCTTTAAAACTTTCTAATACAAACATAACATTTTTATATATACTATCTTTTATATTTAGTTTTACTGTTCGCATTTTATCTCCTCGTATACAAATTTGATTTATTTTACCAAAATATCACTTACTTAAAACTCTTCATAAACTCTTTTGCTCTATCGCCCTCATTGAATATCAAATCCAATATAGTAACTCCATGCTCAAAAGGGGGATTAAGTTGTTCATACTCTTTATATCCACTATAATCCATCCATTCTACTTGTATATTTTCTTTTATAAGTAATATCATCACTTTTCACAGAGTGTATCATATACTTTTTTCTAAATTAACTTACATCTAATTTTCTATTATATATCGTCAAGCCAGTACTTCCGTTACTTGATTTAGTCCAATAATATAAACCATAACAAATGTATAAAGTTAAAGTAGTTATTAGTATAGAAAACCATGAGAAGTAAAAATTACTGATACAAAGTATTATCCAAATATTAAAAACAAATAAACTCAAAATTTGATTTATTTTCGTTACTGAAAATTCACCTGTATTAGTTGCTAGGCTTTTTATATAGCTACCTTCTGCTGAAGATTCTTTAATTATTGTTTTATATAATGGTCCTGTTATTTCATCCTCAAGTAAGTCAACATGCCTTTCCCAATTATTTTGCCAAAATTTACTACCTCTGTTGACTAAATACCATGCAAAAGAAAACACCATTCCAAAACAAGCAAGTAAAAATGACAATTCTTCTTTTACTTCATTTATAGATATTTGTTGTATAACTGAATATCCAGCAAGTGCAGCAGCTATAAAAGCCCAAAAATAAGTAGCTCTTTTCCAATATAAATCTATCTCAAATTTTCTAATATCTAGTGCATACTCTAAAGCATTTTTTTGATTTTTTTTAAATTGTTTTTTATATTCTTCTTCTGTCATCTAACCCTACTCCTAAAATTGATATTCAACAAATTATCATTTTCATCCCGAATATCAACCAATCCAATCAAACCCTTTTTACAAACAATCACAGGAACGCCATCTTCTATAAAAATTACTTTTCCTATATGCCTATCTCTATACTCGACTTTCACATCTTCAATAATCTTTACATCAATAAACTTCACAACTTCACTATTAAGATAAGCTTTTGCATTATCATAAGGATATCCGACTGCATCTACAAATCTTTTTATTTTGTCGGCACTCCAAGACCAATCTATAAAATAGTCTTCACTATCTAGCCAAAGACTATAAGTAGCTTTTGTTTCATCTTGTTTTTTAGATTTTAATTTTTCATCATTTAATATTTTTGTATATATCTCATCTACTAAATCAAAATAGAGTGGCTCAACTTTTTGTATAGCATCATTTATCTTCATAGGATAATCTATCTCAAAACTTTTTTGAGCTATTATATCTCCTCTATCGTAGTGGCTACTAGCAAACAAAGCTGTTACCCCCCCCGATTTTCGTTATTGACTAAACAGTTTACGAGTGGAGCAAATCCTCTGTATTTTGGCAATAGTGAGTCGTGAAATACTATCAAATTAGATTCATTTTTTATAAGCCATCTCCAACCTATAGAAAATTTGTATCCTTGAAATTTATTTTCAATATCTAAAAAACTATCAAAACGATTGAAAAACCTTATTTTAGATTGAGTTGCTAAACTTTGTATCTCATCGAAATAATCTTTTTTTATATTTGCATCAGCACTAGAAACAATATAATCGATATTTTTAGTTCCAAATTTATCCACAAAATTTTTGAGTACAAAATATCCTTTAGAGTTCATGACATAAAATGCTACTTTTTTCATTGTTTTCCTTCATTTTCTAAATACTGTTTTTCAAGTTCTAATAGATCTTTTTTTCTTGTTGTCAATTTTTTGGCTGGATTTCCTAAATAAACACTCCATTCTTCAGTTTTTTTTCTCACAAGAGATAAAGCACCAATTGAAGTTCCTTCAGCAAGAATAACACCTGGCATAATAATTGAACCTGCACCAACAATAGAATGTTTTCCAATAACAACTTCTTTTTTTATTTCTTTTTTATATTTATCTGGAATAGTAGGATTTGTCAAAGTTCTACCACTGTAATCATCTGATTGAGTGAAAACTTGTACTTGATAGGCTAACCCTGAAAAATCCTCAAAAATTATTCCTTTTTCTCCACCTGCTACTAAACAAAAAGGAGCAATATGAACATTTCTACCTATTTTTATCTTTCCTGAGATTACACAAAAATCATCTATTCTTGAATTGTCTCCTATTTCTATCTCATCACAATTATAAATACTAGCTTTATCACTTATTTTTACATTTTTTCCAATGTGCTTAAAGTTTAGTTTTTTTAATTGTTCTTGTGTGTAATATGCCATCTAAATTTCTTTTTTTTCAAATGTAGATTCTTGAACCACATATATAGGTCTATTCTTCGTTTCATCAAATATTTTTCCTATATAAAGACCTAGTATTCCCATATTTGCAAAAAGTAATCCGCCTATGAAATAGATAGAAACCATAACACTAGTCCAACCCTCTACAGGAATAGAAAAAAGAAAATATCTTATTGTAAGCCAAAAAGCATATATAAGACTTAAAAATGAAACTATAAATCCAAATTTAATCGATAGCTTCAAAGGTTTATTAGATTGTGAGACGATACTATCTATAGCTAAATCAATAAGTTTTTTTAATGTATAAGAACTCTTTCCCTCTTCTCTTGAAGCATGCTCTATATCTATCTCTGCTTTATTAAATCCTATCCAGTTTATAAAAAGAGGATACATTCTATTTTGCTCTTTTAATTTTTTTAGATTATGTAAAACTTTTTTAGAAATGATACTAAAGTTAGCAATAGTGTTATCTACTTTACTTTCTGTAAAATAATCATATACTTTATAAAAAAGTCGTGAGCTAAGCTTCTTAAAAAATCCATCCTGTCTTTGAGCTCTTCTTCCAAAAACTATGTCATAGCCCTCTTGAGCTTTATTGTAAAGCTTGATAATCTCTTCTGGCTGATCTTGCAAGTCACAATCCATAACTACAACCCAATCACCATTTGCATAATCTAGTCCAGCTGTTATAGCTTTGTGCTGTCCGAAGTTTCGTGAGAGATTTATTCCCTTTACTCTGTCATCTTTTTTAGCTAATTCTTTTATAGCTTCCCACGCATTATCTGGACTAGCATCATTTACCATGATGATTTCAAAATTTTCTGTTATTGTTGAAAGAGTTCTGTTTAATCTTTCATACAAATTGTTTAAACTTTTACAACATCCATATACTGGGGTAACTATTGAAATATATATATTATTATTCATCAGGACTTCCATCATCTACAAATATGATTTCATAATCCTGTGTTATCTTTTGTGCCTCTTTTGACACACGCTCATAAAACTCATCTATATATGGCGATGATTTATAAAGTGTGGTTACAATGCTTAGTTTCATATACTGTTTTCCTAGTTCCTTTTTTTAAATTAAATTTTAAATTGTGTAAAATGTTCTCTTCTTAAGTTTATAAAAGGGAAATAATTGTTATTTACACTATTTAGTTCAAAATCTAAAAAATAATTCAAAGCTTCATTATTATCTAATAATTCGTTTATTATTTTGAATCCTTCTTCCAATACAGCTTCTCTTTGTCTTTTTAATCTTTTACAGTTTAAGTTTAATACATCTATAGTATTTTGTGCTTTTGTTATTTCTTCAGTTGCTAATTTTGGATTTAAAATATCTCCACTTTGAATCAAAGCTAAATACTCTTCCAAAAGCTCTGTCTCTTTTACTACTTCTTTTGGTGGTGTTGAATCTACATTCATAATATCTTCAAGTGCAACTATACTTTGTTTTCCATAAGGATTGACAGAAGGTTTTATAGCCTTTTCTTTACTAGGGTCTATAATTCTTATATGCTCATTTGATACACTACTAAGAACTTGTGGACTATGAGTGCTTACTATAAATTGTATTTTTGGAAATATTGCTTGTAAATCTTTTAAAACTCTTTGTTGCCAACTTGGATGAAGATGCATATCTATCTCATCTATCATTACAACACCATTTGTACTTTCTGATGCAAATTCAAGATGAGGATTTAATTTTGAACATCTATATGCAATATCAGCTACAAGAGCAAACATACTTTTAACACCGTCGCTTAATATCTCAATAGGTAAAGATACACCTTCTTTGTTGTCAATAGTTAGTTTAACACCATCAAATCTAAAATTGCTAAAGCCTATATGTTCCAAAGCTTTATTAATACTATTTTTTATATTCTTTAAAATATTTTTCTTTGGATTTTTTATTTGATTTTGAGTTATATCTTTACCTGATTGTATTTGTTGTATTATGCTGTCAAATTCAATTCTTGATTGTTCTAAGAACCAAGATTCAAACTCTTTGTAGTTTGAATTTGGGTCTAAACAATCATAATACCCAAAGCTTCTAGCATTACTATCTTTTGAAGTTGTAGTTTTTTTGATTTTTCTCCACAATCTTCCTGTACCATAATAAGCAATTATAGGTAAATCAACAAGCTCTTTGTTTACCAGTTTTTCATAATTTCTTTTTGCATAGTTTTGAAATTCTTTTGTATCTTTAACAGTAGTTGCAGAACCTTTTCTAAGAAGTTCTCTTTTTATATCAATATCTTTATCTTGTAAACTTATACTAGCTTGCAAAGATATTGGATATAAAGGCTCATCTCCACTACTTACAATAGTGGCATCTGTATATTTAAATCCTTTATTCGTACACAATGGAAATACACCAATATATGAGCCAAAAGCAATAGATACAACATCTAGCAAAGCTGTTTTACCTGCACTATTATTTGCTACTAAAACGGTCAAATTTTTATCAAACTCTATTTCATAGTCTTTAAATATTCTAAAATTTTTGATTTTTATGCTATTTATCTTCATTGCTTCCCGTATTTGAGTAATTTTTTATTTTACTAAAATTTAACTTTGTATTTATGTAAATACCACTCAATAGTCTTAACTATCCCACTATCAAAGTTTTCATCTGCTTTCCAACCTAGTTCTTGTTCTAACTTTGTTGCATCTATTGCATATCTTCTATCATGTCCTGCACGATCTTCTACAAAAGTAATTAAATCTTTATAAGATTTATCTTTTGGAACTTGTTGGTCTAAGATACTACAAATTCTATCCACTATTTGCAGATTCGTTCTTTCATTTCTTCCACCAATATTATATGTCTCTCCAGTTTTACCATTATGATAAACAAGATCTATTCCTTTACAGTGGTCAAGTACATACAACCAATCTCTTATATTTTTCCCATCACCATATATTGGAATTGGGTTTCCTAAAAGAGCATTTCGTATAATTGTAGGAATTAGTTTTTCATCATGCTGTTTTGGTCCATAATTATTTGAGCAGTTTGTGATAACTGTATTTAGTCCATATGTTTCATTATAAGCTCTAATAATCATATCACTTGAAGCTTTACTTGCACTATATGGAGAGTTTGGAGCGTATGGAGTAGTTTCAGTGAACAGATCATTTGGGTCTTCTGATAAAGTACCATATACTTCATCAGTAGAAATATTATGAAATCTTGCGTTTTCATATTTTTCTTTATAAACAAATGGTTTACTCATCCAATACTTATAAGCAACATCTATCAAAGTAAAAGTTCCATTTACATTTGTTTGCACAAACACACCTGGGTTTTTAATACTATTATCTACATGAGATTCAGCTGCAAAGTGAATTACACCTTGTATATCATATTCATTAAAAATAAACTCTACTAATTCACGATTACAAATATCACCTTTAATAAATTTATATCTTGGATTTGTTTCACACTCTTTTAGGTTTTCTAAATCTCCAGCGTATGTTAGAAGGTCAAGATTTACTAGATTATAATTTGGGTATTTATCTAAAAAATATGGTACAAAGTTACTTCCTATAAATCCTGCACATCCTGTTAGTAGTATTGTTTTATTTTTATTATTAGACATTATCTTCCTTTACTAAATCATAAAGATATTGTCCATATCCATTTTTAGAAAGTGGTTTTGCAATTTCAAGAATTTTTTCTTTGTTTATCCAACCATTATTATAAGCTATCTCTTCAAGACAAGCTATTTTATAACCTTGTCTATGTTCTATTGTTTGTACAAATTGTCCAGCTTCTATCAAACTATCATGAGTTCCTGTATCAAGTCAAGCAAATCCACGACCTAGAAGTTCAACTTTTAGTTTTCCTCTTTTTAGGTACTCTTGATTTACACTTGTAATTTCAAGTTCACCTCGCTCCGATGGTTTTACATTTTTTGCTATTTCTACTACATCATTATCATAAAAGTATAATCCAGTAACTGCAAAATTTGATTTTGGTTTGTTTGGTTTTTCTTCTATGCTAATAGCATTTTTATCTTTATCAAACTCTACTACACCAAATCTTTCAGGGTCTTTTACTTGATATCCAAATACAATTGCTCCATCTTTGATTGAAGCTGCATTTTTAACCATATTACTCAATCCACTTCCATAAAAAATATTATCTCCAAGTATTAAGCAAACACTATCATCTCCTATAAACTCTTCTCCCAAAATAAAGGCTTGAGCTAGTCCATCTGGACTTGGTTGTATTTTATATTCAAGTCTTATACCCCAATCACTTCCATTCCCAAGAAGTTCTTCAAATCTTGGTAAATCTTCTGGTGTTGAAATAATAAGTATTTCTTTTATTCCAGCTAACATTAAAACAGATAGTGGATAATAAATCATTGGCTTATCATAGATAGGAAGTAATTGTTTGCTTATGCTTTTTGTTACTGGATAAAGTCTTGTTCCACTTCCACCTGCTAATACTATACCTTTCATTTATTTACCTCTATTAGATTTTGTATTAATTTTATTACTGTTTTTCTTCCATTTTTCAAATCTATTTTTTTCATTAATTCACTCATATACTTTCTATTTTTAAACGAATGAACTAATTCTATAAAATTTTTATACAGTTCTTCACTTGTCACAGTGTATCCAAGTCCCAAATTCAAAAATCCAAATTCACTATTTGCAAAAAAATGTGTTAATTCTCTCTCATTTTGTGCCAGTACTATAGCAGGTGTAGCAATACTTGCTATCTCATAAGTTGTTCTTCCAGCTGATGTAAAAATAAGATCAGCTTCAAGCATATATTTAGATATATTAGACACATTTTTTTTGATTTGTATATTTGTAAACTCTTTTAATGTTTCATATTGAGTATAACCAAATCCAGATATTACTGTAATAGAGATATTATTTATCTGACAATATTTATAAATTGCTTCTATGACTTTTTTTGTGTAATTATTTGGATCAACTCCACCAAAAGAGATAAGAATATTTTTTACCTTTTCTTTTATCTTTTTCTCTTTTGAATAAATAAACTCATCTCTAAGAATAAAATAATCATGACCAAAATAGTGCTTTGGAAGTAGTTGTTTTTCTGGATAAATTGCATTTATAACCAAATCAGCTTTTTTTGCACCTTCTCCCAAGTCTTCAAAGTTTATCACTTTCAAATTTAAACTTTTCAATTGAGTTATATAATTCTCATCTGTATCAAGTCTATCATTTATAATAATATCTGCATTTAATTTTTTGATATCTTCTATGATTTCATCATTTTGTTGGATAAAAACGGGATAATTTCTTGATGCTATTTTTTCATACGCCATCATACTTTTTTTATCCACTAGAAAAGTAATTTTATGATTTAAAATATCATTTGCAATAAGAAGAGTGTTGTACACATGACCAAGTCCAACTTCATTGTTTCCAGTCACTACAAAAACTATATGTTTTCTTTGCAGATGATATTCACACAAATTCCAATCATCGTATGTATCAATATCTATCTCTTCCCCATTTGAAAGTACTTGTAATTCTACATTTTTACCAATTCTATTAGTAGAAGTAATAATATCAACTCTAGTGATAAAAAAAGCACCTGTTTCTGTAAATGTTGGTGTGAGATATTGTCTGTTTACTCTTTCTTTATAGTTCGGTAAAAATCTACCTTCTTCTTTTCTCCAAGAAAGATGAGTGTCATCTTTAGCAGCAATTACAGTTTCAATATCTTTGCCTAGGATCGCTTTTTCAATAGCTTTATCTAATGAAATAGTTTTGAGTAATGGAGATGTAGGTTGCATAGTAATAATATAATCATATTCTTTTTGTTCTGCTTCTTTTGCATGAAGATAACAATCATATATTACAGGATCTAAAGTAGTCTTATCATCAGCAATATTCATATCCCTTTTATGTATCTTAGCCCCAAAAGTAGATGCTGTGCTTAATATCTCATCATCTTCACTTGAAACATACACATCAATATTATACTTTGATTTAAGAGCTGTATTTATTGCATAATAAATCAATGGCTTACCGTTTAAAAGTCTAAGATTTTTGCGAGGGATTCCTTTTGAACCACCTCTTGCTGGTATTACTGCTAAAATATTCATTTGTGTTCTCTTACTTTAACTATCACTATTAAATATATCACGAGTATAAACTTTTGATTTTACATCTTCTAGCACATCTTCCAATCTATTTGCGATGATAACATCAGATATAGATTTAAACTCATCTAAATCTTTTATAACTTTAGAGTTAAAAAAACTATCTTCTTTTAATACTGGTTCATATATTACTACTTCTATGCCTTTTGCTTTTATTCTTTTCATTATTCCTTGAATTGCACTACTTCTAAAATTATCACTTCCACTTTTCATTACTAGTCTATAAATACCTACAACTTTAGTAGAAGTATTTGGGTTTGTTAAAGAACTATTTAACATCTTTATAACTGAGTCTGCAATAAAATCTTTTCTTGTAGAGTTAGATTTTACTATAGCTTCTATTAAATTACTTGGTACTTCACTATAATTTGCTAGTAATTGTTTTGTATCTTTTGGTAAGCAGTATCCACCATATCCAAAGCTTGGATTATTATAGTGTGTTCCAATTCGTGGATCCAATCCTACACCATCAATTATCTGTTTAGTATCAAGGTTATGTGTTTGAGCATAAGAGTCAAGTTCATTAAAGTATGCAACTCTCATAGCTAAATATGTATTTGAAAATAGTTTTATAGCTTCTGCTTCAGTTGAGTTTGTAAATAAAATTGGAATATCTTTTTTAATAGCACCAGCAGATAGTAGTGAAGCAAAAAGTTCTGCTCTTTTACTTTGTTCACCTACAATTATTCTACTTGGGTACAAATTATCATATAGAGCTTTTCCTTCTCTTAAAAACTCTGGAGAGAAGATTATATTATTTGTATTGAATTTCTCTTTTAGACTTTTTGTAAACCCTACAGGAACTGTTGATTTAATAACCATAGTTGCATTTGGGTTTATCTCTAATACATCTTTTATAACAGCTTCAACACTTTTTGTGTTGAAATAGTTAGTTTCATGGTCATAATCTGTTGGAGTAGCTATTATTATAAAATCAGCATCTTTATAAGCTTCATTTTTATCTAAAGTAGCTCTTATAGAATTTTGAATGTTAGATTTTGAATTTTGAATTAATCTTGGAAGATACTCACTTATATCTTTATCTTCTATCGGAGATATACCACGGTTTAGCATCTCTACCTTTTCAGAGATGATATCAAGGGCAACTACTTCGTTGTGTTGTGCTAGTAATAGTCCGTTTGACAGACCTACATAACCAGTTCCTGCTATTGCGATTTTGTATTTTTTATTTGATTCTTGCATTTATTTTTATTTCCCTAAACCTTTCAAAACTTCAAGCTCTTTTTGAAGCTCATCATACTCAGCTTTTTTTATAGCAATAAATTTTTCTGTGATTTCGATTTTCTCTTTTATACCTTTTGGTGTAAGTAAATATTTATATTGGATTTTATTTTCTGAGTTTACAAATCTTTGAGTTTTTATAAGACCTTTATCAATTAAGTTTTTAAGTACATAGTTCACTTTTCCCAAGCTATAGCCTATTTCATCTGCTATTGTTCTTTGGCTTATGACTTTATCTACACTTCTTAGAATTTTTAGTTCTATCTCTTCTTGATTCAAAATCTTAATTCCCCTTTAAAAATTGAGTTTGAAATATACAGTGTTTAATCTTTGAACACTCTTAAATATTAATAATATTTTTCTAATTTTTCATATCTTTAAATAGTTCTTCATCCTTGATTTTTAAAATATCTTGACCATCTTCAATACAATCAAGCCCTCTTAAAACATCGATAAATTTTTCTAAACTTATTTTCCCACTAATCTCAAACTCTTGATAACTTCTAAAACTCATTCCTATATGTTGTGCAAACTCTTTTTGAGTACCATATGTTTCTATATTTTGTTTTCTTTTTCTTTTTGCTCTAGAAGCCAACTCTTTGATTATCTCTTGTGTTGTTGATAAACTAAAATCTATATCTCTCATTTTTTTATTTCCTTGCTAAAGTTCTCATCTACTATTTTTGTTTCATTTAAAATATGATTTGCAAAATCTTTCGGTATATCATAATTTATAAATTCTTGAACTAATTTTTTATGCTTTATCTCTATCATTTTTTCTATATTTTCTTTTAAAAATGACTCTTTAATATTATATGGTTCAAAACTATTTTTCAAATCTTTAAATAATGCTCTATTTAAAACTTTATTTCCAAGTAGCATTTGATGGTATCCATTGCTTGTATATGTCAAATCATAAGCAGGTGCAAAACTCCATTTTCCTTTGCTATTCATTAAAAATGAAAAGTTTTTTGAATGGTCATCTTTGTTTCCAAAAATTGCATTAAATAAGATTACTTTCACAATATCTTCTTTATCATTTTGTGATAAATTAAGCTTTAAAGATATTCTAAACATATCAATAAAATCATTATATGTTTCGGCTGGATTGTAGTGCATCATTCCAGATAAAGAGTGAATATGAAATCTTTCATTATTTTTCACATCAAATCTATAAGTTAAAAAATGAGTTCGTCCATCTTGTTCTAGCAACTCACAAGGACTTATATTAACACCTGACTCTTTTGCAAATAAATAATACAAATACTCCAATTTTGTAGCAATAGAAGCATCTTTGTATTTATTTGACAAAGTTGGATACATTGATATATCTTGGTCATCATATTTTATAATCACAGGATAATAATCTTTTGGAAAATCTCCTTGTTTTCTAGTTAAACTTATTGTCTTATATTTAGGATTAAAACCAACCATTGCTTTTGATCTAGCACCTCCACCAGCAGAGTTTGAAACAGCAATAAGTGTTTTTAGAGTAAGCATAGAATTGTTTTCTTTTTCATTTTCTTGATTTAAAAGTTTTTTTGACTCTTCGTAAACTTTTGATATATTTAAAACTTCTTTGTACTCTTCTGTTTGCAAAGAAGGATGAAATTCTAAAGCACCTAAAGTATGAGTTCCTAAAAATTGTAATCTTTCAAAAATAGTAGGTTTTCTTTTTAGATATTGAAACATAAAATGATCTAAATAACTCATACCATAACTTCCAGGTAAACAATCACTTATTAAGCCTGGAAGTCCATATTGAAAATCAATATGAGAAAAATTATAGACTTGTCTATTTTTTATAGGCATTTTAATTGGTGAAAAATCAAGATTGTTTGAATCTAAATATTTAAACTTTATTACACCTTTATGCTCTACTAGTTGTGCTATATCTTTTCCCCAAGCTTTTATAGTAATCATTTGAATCCTTTTATACATTTTAAGTGTATATTATATCATATTTTTGGGATAATATACATTTTTAGAGTATATTTATAAACTTTTATATTTTCTTTTTTTGAAATATAATAAAGATTCGATTAACCCATCGGATACAAAATCTCTTTTTGTATATCCTCAATTTTTGCCAATATCTCAGGAGTAATTTTAAAATCAAAGGCTTTGAAACTCTCTTCTAGTTGCTCACTTTTTCTTGCACCTATAATAGTAGATGCCACAAAATCAAAATGCTTTGAGTAAGATACTGCCAAAGTTAAGGGTGAAACTCCATAATCATTTGCAAGGCTGATATATTTTGCAGTTGCTTCAAGAGTTTTATCATTTACAAATCTATGTGCCATAGCTTGAACTCTTTTGCTTTTATCTTTTAAATAAACAGCAAATCTAACCTCAGGATCTACAAACTCTTTATTATATTTTCCACTTAAAACTCCACCAGCCATTGGTGAATATGGCAATAGCGATATATTTTCTCTTTTGCAAACATTTGCCAACTCATCGTGAAATCTTGGATTTAGAAGTGAAAAGTTGTTTTGAATAGACTCAAATCTTGCTAGATTTCTATTTTTGCTTATCTCATTTGCTTTTGTAAGCCCATAAGCACTATCATTTGAAGTTCCAATATATCGCACTTTTCCCTCTTTTACCAAAGAATCAAATGCTTTTAAACTCTCTTCAATAGGCACAATAGTATCAGGCCAATGCATCTGATATAAATCAATATAATCTACTTGCAATCTTTTTAAGCTTCCCTCTATTGCTCTTTTTATATGAAAACTATCAATTGCAGTTAATCCATGCCTTACAGGTGGTACAAACCAACCTGAAGCAGCACCTGCAACTTTTGTAGCTAAAATAATACTATCTCTTGGTTTTGTTTTAAGCCATTTTGCCAAGATTGATTCTGTTAGACCTATTGTCTCTTTTTTTGGACTTACAGGATAAAGCTCAGCTGTATCATAGAAGTTTATTCCTCTATCATAAGCCATATCAAGAATTTTAAAAGCCTCTTTTTCATCTGTACTACTTCCAAAAGTCATAGTTCCCATACAAATAGAGCTAACTCTAAGTCCACTTTTTCCTATATATCTAAATTCCATATTAAAGCCTTTTTGCAAAAAATTATTAAGCAAAAATTATATCAAAATAGACTAAAACTACCCTACTCTATGATACAAATCTCTTTTTTCAAAATATGTTTAAATGTAAAAATAGCAACCAAAAGCACAATAATAGTTGTAATAAAACTCAAAATATATGCCAAAATCTCATAAAAAGGTTTAGAAGTTAATTCATACATAGTAATCACACTTAAAGTTACAGCAGCCATAGGAAATGTAAATGCCCACCAAGATATAAAAAAATTTATTTTTAAAAAGTTTTTATACATAAATGCCACCAAAATAGTAAAAAATAGTGCCAAAGAGAATAGTATTTGAGCAAAAAAATCTAAACTAGAAGTCAATTTTATATATGAGATAAATCCAATTGATGGAGGAGCTATCAAAATAAACATAGTTGGCAAAAATTTTGGTGCAAATGGATTGTGAAATATGATTCTATTTAAGATTATAGAAAATAGTACTATCCAAAAAACAGACCTATTGCAAAATAGAAAATCAATATTTGATTATCTACAAATGAAACTCCAGCAATAGGAACTATTAAGTTTCCAACAATTGGAATAAACCAAGCTGGATTTGAGTGAACTATCTCAAGATTGTTATTTATCCAAAATCTTATTGTGTAGAAAGTTAAAAATAGATGTAAAATAGCTCCGAAGTAGAAAAATAGTTTGGATATTTCAATACTAAACTCTCTAAATAATTGGGAAAAATTGCAATCTATTTGATGGGATTGCTTTTATACTCTCTTGTTGCATTCTTAAATCCTATTTTTGTAAAATATTTTTTAATTTGAGTTTTAGGAGTTTAGTTTTGGCAAAAGATAAAAAAGTAGTAGATTTAAGAGCTTTAAATCTATCATTTACACAAAAAGATGAGACTATAAAACTTTTAAACTTTAATCAAAGTTCAATGAGTTTAGATATTGCTATTTTTAAAAATGAAGTTTTTATAAAAAATAGCAAAATGGTTTTTGCACATTTGCCAAAAAAACTAAAATCAAAACTTAATCCTAAGTTTTGATTTTAACATAAGTTTTTATTATATAAGTTTAATTAGTTTTTTTTATACTCTACTTCAAGTTTTTTGTAAAAATCTTCAAAATTTACATCCTCTATTTTTTCAAGAAGTTCAACCATAACTACATTGTCCTCTTGTCCACTCCAAACTTTTTTATAAGTTCCCTCTTTATATCCGTTGTCTTGTCTAAATTTATTTAAACAATTTTTCCCAATATATAGTTTTTGAAGCCAAGTAAACGATAATCCAGCTGTTTTACAAGTTCTAAAAAACTGCTCAATGAATCTCTCAATTCCACTAAAACTTGGCATATTTTTTGTATCAATTGCCAAAGCCAAATAAGATAGCTTTTCAGCATCTTTTACAACAAGTTTTATATCAATATTTGAATTTGCTTCATAAATACAGTGAGTATTTACAAGTGAAACTGCTCTTGGTACATTTGTCTCTTGAAGTATATAACTCATTAAAAAGTGCCAAATATCTACAAGCTCTACATGAATATTATTCATATCAGGATGTGAATTTATATTTTTCCAGTGTTTCCAAGGAGTTGAATCTATTAACTCTGCAACTTCCATATGAATACATCTAAGCCAATTTATCTCTTTATTGAATTTATTAATTCCAAGCTCCCAGTTTTTACCATTTGTTGAGTCATTTAACTCTTTTTGAAGTAAAAACATCTCTTCAAGTTTTGAAGGAAAAGATGAAGCCTCTTCAAGTAGATTTGCCAAAGGTAAACACTCCTCAATTAAACTATCTAAAACAACATTTGAAGGAAGAAGTTTTTTATCACCTTTTATTGTATGAAGAAGAAGTGATATTACATAAGGAACTTCATCTTTCTCTTCCCAAACTAAAACATCTTTTGAATCAATCTTTGTAAACTTTAAAAACTCCTCCAAAGAGGCAAAACCAATATTTTTTATAGCTAATTTAAACTCTTTATACAACAAACCTAACTCCTATTTTCAAATTTTTTCTCTATAAATAGATTACAACTATCACCACTACTATTTTTTACAACAATACTTGGAAGAAGTTGTGACTTAAAACCATAAGCTTTGCAACCGTGTGGTTTATTTGGCTCCCAAGTTACAAAATAGTGGATACACCTTTGACACACTACTCTTTTTTGCATCTTTAAATCTCTACCTTACTTTGTATTGCTTTTGAAAGTGATAACAAATCAACATTTTCCAAACTAACTCCTGTTGGAACACCTTGAGCTATTTTTGTAAATTTTATATCAAAATCTTTTAATTTATCTTCAATATAAAGTATAAAAGCATCATTTGCAATTGAAGGAGTTATTGCAAAAAGTATATTTTTTACCTTACTATTTTTTATATACTCTTGAAGTTTTAATATATAACTTTGCTCTAACTCATCAATTACAAAATATCTTCCATCAAACTCTTTTGAATCTTCAATTATAAAAATATCTTTTGCACTTTGAACAATACAAAGCTTACTATCATCTCTGCTATCATCAAGACAATATTCACATATCTCATTTTCACTCATACAAGAGCATTTTTTACATCTTTTTATAGTCTTTAAAGCACTCTCAATACTATGAGATAGTTTAACACCGCAGTAGTTGTCGTTCATAACTATATGGTATGCAAGTCTAAGTGCTGATTTTTTACCAATTGTTGGCAAAGACTCAAAAGCCTCAACTAGTTCATAAAATTTTTCTAATCCTCTGTTCATTTTGGGATTGTATCCAATTTAAAATAAATTTTATAATAAAGCTTATTTTATTATTTTTTGGTTAGAATATTCGCTTTAAAAAATTTAAAAATATATTTTGGAGATTAAAAATTGGTAGAGATTGATTATTATGAATTATTAGAAGTTGAAAAAACTTCAGATAAAACTACAATTAAAAAAGCTTACAGAAAACTAGCAATGCAGTATCATCCAGATAAAAATCCAGATAATAAAGAGGCTGAAGAGAAATTTAAAGCCATAAATGAAGCTTATCAAGTTTTAAGCGATGATGAGAAAAGAGCTTTATATGATAGATATGGTAAAGCTGGTTTAGAGGGTCAAGGACATAGAAGCCAGGGTGGTTTTGGTGGTTTTGATGATTTAGGTTCAATTTTTGAAGAGATGTTTGGATTCTCAGGCTCAAGTAGCAGAAGAAGAGAGAGAAAAACATATAACTACAACCTTGATAGTGCTATTGAGGTGGTTTTAGAGTTCAATGAAGCTATTTTTGGATGTAAAAAAGAGATAAACTATACATATAAAACAGCTTGTAACTCTTGTAGTGGAACAGGTGCAAAAGATGGAAAACTAGAAAACTGTAGAACTTGTGGTGGACATGGTCAAGTTCACTCAAGACACGGTTTTATGACTTATGCACAAACTTGTCCAAACTGTGAAGGTAGTGGAAAAGCAAAAGCTACTTTATGTAAAGAGTGTAAAGGTAATGGATACGAAGAGAAAAAAGATAGCTTTAAAGTTGATATTCCAGAGGGTGTAAATGATGGAATGAGAATTAGAGTTAGTGGTCGTGGAAATATTGCACCAAATGGTCAAAGAGGAGATTTGTATATCCAAACTAAAGTAAAAGAGGATGCTCATTTTGTAAGACATGATGATGATATTTATGTTGAAGCTCCTATATTTTTTACTCAAGTTGCACTTGGTGCTAAAATTAAAATTCCAAGCTTAAAAGGGGAATTAGAGCTTGAAATTCCAAAAAATGTAAAAGATAAACAGCAGTTTAAATTTAGAGGTGAAGGGGTTAAGAGTGTTCAAGGTTATGGAAAAGGAGATTTAATTGTTCAAATAAAAATTGAGTATCCAAAATCTTTAACAACTGAACAAAAAGAGCTTTTAGAGAAGCTTCAAAATAGTTTTGGAGTTGAAAGCTCTCCTTCTGAAGCTAAATTTGAATCAATGTTTGATAAAATCAAAAATTGGTTCTAAAAATTATAATTTTTTTATTATACAAGGAGTAAAAAGTGAAATTTGAATATGTAGGTTTTAAACCTGTAATTAGCCAACACGGTGTATCTTTTAAGAGTGGAAAAGATGATAAATATATATATTTGCCTTATGCTTATGAGATTTTAGAAGCTATCTCTTATGATTATGGTACAAATAAAAATCACTCATTTTCTTCAAAAATAGATAACTCAAATGTTGATAAACTATTTAATAAAGTTTCACTTGTTTATCCAAATTTAGAAAATGATATAAATAAAAGATTAGAAGAGTTTAAAGCTTTTTTAGAAAATGAACAAAATGAGATATTAAATAATACTCAGTTAAGTGAAGTTGATAGAAATACATATATTTCAAACTTAAATTTAATGAAAGATTATCAATTAAAAAGAGCAAAAAATAAAATTTTTTACTACTACGGTGTTTATACAATAGCAAAAGTTATAAAAGATAAGAAATTAAAAGAGATTGAACTACCTTTTAATGAAAAATTTTGGCATGTATTAAAGACACTACAAGGGGTTTTAAGTAGAGAAAAAATAAATAGCGATATAAAAGTTGAATACAAGGACACAAATCTAAGACTAAGAATTACAACATCTTTATAGGATTTTGTAATAAAAAACTTATTTAAAAGTTTTTGAAAGGTACAAAATGATTGAAACATTTGGCTTAGCCATAGTTGCCCTTTTACCATTTTTAGCAGCCCCAATAGTTGCATATTTGGCAAAATATAATCGCCTAGCGGCTGCTTGGAGTTCTGCAGCTGCTACTATTATGGCTTTTTTAGTTCTTCTTTTTTATATAAAACTTCCATTTGCTGGTATTACAACTATTCAATCAAGAAGTTGGATAGAGTCAATTGGTTTGGATTTCGCTTTTAGATTAGATGGTCTTAGCCTTCTATTCTCATGTTTAATTCTTGGAATTGGACTTTTAATAATAATCTATGCAAGATACTATATAAGCACAAAAGATTGTATGGGAAGATTCTACTCTTATTTACTTCTTTTTATGGGTTCAATGCTTGGAATTGTTTTATCTGAAAACATAATCCAAATGGTTGTATTTTGGGAGTTAACATCTTTATCATCTTTTTTATTAATTAGTTATTGGCAAGATAAAAAAGAGGCTCAAGATGGTGCTAAAATGGCACTTACAATAACAGGAGCTGGTGGTTTAGCTATGCTTGCTGGTGTATTGTTACTTGGACATATTGTTGACAGTTACAATCTAAGTGATATTTTAGTAAGTGGTGATTTAATAAAAAGTAGCCCTTTATATACTCCTATAATTATTCTTATTTTACTTGGAGTTTTTACAAAATCAGCGCAATTTCCATTTCATTTTTGGTTACCTCACGCAATGGCAGCTCCAACACCAGTCTCTGCATATTTACACTCAGCAACAATGGTAAAAGCTGGAATATTTTTATTAGCAAGACTATATCCATCTTTAAGTGGTACAACTGAATGGATATTTTTAGTTACATTTGCAGGTCTTGCCACGCTTTTAATTGGTGCATTTACAGCAATGTTTAAACATGATATTAAAGGTTTATTGGCATATTCAACAATAAGTCATCTTGGATTAATAACTCTTTTATTTGGATTTTCTACTCCACTTAGCGTTGTTGCTGCTATATTTCATATTATGAATCACGCAACATTTAAAGCATCACTATTTATGGTTGCTGGTATTGTTGATCATGAAACTGGAACTAGAGATTTAAGAAAATTAAGTGGTCTTTGGGCATTTATGCCTCACACTGCAACCTTGGCCATGATAGCAGCAGCTTCAATGGCTGGAGTTCCTCTTTTAAATGGATTTTTATCAAAAGAGATGTTTTTTGAAAGAGCTTTAGATATAAATACACTGAGTATTGGAATTTTAATTCCAATTTTAGCAACAATTGCTGGAATATTTTCTGTTGCCTACTCTTTAAAATTTGTTCATAATATATTTTTCAATGGAAAAACAAAAAAATTACCAAAAACTCCTCATGAACCACCAAGGTTTATGAAAATTCCTGTTGATTTATTAGTAATTATATGTTTTTTAGTTGGAACAGTTCCAGCTTTGACTATTGCTCCTCTTTTAGCAGTTGCTGTTATGGGTTCTCTTCAAACTACTCTTCCAGAGTACTCTTTAGCTATTTGGCATGGTTTTAATGCCCCACTTATTATGAGTATAATCGCATTTATTTTGGGGATTTTTCTATATACAAAAAGAGAGAAAACAACAGCTATTTTTGAGAAATATTTTGAAAAAATTGATGCAAGAGTCCCTTTTAATCTATTAGTTGAGTCTATTTTTAAACTATCAAATAAAGTTACATCTATTTTTGATAAAAGCTCTCTTCAAGATATGATAGTTTGGTTTATTGTAGCCTCTTTAATAATTGGAGTTGCTGGATTTACTTATGGAGACTCACCTTTATTTGGAAACAAAGAGTTTTTAGAAATTGATATTATAAGTTTAATTATGACTGCTATTTTGATTTTTGCAACTTTTGCAACTGCATTTTTACACCATAAAAGGCTCTTAGCCTTGATTATAATTGGAGTTGTTGGATTAATAGTTTCACTAATTTTTATCAAGTTTTCAGCTCCTGATTTAGCCTTAACACAACTAAGCGTTGAAGTTGTAACTATTGTTTTAATTCTTTTAGCACTATACTATCTTCCTCAAACAACTCCAAGAGAGTCTTCAAATCTTAGAATTTCAAGAGATTTGATAATATCTATTTTAGTAGCAGTTGCTATATTTATTTTAACTTTAGCAGTTTTAAGCAAAGAGTACTCAACTATTGCAGAGTTTTTCCTAGAAAACTCTGTAAGTGGCGGTGGTGGAACAAATGTTGTAAATGTTATTTTAGTTGATTTTAGAGGATTTGATACATTAGGAGAGATTACAGTTTTAGCACTTGCAGGTCTTGGAATTTTTGCAATGATTCAAGGTTTAAATCTAAATGCAGCAAATAGTAATCAAGAAGGTTTTGCTTGGAGTGAAGATAAACATCCACTTATGATGCAAACTCTTACAAGAATGGTTCTACCTTTAATGTTAATGGTATCTGTTTATATATTCTTAAGAGGACACAATCTTCCAGGTGGTGGATTTATTGCAGGACTTATTGCAGCTGTAGCATTAATTGTTCAATACTTAGCAAATGGAATTGAGTGGACAAAAAATAGATTAAAATTTCAAAACGAGAGTTTAATTGCATATGGATTATTAATAGCAACTTTAACAGGTGTTGTATCTATGTTTATAGATTATCCATTTTTAACATCAGCATTCTCTCACATAAATTGGCCAATAGTTGGAGAGTTTGAAGTAGCAAGTGCTATTGCTTTTGATTTAGGAGTATTTTTAGTTGTTGTTGGTTCTACTGTTTTAATATTGGTTCAATTAGGACAACTAAGCAAAAATTCTCACAATATTAATAAAAAATTAGAAGAGAAAAAGGATAAAAACTAATGGAAATATTACTAGCTTTAATAATAGCAGTTCTATCTGGAGTTGGTGTTTTTTTAACACTAAGAGCTAGAACATATCCTGTAGTTTTGGGTCTAACTTTTTTAGCTTATGCTGTTAATCTATTTTTATTTGCTATGGGAAGATTAAATTTGAATGTTCCTGCAATTATTAAAGATGGTGTTTCAAGCTATACAGACCCTCTTCCTCAAGCTTTAGTTCTAACAGCAATTGTAATTAGCTTTGGAATGACAGCTTTTGTAATTGTATTATCACTAAAAGCTTATGGTGAGTTAAAAAGTGACCATGTAGATGGGAAAAAGAGCTTAGATAAAGGAGAAAAGATATGATTCATACTCCTATTTTACCTGTAATTATTCCTTTAATTGCTGGATTTACACTACTTTTAATTAAAAGGTTTGGAGTTAAAACTCAAGAGATTTTCTCTTTATTATCTATTTTTTTAATAATTTTAGTCTCAATTTTTGCATTTACTAAAACTTTATCAAATGAGATTTTTGTATATAGTTTAGGAAATTGGGAAGCTCCATTTGGAATTGTCTTAGTGCTTGATCAATTCTCAATTTTAATGGTACTTGTAACTTCTCTTTTAGCTTTTGGAGCACTTTGGTATGCAATTAGTGAAGATATTGATAAAAAAGGTGCTCACTTTCATCCACTTTTTCAGTTACAACTTTTTGGATTAAATGGTGCTTTTTTAACAGGAGATCTATTTAATCTTTTTGTTTTCTTTGAAATTTTACTTCTTGCAAGTTATAGCCTACTTCTTCATGCAAAAGGTGAAGGAAGAGTAAAAGCTGGGCTTCATTATGTTGTAATCAATCTTGTTGGTTCAACTCTGTTTTTATTTGCAGTTGGGACTTTATATGGAGTATTAGGAACTTTAAATATTGCCCATTTAGCTCAAAAAGTGGCTCATTTAACTCCTGAAAATGTTAGTGTTGTAGCATCTGCTGGACTTTTACTTTTAGTTGTTTTTGGATTAAAAGCTGCAATGTTCCCACTATATTTTTGGCTACCAAATGCCTATGGAAAAACAAGTGCTCCTGTTGCTGCTTTATTTGCGATTATGACAAAAGTTGGAATTTATTCAATTATAAGAGTTCATGGAACTATTTTTGGAGAAAATGCAAATGAACTAGTATTTTACTACACTCCTTGGGTTTTATATATTGGACTTATAACTTTAGTTTTAGCAACTTTTGGAGTTTTAAGTTCAAAAGAGCTTAAAACTCAAATATCCTATTTGGTTTTACTATCTGTTAGTATTATTTTAATAGCTATTGGAATAAATTCAAAAGAGGCATTAAGTGGAGCAATATTTTATATGATTCACTCAACTTTTGTTGCAGGTGGATTTTTCTTATTAGCTGATGTTATTTTAAAAGCAAGAAATAGCACATCTTTAAGACCAAAAATGGCTATTTTTAAAAATGCAATTCTAATAGGAACTCTATTTTTTATATTTGCTATTGCAATAGCTGGGCTTCCACCTTTTAGTGGTTTTTTTGGGAAAATTATGATTCTAAAATCTTCAATAAATCATACACAAACAGCTTTAATATTAACTACTGTTTTATTAAGTAGTCTATTAGTTATTGTATCTTTAGCAAGAAGTGGAACAAATATATTTTATGATACAAGAACAGATGAAGAAGAGTCAAATTTTAAATTATCAAAATCGACTCTATCATCTATTTTTTATCTATTTGCATTTACTATTATTTTGGTACTTTTTGCAAATAATATTACACAAATAACGCAAAATATAGCTTCAAATTTACTTGATACAAATGATTATATATCGACTGTTTTAAATCTAAATGAGGAGCTTTAATATGAAAGATACAAATAGTTTTTTGCCTCATCCAATTTTATCTTTAATGCTTGTTATTATCTGGTTACTACTAAATAGTACAGTAACAACTGGACATATTGTTTTGGGAATTATATTGGCAATCTTAATACCTTGGTTTACATCAAATTTTTGGCAAAGAAGGGTTTATATAGGCTCTTTTTTTACTCTTTTAAAATTTGTGATTATTGTAGCTTATGATATTATAGTTGCTAATTTAACTGTTGCTAGACAAGTTATGGATTCAAATGATAAATTAAAACCTAAGTTTTTCAATCTTCCTTTAAATGTTAAACACCCTTTAGCAATTAGTACACTTGCAAGTACAATCTCATTAACTCCAGGAACTGTTAGCTGTGATTTAAGTGAAGATAAAACTTATCTAATCATTCACGGACTTGTAATAGATGATGAGAATGAGACTATAAAAGAGATCAAACAAAGATATGAAGCACCACTTATGGAGGTATTTAAAGAATGTTAGAGTTAGTAATACAAATAGCCTTTGTAATGATTGCTATTTCAATTATTTTAAATATTTATAGATTAATTGCAGGTCCTAGTGTTGCAGATAGAATTTTATCTTTAGATACAATTTATGTAAATGCTATTGCTTTACTTATAATTTTAAGTATCTATCTTAACAATAATCTATATTTTGAGGCAGCTTTATTAATTGCTGTTATGGGATTTGTTGGAACTGTTGCACTTAGTAAATATTTACTTCGTGGCGATATTATGGATTAAGGAGTTTAAATGTTGGAAATTATTGTATCAATACTTATATTAATTGGAGCTATTTTTAATCTTATTGGATCAATAGGACTTGTAAAACTACCTGATTTTTTTACAAGACTTCATGCACCAACAAAGGCTACAACTTTGGGAGTTGGATCTATTTTATTAGCATCTTTTATATACTTTAACTTTAAAACAAACACTCTTAGTCTTCATGAGATTTTAATAACTATGTTTTTATTTATAACAGCACCTATTGGTGCTCACTTAATGGCAAAATCAGCTATTTTTATAAAGAAAAATGAAGAGAAAAAAAATTAGTTTAAGCTAAAACTTGCATTCTTACACCAAAAGAGTCTAATACTTTTTTTATTGTTTCAAATTTTGGTTTTGTTCCTTTTTGAAATGTTTTATATAGACTCTCTCTTCCAAGACCTGTATCTTTTGCTAATTGACTCATACCTTTTGCTTTTGCAATATTTCCTAATGCTTCAAGTAACTCATCAGTATCTCCATCTGCTAAAATAGAAGATAGATATTCAGCTATTACCTCTTTATCATCAAGATATTGTGCTATATCAAAATTTGTAATTTCTAATTTACTCATCATCTAACTCCTTTAAAATTTCATTTGCTTTTTTTATATCATTACTTTGAGTTGATTTATCTCCAGCAATGAGTAGTATTATAATCTCATCATCTTTTTGTGTATAGTAAACTCTATATCCAGGACCAACTGTAATTCTTAGTTCTGATATATTATTACCTACAGATTTATAATCCCCAAAGTTACCAAGTTTCATTCTATCAATTCTTCGCAATATAGAAACTTTGCCTTTTGTATCTTTTAGTTTTAATAACCACTTTGAAAAGATATTTGTTTGTTTTATTATGTACATGCAAAATTGTATCTCATAAGATACTTTTTGTCAATAAACTATTTACAATCATCCTTTTTAGATAAAAACTTCAACTCATCACAAGAGAATCCAGCCTCTTTTCTCATAGCAAAATTTATATCCATCTTTCTTTTTGTACTACCTGGAAAAACTCTCTCAATAGCTTCTAAATATGTAGTTTGCGGATCTAGGTTTAATCTTTCACACTCATATTTAAACCAAATATCACCTTTTTTAACATGATCAACTTCCTCATTTAAAATAATTTTTAAAGCATCTATTAGTTTTGTATTAAAGCTATCTTTATTTGAATTTAATTTTTCCATAATTTTTGGATTTTGATCCAATCCATTTGCCTCTAAATATCTAGGAACACAAGCCATTCTACTTAAAAAATCTGGAGTTTTTTGCATAGCTTCAAATAGATTCTTATGAACTTCAAACTCTCCATAATATCCACCTAGCTCTTTTAATAAATCTTCAAGCATTAAAAAGTGCCTAATCTCATCATCTGCAACCTCTAACCAATCTTTATAATATTTTATTGGTAAGTTTTTAAATCTAAGTGCTGCATCTATTGCCAAATCAATAGCACTATACTCAATATGTAAAATTGTATGAACTAAATATTTTTTGCCATTTACATCTTTAAAGTTTTTAATAGGTGGAAGCGATGTTGGTTTTACTATTTTTAAAAAAGAGCTATATGAAGGCTCTTTTAAATCTTTTGCAATATGATTATTATCAAATTCAACTCTATTTTCTAAAAATTCTTTATAAAAAATATTAAATCTATTAATCTTATCATCAACATTTGAAGTATCTAATATAGCCTCTAACTCTTGGTAAAAAAACATTTTTTAAGCCTTTTTATAATAAAATGGAAAAATTTTATCAATTAAGGGTTGAAATGCAGGTTAAAGTTCATCCTATGGGTGATTATGCTACAAATTGCTACATAGTAACAATAAACAACAAAGATATCATAATAGACCCAGGTGTTGGTGCAACTTCGTGGGTTAAACAAAATGTTAAAAATCCTATTGCAATACTCAATACTCATGGTCATTTTGACCATATTTGGTCAAATCAAGAGTTAAAAGAGTTTTACAATATCAAACTTTATACACCAAAAGATGATGAGTTTATGTTAACTTTGAACCCTTATAATCTTGGAATGCCACCTTCATATGCAGATGTTTTGGTAAATCCTGATGAAGAATTAACAATTGAAGATATAAAAATAAAGTTTCATCACTTTGCTGGTCACACTCCAGGATGTAGTGTTATTGAGATAAATGATACTTTATTTAGTGGGGATTTTATATTCAAAGGTACTATTGGAAGATTTGATTTTCCAATGTCAAATAGAGATGATATGAAAAAATCTCTTCAAAAAATCTCTTTGTGGGAAAAAGATTTTATAATATATCCAGGACACGGAGATAAAACAACTTTAAAAGATGAGTTAAACACTATAAAACAGTGGGAAAAACATATATGACAGATGTTAGAATAAAAGCTCTTTTATTACTAAATCATACTATTTTAAATAGTAACAATAAAAAACTATTTGAATCTTTTTTTGAATATTTAAAAAATCACTATAATGTTGATGCAATGAAAGTTTTAGTTAGAAAAAAAACTATAGCAAATATGGTTTTTGATAATTCACAAGACTCTTCTTGGCTTTTTTATACAAAAAAAGTAAGAATAAATGGTGAGTATGAGATTATATTTGGATTAATTTTCAATAACCAAGATAGCTTACAAAATGCAAAATCTGAGTCAATAAATATTGATTTAGTTTTAAATAATTTATCAAATATTATTTATATAAAACATTTAGAAAAAGAGTTAAATAACTCAATGATTATAGACAAATTAACAGGTTGCTACAATAGAGCATATTTAAATAATATAGTTAAACCTATATTTAGTCTTGCAAATAGAGAGAATAAAAAAATTGCTTTTTTAAAAATTGGAATTGACCACTTCAAAGCTGTTTTAGATGAGTTTGATTATAACATAGGAGATAAAGTTATAAAAAAACTAGCAAATTTACTTAAAAAAAGCGTAAGAGAGTCTGATTTTGTAATAAGAATGTCAAATGATGCTTTTTTGCTAGTTCTTCAAAATATTGCAGATGAAGAGAATGCTTTATTTGTTGCAAATAAGATTATAAATAAATTTAAAGATGAAAAAGTTGTTGTAAATGAGACAACAGGACAAGTTTTAATGAAAACAATATGTGTAGGAATCTCTTTTTTTCCAAAAGATGGAAAAGATATAGCAACTATTGTTAAAAAAGCAGATATTGCTGTAAGAGAGGCTAAAAATAGCGGAAGAAGTAGAGCTTTTATATTTAGTGAAGAGGAGACATCAAAAATAGAGCTTTTTTAAAAAAACTCTATAATATTTTTCTAGCCTTTACATATACTCTTTTTGGAGCTGGATAACCCTCAACTGTTTTACTGCTATCATTTGGGTCTAAGAAATCTTCTAAACTCTCATCAAATGACCATTTTGTAGCTCTTTGTTCATCTTTTGTTGTTACAACTGTGGCTAATACCTCAATATTTTCAAAACCAGCACGAACAAGCCAATTTTTAAGTGCAGGAATTGTTGGAATAAAGTATATATTTGGAATTTTTGAGTATCTTTGATTTGGTGTTAAACATATCTCATCATCTCCATCTATCATAAAAGTATCAATTATAATCTCACCTTTACTATTTAAACCTTTATTTAGTGCTTTTAAAGTTCCAACTGGATCTGCTCTATGATATAAAACTCCTAGCATAAAGATAAAATCAAATTTATGATTATAAAGTTCTAAATGTTCAACTCCTAGCATCTCATAAACAATATCTGATTTTACAAAGTGATTTATAAACTCAAATTGATGAAGCGTCAAAGGCGATGGATCAAACCCTACTAATCTTTTAGGATTATCTTCAAGCATTCTAAACATATAGTATCCATTGTTGCATCCAATATCAGCAACTACTTTATCTTTTAGATTAAAGTGAGGTCTTATTAGATTATATTTAAGATTACTTTGCCACTCGCTATCAATTTCTAAATCAAAAATTTTAAATGGACCTTTTCTCCAAGGTATTAAAGCTTTTGCAGTTTTAATAATAGTTTCATACTCTTCATTGCTTAAATCATCTTTTTTTCCAACACTAAACCAATCACCATAATCAATAGCTAAATTTGTCTTTTCAATTTTACAAGCCTCTTGTAGTTGTTTATACCAAGGAGCTACATTTTTCCAAGCTCTACACTCATCTTTTTTCTTTTTTAACTCTTCAATATTCACTTCATACTCTTTATAATCTCTTTTAAAATTTTAAATAGATTCTCTATAGAATCTTTATATACAAACTCTCTTTTTGAGTGAGGATATTTTATTGTTGGTCCAATAGATGCAATTTTTAAATTTGGGTATTTTTCCTTAAATATTGCACACTCTAAACCAGCATGTATTGCTCTTAATGATGCTTTGTTGTTAAATTTTTTATAAACATCTAAAACTGTATTTGTAAAATCGTTTATATCAGGACTCCAAGCTGGATATTTTCCATAAGTCTCTACTTTAAAGTTTGAATCTTCTAAAGCTTTTTTTGTGTTCTCTTTTAAGTTTTTTAATCCATCATTACTCATTGATCTTGCACTAAACTCAACTGTAATTGAGTCAATATTTGTAGATATTAAAGCTAAATTTATAGAGTCTTGAACAACATTTAACTCACTATTAAAAGATCTTACTCCATTTTCAAACTTATATAAAAAATCTACTAATTTATCACTATAAAGAACCAAATGGTCACTTTTTGTATCAATTTTCTCTATTTTCATATTTTCATGTGTTTTAAGAGGCTCTTTTTTTGATGCAACAATTGCTTTAGCATTTGCTGGTATTGAGTTTATTCTCTCACCTGCATTTATATCTAAAATTTTTGCATCACTTTTTTTGATTGATTCAATTAAAAGTTTAATAGCATTTGGAATATTTTTATCTATATCAACTCCACTATGACCACCTGCTAAATTTGAGATTGAAATCTCATAAAGATCTAAGTTTTGCTCATTTGAAACTATCTTTTTATCTTCAAAAATAGCTTTTATATCAACTCCTCCAGCACAACCTATACATATTTCACCCTCCTCTTCACTATCAAGATTTAACATATATTTTGAATTTATAGGAAGATTTAAATCATTTGCACCAATAAGTCCTATCTCCTCATCACTTGTAAATAAAAACTCTAAATCATAGTTTTCATACATTAAAGCTAACATATATGAACACCCTATTCCATTATCAGCTCCTAAAGTTGAGCAAGATGCTTTTAGAGTTGTATCATCTTCAATAATTTTTGGAATTGTGTTTTTTTCTAAACATACAATATCATAGTGTGATTGTAAAACTATATTTGCATAGCTATTTTGTTTTTTACACAAAATATTATTTTTTTCATCAACTAAACAGAGATAATTTAGCTTTTTAGATAAATCTTGCATATAAGTTATAAACTCTTTATGAGTTCCAGAACATCTTGGAATTTTTGTAATATCTTTAAATATTTCTAAAACTGTTGACATTTTATATCCTTTTAAAGGTGGAATTTTATTTATAATTGTGTTAAGAGTAGCTTTTATTAAATCAAAAAAGCTAGAAGAGTCCTTCTAGCTTTTTTTTATATATCAGATTTTAAATCTCTATTTCTGTAAGCAAATATAATAGCTGCAAATGCTGTTGCAACTGTTACATAAGCCCAAGTTGGAATTGGAACTGGATCACCTGTTGCATAAGAGTGAAGTCCTGAGAGGTAGTAATTAACTCCTAAATATGTCATCATAATTGAACTAAACGCCAACAGTGAAGCAGTTGCTAGAGTATAAGGATTATTTAAAGGTTTTATAAATCTTAAGTGAACAACTATTGCATAAACTAAAATTGAAACATAAGACCATGTCTCTTTTGGATCCCATCCCCAATATCTTCCCCAAGACTCATTTGCCCAAACTCCTCCAAGGAAGTTTCCAACTGTAATAAATACTAATCCAACAATTAAAGATATCTCATTAATAGCACTTACATGTTTTATAATATCATCCAAGTGAGGTCTATTTTTTCTAAAAATAAACATAATTAAAGTCAAGAATCCTAATATTGCACTAAGACCAAAGAAACCATAAGATGCTGTTAAAATTGATACATGAATTGTTAGCCAGTAAGATTTTAAAACTGGTACTAAATTTGTAATTTGTGGATCAATCTCTGTTAAGTGAGCTGTAAACATAAAAATTGCAGCCATAATAACAGATGAACTTAATGCTAAAAGTGATCTTCTAAAGAACATAACTCCTGCAAAAACAGCTGACCAAGAGATATAAAGCATTGATTCATAAGTATCACTCCATGGAGCATGACCTGAGATATACCATCTATATCCCATTGCAAATGTTTGAACTGCAAATATAGAAGCTAAAATAATAAATAGTGTTTTTGTAGTTTTTTGCGCTTTAAAGTTTGGATTAAATATAAGCACAAACGATACAACTAACATCACAAAACCTAAAAGTAGATAAACTAAAGTTAGATTAAAAAATAGATCAAGCTTATTAAATAAAATCTCTGCATCTATTTTTGAGCTACTTGGCATTACAGATGATCCAGCTTTTTCTTGATACATAGCAATAAGTTCAATATATTTATCACTCTCAAGCCAATCATACTCAGCAACTGAGTTTAAAAGTCCTCTTACAAGCTGACTTATGGCAACTTGATTTTGACCACTAAAGTTTTGAATTGCTTCAAGTGGTGAGTACCATTTAAAGTTATCATCAATAGTTTGATTTTCATAAAATTTAGGGAAAATATTTAGAAGTGATCCATTAAATACACTATAAATAATATTTAACTTCTCATCAAGTTTTATAATATCTTTCTCAAATGTACCTCTTTCAATTGGTTTTGTAAGAAGTGCAGCTTCTGCCTCTTTTGCAATTATATACTCACCTTTTTGATTAAAAACTTCCGAAAATGAGATATATTTCTCTTCAACTGGAATATTTAAAAGCTTTTTAAGTTTTGGAGTATTTATTTTTAAAATTTTTACATCTTTCCAAAAATCAGGTCTTGATAGCATTCCTAAAATGATTTGATCTGAATTCATACCTAAAAATGTACTTCTACCACTTAATTTTTGAACAATTTGTCTATTTAAAGTAGCAAGAGGTTGCATTCTTCCACCAGCTGTTTGAACTACTAAATAACCAAATTTATCAGCTGTTTTTAAAGAGTTATCTTTATAAGTATTTAAATATAAAACTGCCTCTTGAACTTTATCAACTGAATTTGTAGCTTCATTTTGCTCATTTGCATAAAGGTTTGTATTTAATAAGAAAAGAGTTGCTAAAACAAATGAAGCTATATTTTTATTTGAAACAAATTTAACCAATTTCATAAATCTTGAGTTTTTATCAAAGAAATTTAAAAATAGTCCAAGAGTTAATAAAAAGTATCCCAAATATGTAGGCCATTTTCCTGGGTCATTATTTACAGATAAAACCGTACCACTCTCATCTGGGAAATATGAACTTTGGAAAAATAGATAGTTTCCTTCACTAAGTGTTCTATTCATAAAAATTCTATAATCATAAGTTTTATCATCTTTTATAACTGTAATTTCACTTGCATATGATGATGGAGCCATACTTCCAGGGTATCTATCTAGTTGGAACTCATTTAATCTAATAGCAAATGGAAGTTCAATAAATTTTGAACCATACTCAAGTGTAATTTTATAACCATCTATTAAAATCTCTTTAGGAACACCCAACTGTCCTCTTAAACCAGCAATTCTTGTTTGTTGTGAATTACCATTTAAATCTAAATTCAAAGTTAAAAGTCCCATAGAGGCTTTTTGCTCTTTTACAAAATTAAAATCAACATAACTAACTACTAAAGTGTTGTTGTCAAACTCTATTTTGTGAGAGAAGTTATTGAAGTTTTTAAATAAAGATGTAAAGTTTTCTTGATAGAGATTTGATGCAAAAACTTCACCATCTTTTTCAACTTTTACTTGCAAATATGGCTCTAGCGATATCATCTCATTTGTTGTAACACCTTCAGGAATTTGCATAATTCCCTCATATCCAACATATCTTGTTGTAATTGCACCAATTAATATAACTACAAATGAGAAGTGAAATAAAAATCTAGGCATTTTATTCCACATTTTTGTTTTATAAATAATTGCAACTAGATTAATTGTTGTAAGTACCAATATAGTTTCGTACCAAACGCTGTTGTACACCAAAAATAGAGCTGAAGATGTACCAAAATCATTTTCAATGAATGTGGCAACTCCTGCTGCTATTGCTAAAATAGACAATAAAACAATTGTTGTTTTAAAAGAGAATAAAATATTTTTCAAATACAAACTAATCCTTTTTCCTAAGTTTTTCGCAAAATTCTATCTTTTTGCTATTAATAAACAATTAACAAAGAGACCCATATAAAGCTACTTTTTTAAAATATTATTTGATTTACTAAAAGCTATTAAATCTTCTGTTGTTTTTATCAAATTTTTATCTATATTTTTTAAACACTTTTCAAAAATTTTTGAAGTTGTTAGGGCATCATAGTAGGCTCTGTGATGATTTTGTACATCTATATTTAAAATCTCTTTTAGTGTACTAAGACCATACTTATCAGATTTTATAGTTCTTTTTGATAAATCTATTGTGCAAAGTTTTCTATTTAAAAGTTTTCCTAAACTATACTTTTCAAAACTTTGTGATACAAAGTTATAATCAAATTTTATATCATGAGCCACAAAAACATCATCTTTTAAAAACTCTTTAAACTCTTTTAACACTTTTTCAACTCTTGGTGCATTTAAAAGCATATTTGGAGTTATTTTTGTAACCTCTTGTATAAAAGATGGTATCTCTTTTGCATAAACCAAAGAGTCAAATTTATCTATAATTTCTCCATTTTTATACTTAACAGCTCCAAGCTCAATAATTTGATGACCTTTATTTGGGCTTCCACCATTTGTCTCTATATCAACAAAACAAAAAGTTTGATCTTCTAATAAAGTTTTTGTAGTTCTTAAATATACAAAATTATCTTTTATATCAAGTGGAAAACCATTTATTAAAAGTAGTTCAAACTCTAATTCACTACTTTCATAAAATTTATCACTATATATTTCAAGCAGAGATAAAAACTCATTAAACTCTATTGGCTCTTTTTTTAATCTTCTAATAATATCAATAAAGTTTGGCTTTGTTGGTTTTAAAATGTACTTTTTCTTAAATGATTTCATTTGCAGCTTTCACAAATTCAACCATCTTTTCCCTATCTTTAATCCCTTTTTGTTTCTCAACAGCACTACTTACATCAACAGCAAAAAAGTTAAAACCATTTAGCTCTTTTAGATTTTCACTGCTTAATCCACCTGCAAGTATAAATTTTGAACAATCTATATCTTTAAACCAAGAGAGATTTAATCTTTTTCCAGCTCCGCCAAACTCTTCTACAAAAGCATCAACTAAATAGTAATTGCTTTCTAAATTTATTAAATCCTCTTTATTTTTAACTCTTAAAACTTTTAGATACTTTACTTCAAGATTTTCATAATCAACAATATTATCATCATCAATAATTTGTGCTAACTGCATCTTGCTATCTTTACAAATTTTGTTTATAAAATCTGTTGTTTCATTTACAAAAAGAGCAACACATTGAACAAAAGGTGGTAAAGAGTTTACAATCTTTAAAGCCTCTTTTGGTTCTATATATCTAGGTGAGTCTTTATAAAATACAAATCCTAAAGCACTAGCACCTGCATTTGTTGCATTATCTGCATCTTCTTTATTTGTAATTCCACAAATTTTTACTCTCATAAAATTAAACTCAAATCTTATATTTTTAAGCTATCAATAGCTTTTTTATAATCATCACTTCCAAAAATGAAACTACCCGCAACAACAATATCAACTCCAGCATCTTTTAGCTCTTTGATATTTTTATCACTTACTCCACCATCAACCTCAATTAAGCAGTTTGGATTTCTTTTATTTATTAACTCTTTTAATCTCTTTGCTTTTTCTAAAATTGTTGGAATAAATTTTTGACCACCAAATCCAGGATTTACAGACATTAAAAGTACCATATCCAAATCTTGTAATAAATACTCTATATCTTCAACTTTTGTGTGAGGATTTAGTGTAATTGCAGGGCTTATTCCCAAACTTCTTATTTTTTGAATAAGTCTATGTGGATGTTTTTCGCTCTCAATATGAAATGATAGATATTTTGGCTTTAAAGGTGCAAACAAATCTACAAAGAAGTTGTTATTTTCAACCATCAAATGAATATCAAGAGGTTTTGAACTAACCTTACTAACAGGCTCAACAACAACAGGGCCTATTGTTAAATTTGGTACGAAGTGTCCATCCATAACATCAACATGAACTAAATCACAACCAGCTTCACAAATAGCTTTAATCTCTTTTTCTAAATTCCCAAAATCAGCTGATAAAATAGATGGTGCTACTAACATTTAATACCTTTTTTATAAAAATTAGCAAGGATTATACAACTTTATCGCTTTTATAAACTATAAATAAGAATTTAAGTAAAATCTTCAAATTTTAAAAAAAGTGGAAACATGAGATTAATTTTAGTAGCAATTATATTTTGCTTCTCTTTTTCAAGTGATGAGATAGAAAAAAGAGAGCATATTTTTGAAAACTATATTCAAAAACTTGATGATAAAGAGGCAAATGAGTCATTACAACAGTTGGTAAAAAAAGATTTTGGGATAGTAGCTTATAAGTCAACATATATCCTACCAGCAACATATAGCTTTAATAATTTTGATGATGATAGAAAAAAATTTGAAACATCTTTTCAAATAAGTGCTCAAAAACCTATTTTTTACAATCTTTTTACAGATAATGACTCAATAAATATAGCATATACACAAAAATCTTTTTGGCAAACAGCTGACTCATCTGCTCCTTTTCGTGAGACAAACTACGAACCAGAGATTTTTGCAAATTTTTATATGAATAATAAGCATCTAAAACTTCTAAAAATATCTTTAAATCACTTCTCAAATGGTAAAGCAGAAGATGAGTCAAGATCTGTAAATAGATTATATTTACAATCAATTTTTCAATTTGATAACTTTTTTATAAGTCCAAAAGTTTGGTATAGAGTTCCAGAAAAAAGCTCAAGAGATGATAATCCTGATTACTCAAAATATTATGGATATGGAGATTTAAATATGATCTATTTGTATAAAAAACACTCTTTTGAACTTTTATTAAGAAATAATCTAAGATTAAACGACCAAAACAGAGGTGCTGTTGAGTTTAATTGGAAATTCCCACTTCCAGAGTTTTTGAAATCTAAAAATAGTTTTGGAATGGTGCAAATATTTTCTGGATATGGACAAAGTTTAATTGATTATGACAAAGATATTACAAATATTGGATTTGGAATAGCATTTTCAAGATAGTCTAATTTAAACTTTGTATGTAAAAGTAGATTGACTCTATCTCCTCTTGAGTTAAGTAGTATGTTGGCATTATATTCGCTTTGTAAATTAATTTTTCACAAATTTGATCATCTTTAAACTTTTTATTTGGATTTCTTTTTGAGTTTACTTTTGTTTTAAAAGCTTCAAAAGAGACATCTTTTATATTTGGTGCATACAAAGTACACAAATACTCATCACCTTTGAAAGTGTGTTTAAATTGAACAATTTGTTTACCTTTTGCGCTATTTGAATGACAACTATTACACCCTATTCCTCTTGGATTTTCATACAACATCTTTCCATATTCAAGTTTTGTAATAAATAAAGAGTCATCATCTTGTGCTTTTAAAAAAGCAAAAAGAAGTAAAAAAAGAGGTATAAATCTCATTAAATTCCTAAATTTTTCTCATTTTTCAAAAACCAATATATACTAAACATAAGACCTGGAGTTTTTGCCCTATTCTCATCAAATAAAAAATCATCAACATCTTTTTTTGCCAAAAAATATATCTCTATTTGCTCATCATTTATTCCACCACCACTATGAATTTTTTGTTCTTCACAAATAGTTGCAAAATATAGATGCTGTTTTGCTCCACTAATTCCTACATTTGTAAAAAATGATGTGATTTTTTTGATATCTTTTTTATCAACTTTATAACCACACTCCTCATCAATCTCTTCGCTTACAATCTCTTCAAGAGTCATATTTTTATCTACAAGACCAGCGCAAAGTTCATAAGTATAAGTGATGTTATTATCATTTAAATAAACAGGAACTCTAAACTGTTTTACAAGTAAAAATGACTCTTTTTCTTTGTGATAAAGTAAAACAGATACACTATCGTGACTTCTTACAGCTTCCCAACTCTTTTTAAAACCATTTAAAGTAAAGTTTACTTTGAGTGGTTTTATATAGTTAGACTCTTTTAGCTCACTTACTTTTAAATCTGTAATTAGGTTTTTCATTTTTTTTCTTTTTATTTAAAATTATCAAATACCAATGGAGCTTTTAAATCCAAACTTTTTAGATGTTTCATAATAGCTTGTAAATCATCTATATTTTTTCCTGTAACTCTTATTGTATCGCCTTGATTTACAGCAGTTACTTTTAGTTTTAGATTTTTTATCTCTGTTTGAATTCTTTTTGCTTCATCTTTTTCAATACTATCAATTATTTTGTAACTATATTTTCTATTTCCACCACTACTATCCTCTTTTTTAAGCTCTTCAAGTGAGTTTATGCTAATTCCTCTTTTATTCATTTTTGAAATCATAATATCAAGCATAGCATCAATTTTATTATCGCTTGAAGATACAAGAGTTAAAGTTTTTGCCCCAACATTTAAATCAATCTCTTTGCTAATTCCTTTAAAATCGTATCTATTGTCTATCTCTTTTTGTGCTTGAATAACAGCATTTTTCATCTCTTGCATATCAAGTTTTGCTGAAATATCAAATGAGTGCTCTTTTACTGCCATTTTATTTTCTCCTTTTTATTTATTATCTTTTAAAACTGCATAAGCAGCAATTATGTAAGCAATAATTTGCAAAGTCCCACCAATTGGTGTAATCATTCCAAGTTTTGGAATATTAAAAATTGTTAAAATATATAAAGAGAGACTAAAAATTAAAGTTCCAATAATTAGCAAATTTTGTGCCAATTTTAACTTACTATTATAAGCTCTTAGCATTGTTAAAAAAGTTATAACAAAAAGTGCTAAAGTGTTATAAAACTGATACTCTACACCTGTGTGAAAAACTTTTAGCATTTCAGGTGTTAATATCTTTTTTAGTCCATGAGCTCCAAAAGCTCCAAGCGCAATCGCACTTGCAAATAGAATAAAACAAAATGCTAGATATTTTCTAGCTCTACTATCATATACCATTTAATCTCCTTTTATATCAACTTCCCAAAAAAACTCAATCCAAATATCTGTTTTGTTTATATAAAAATCTGGTTTAATCAAAGCTGTTGGTTTGTAAAAAAGTGTTGCTAGTTTAAATTCACAATCTGGAAATCTATTATTTAATAGCTTTAATATTTCAACCATTGTTTTTCCGCTATCAACTATATCATCTATTATTAAAACCTTTTTATAAGGTGATAAATTTGGAATATTAAAAATCTCTACACTATCTTTTTGATTTTTTCTATCATAAGATATTGAGTTTATTGTAAAAATATCTCTTTGATTAAGTGCTTGTGCCATAAGATGAGATAGAGTTAATCCTCCTCTTGCAACACTTATAAAAGCTTCAGCGTTAAAATCTTTTACCAAATTTACAAGTTTTGTAGTATCATTTTTGCACATTTCATAACTATAATATAGTTTATTCAAATAATAATCCTTTTTTAAAAGTGGTATTTTATCAATTTGTTGCTTATTTTGTGGTTTTTACTTTTTTATCAATTTTTCCTTTATATTAAGTGTTTATAAAGTTAAATTAACTAAAATAATAACTTTTAATAATTTAAGGAATATACTATGAGACACTTCTTAAGCTTAATGGACTTCTCAAAAGAGGAGATTTTAGAGATTTTAAATCTGGCAAAAAAGATTAAAAATGATGCAAAATCTGGTAAACACAAAGATTATATGCCTAAAAAGATTTTAGGTATGATTTTTGAAAAGAGTTCTACAAGAACAAGAGTTTCATTTGAAGCTGGTATTTATGAGTTAGGTGGAGTTGGACTGTTTTTATCATCAAATGATATACAACTAGGTCGAGGTGAACCTATGAAAGATACTGCTAGAGTAATTTCAAGAATGGTTGATATGGTTACTATTAGAACTTTTGAGCAAGAGAAACTTGAAGAGTTTGCAAGATACTCAAAAGTTCCAGTTATAAATGGACTTACAGATAAACTTCACCCTATTCAATTAATGGCAGATTATCTTACAATCATGGAAGAGGGACTTGATAAAAATCTAGTTGTTGCATATATTGGTGATGGAAACAATATGGCTCACTCATGGCTAAATATGGCTTCAAAACTAGGATTTGAGTTAAGAATTGCAACTCCAAAAAATTATCAAGTAGATCAAGAAGTTTTAAAAGAGGCTCTAAAAGAGGCTAAAAAAAGTGGTGCAAAAATCTCTACTTGTTTTGATCCAAAAGAGGCAGTTATTGATGCAACTGTTGTTACAACTGATACTTGGATTTCAATGGGTCAAGAGGCTGAAAAAAATATGAGAATAAAAGATTTTAGTGGTTTTATAGTTGATGAGAGTATTATGAAACTTGCTAGTAAAAAAGCAATATTTTTACACTGCCTTCCAGCTTATAGGGATTATGAAGTTAGTGAAGATGTACTTGAAGGAGCTCAAAGCAGAGTCTTCCAAGAGGCTGAAAATAGACTTCATGCTCAAAAAGGTATTATGGTTTGGCTAGATAGAAAAAGAGATGAAAAACAAAAAGAGAAAAAAAGTAGAAAAAGAGACAGTAAATAGATGATAGATTTTGCAAAATTCGTAAAATACTCAAAACCAGGACCAAGATATACTTCATATCCTACAGCTCCTGAGTTTAGTGAAAGTTTTACACAAGATGATTTAAAAGGATATTTTAAAAATCAAGATAAAAATAGAAATTTATCTCTATATTTTCACCTACCTTTTTGTAGAAGTGCCTGTTATTTTTGTGGGTGCAATACTATTTTTACATCAAAAGAGGATAAAAAAGTAAGATATATAGAGTATATTAAAAAAGAGCTTGATATTTTAAAAAAATATTTAGATACTTCAAGAGTTGTAACTCAAATGCACTTTGGTGGTGGAACTCCAACATACTTTTCACCATCACAACTAGAAGATTTAATAAAAAAAATCAAAGAGATTTTTCCAAATTTTAGTCTTGATGCAGAGATATCTTGTGAAGTAGATCCAAGATATTTCACAAAAGAGCATATGGATGTTTTAAAAGCTGGTGGATTTAATAGACTTAGCTTTGGAGTTCAAGATTTAGATGAGAATGTACAAAAAACTATTCATAGAGTTCAACCATTTGAACTTACACAAAATGTTATAAAAATAGCTAGAGATGCTGGAATTAAATCTATTAATACAGATTTAATCTATGGTTTACCACACCAAACAAAAGAGAGTTTTAAAACTACTTTAGAGAAGATGTTAACTTTAGATGTAGATAGATTTGCTGTATTTAATTATGCTCATGTTCCTTGGCTTATGAAAACTATGAGAAAATTTGATGAAACGACTTTTCCAAAACCAGATGAAAAACTTGAGATGTTAAAATTTACAATAGATTTTTTCACATCAAATGGCTATAAAATGGTTGGAATGGATCACTTTGCAAAACCTGATGATGAGCTTTTCAAAGCTATTTTAAAAGGTGAACTTCATAGAAACTTCCAAGGATATACTACAAAAGGTGGTGCTGATTTAATTGGAATTGGTGTTACTTCTATTGGAAATGGTGTTGATTATTATGCACAAAACTACAAGGATTTGGAACTTTGGGAAAAAGCTATTGATAATGAAGATTTACCAGTGTTTAAAGGCTATAAACTATCAGATGATGATATTTTAAGACAATATGTAATTATGGAGCTTATGAGCAATTTCTCTTTAAATATCAAAAAAGTAGAAGAGCAATTTAAAATTAACTTTAAAGAGTATTTTGATGATGCACTAATAGCTTTAAAAGAGTTTGAAGATGCACAACTTCTTAAAATATTTGATGATAAAATAGAGGTATTTGCCACAGGAACTATGCTAATTAGAAATATATGTATGCCTTTTGATGCTTATTTAAACAAAATTCCTGAAGATAAAAGAAGATTTTCTAAAACAATTTAATCAAATTTTAATAAAAAACATATAACAATTTTACCCATTAGTAGGTGCTTTAGCACCACTTAGGGGAGAGTAAAATGAAAAAAGCATCTTTTTCTGTAAATAGAAGAGACGAATTTACAGATATACACACACAAAGACTAAATGGACACAATAGTGCTATTTTTGAAAATAGCAACTACAACAGCTACAAGAGCTTTTATAACTACGACAATTTTTTAGAACTTGCAAAACAAAAGTATGAACAAACAGTAAAACAAAAAATGCAACAAAGTGCTATTTTAAATATGTTTCAAGAGGCAATTATAACTATAGATGATACTCACACACAAAATGATTTGGTAAATCTATTTTTTGATTTAAAAGAGAAATTTGGTGGGCATGAACTTATAAATCTTACAATTCATAAAGATGAGGGGTATTTTTTAAAAGATGGTATCACTTATAAACCATATAAAAATATTATAAAAAAAAATGACAACTGGTATATTTGTAGTATTGATAATCCAAGTGAAAAACCAGAAGAGTTTTCACAAATTGTTGATATTCAAACTTATGTAAAAGTTTCAAACCCTCATGCTCATGCTGTTTTTTCTATGTTTGATTTTAAACTTGGAAGAAATGCAAGAATGCAAAAAAAAGATATGGTTGAGAGACTTAAAATAGTTGCAGATATTTTAAAACTTGAATATGCTCCACAAAAAATATATAAAATTTTGGATAGCAATATGGATATTATTGGGGCAAAAGAGCAAGAGTTAAAATCTTTAGAGTTTAAAATAGATTCTAAAAAACAATCAATTTTTGATCTTAATAATAAAATTTTAGCAAAAGAGCATCTTCTTGAAGAGCTAAATCAAGAGCTTACATCAAAACATACAGTTTTAAGTTCAATTGCAAATAAAATAGATGAGAAAAATAGAGAGTTTCAAGATTTGATTACTCATATTTTGACAAAAGAGGATGAAATTGAGAGTTTACAAAGAAAAATTATTGATAAGAATTCACAATTAAATTTGATTGAAGTTAAAATAAAAGAGAGAGAGTTTTTATTAAAGAGCTTGAAAATCAATTGAAATAGATATTAAAAATCTAGATTTTTAATATCCTCTTGGGCTCTTTTTGTTGAGTCTTTGTAGCTTTCAAGTAAATCTATAAGTGTATATAAAAACTTTTCAGAAGCATATGGAAGCATCTGTAGTATGTAGTTGTATAGATGATAGTTTATGTCATTTTGTAATTTTTGATTACTTAGTTTTTCTTCAAATTTGAAGTAGTTTTCTAAAAGTTTTTGCTCTTCTTGATTTGGAGATTTCAAAATATTTTGTAAAATTTTCAATCTATCTTTTGTATTCTCTTCAAATAACTCCGAAATACCAACATCTAAAACTTTTGCGATATAAGGTAACAACTCAGCTTTTATCTCTCTGCTACCATTTAGGTATCCGTAAATTGATGAAATACTTGGCACTTCTCCTGTGCTTTTTAAAGTAGGATTCAATTCAATAAATTTTAAAGCAAAGAACTTTTTGGTCATCCCTTTTTCTACTAAAATAGAATTTATATGTTTTGAAATATTCAAAAAATCTCCAATATTGATAATAAATTATTCATAATGAGTAATATTAATTAAAATCTAAACACTATATTGGTAATATTTTGCACTTAATGTATAAAATTTAGGGGAATATTTTTTGCAATCTATTTTAAAACTACTTCGACCGCATCAATATATTAAAAATCTATTTGTATTTGCACCACTATTTTTTACATTTTCTTTTAATTTTGAGCAAGTATTAGATTGTATTATTGTATTCGTACTATTTTCTTTTATAGCTAGTAGTATCTATATTTTAAATGATTATATGGATATTGAAGAAGACAAACAACATCCAACAAAAAAGTTTAGACCACTTGCAAGTGGAGAGATTAGTAAAAATAGTGCAAAGATACTATTTTTTTCTTTATCAATTCCATCTTTAGTAGCTTCATATTTTATAAATATTGATCTATTTATAGTTCTTACAATCTATTTTGTTTTGAATATTGCTTATTCTTTAGGATTAAAGCATATAACTATTGTAGATATTTTTATTATAGCTTCAGGATTTGTTTTAAGACTTTTTGCAGGGGCTAGTGTGATTGAGAACCAACTTTCAATGTGGATTATAATTATGACTTTTTTATTAGCACTTTTTTTGGCAGTTGCAAAAAGAAGAGATGATGTACTTCTTGCATTTGAAGGTAAAGAGACAAGAAAAAATATAGATGGATATAACTTAGAGTTTGTAAATGCTGTGATGGTTTTTATGGCTGGGGTTATTGTAGTAGCTTATATACTTTATACAGTTTCAGATGATGTAATACACAGATTAAATAGTAGCAATCTATATATTACAGCATCTTTTGTGATACTTGGAGTTATGAGATATATGCAGATAACTTTTGTTGAGGGAAATAGTGGAAACCCTACAAAAGTAGTTATAAAAGATAGATTTTTACAGCTAACTATTCTGTTTTGGTTGGCTAGTTTTTTTGTGATAGTGAGAATATAGTGCTTTTAGTTTTTAAATACTCATTTTTTGCACTAATAGCAACAATTATAAATCTATTCACTCAATTTATAATATTAGCTATATATTTACAAGATTTTAGTCTATATATTGCCATGTTTTTTGGAACACTCACGGGACTTATAGCCAAATACATTTTAGATAAAAAATATATTTTTTACTATGTGGTAAAAGATAAAAAAGAAGATAGTCAAAAGTTTATTTTATACTCAATAATGGGAGTGTTTACTACAGTTATATTTTGGGGATTCGAAATTGGGTTTGATTATATATTTGATAGCGAAATTGCCAAATATATTGGTGCTATTATAGGTCTTAGCATTGGATATGTAACAAAATATTTTTTAGATAAAAAGTTTGTGTTTAAAGGAAATGTATGCAACTAAACAGCTGGGGAATGTATCCACAAATAAAAAATAAAAAATTTACTTTTAATACAAAAAATAATTTAAAAGATGTTTTAAAAGAAAATAATACTTTTATTCCTTTTGGAAATGGAAGAAGCTATGGAGATAGTGCATTAAATGAAAATATAATCTACTGTAAACCGTACAACTATTTTTTAGATTTTGATGAAGAAAAAGGAATTTTACACTGTCAAAGTGGAGTGATGTTAAGTGAAATCATAGAAACTTTTGTTCCTCGTGGTTGGTTTTTAAAAGTAACTCCTGGAACAAAGCTAATAACAATTGGTGGAGCAATTGCAAGTGATGTTCACGGTAAAAATCATCATATAAAGGGGTGTTTTAGCTCTTGTATTGAAGAGATTAATTTGATGCTTCCAAATGGAGAGATAAAAAATATAAAAAAAGATGATGAGCTTTTTCTTGCTACTTGTGGTGGTATGGGATTAACAGGAGTTATTTTAGATGCGAAAATATCTTTAAAAAAAATTAATTCAAAATATATAAACCAAACAACAATAAAAACAAAAAATCTAAAAGAGACTTTTGAAGCTTTTGAGAAGTATTCACATATGCCTTACTCTGTTGCTTGGATAGATTGTTTGGCAAAGAATGAAGATATAGGAAAATGTTTGCTTATGGTTGGGGATTTTGCAGATGATGGAAAACTTGATTTTAAAGAGAAAAAGAAAAAAACTATCTCTTTTAATTTTCCCTCATTTGCCCTAAATAACTTTAGTGTAAAAGCTTTTAATTGGTTATATTATAAAAAAGCACCAATTGGTGAAAGCAAACAAAAAGTAGATATTGATACATTTTTTTATCCACTTGATGCTATAAATAACTGGAATAGAATATATGGTAAAAATGGATTTACTCAATATCAATTTATATTGCCAAAAGATGTGAGCTATGATGGTCTAAAAGAGATTTTAGAAAAAATCTCAAATAGTGGTAAAGGCTCATTTTTGGCAGTTTTAAAACTCTATGGAGAAGCTAATCAAAACTATCTATCTTTTCCTATGAAAGGATATAGCCTAGCACTTGATTTTAAAATTGAGAAAGGGATATTTGAACTCTTAGATAGTCTTGATGAGATAGTTTTAAAATATGGTGGAAGAATATATCTTACAAAAGATGTAAGAGTTTCAAAAGAAATATTTGAAAAAGGTTATCCAAGTATTGAAAAATTTAGAAATTTGAGAAAAGAGTATGGTATGGATAAAAAATTTCAGTCATTACAATCAAAAAGAGTAGGAATATAAAATGAGTTATCTATTAATAATAGGTGCAAAAAGCGATATAGCAAAAGAAGTTGCAAGAGAGTATGCAAAAAATGGCTACAACCTATATTTAGCTTCAAGACAGAGTGAAGATTTAAAAGATTTAGCAAATGATATAAAAATAAAATCAAATGTTGAAGTGGTTTTAAAAGAGTTTGATATAACAAAGTTTGAAACGCATAGTGATTTTTATGATTCACTAGAGCCAAAACCTTTGGGTGTGATAGTTGTTGCTGGTTATATGGCTGAACAAAAAGAGTGTGAAAATGATTTTACTAAAACATTAAATACTATAAATGTAAATTTTACTGGAGCTGTTAGTATTTTAAATATCATTGCAAACGATATGGAAAAAAATAAAAATGGCTTTATTGTAGGAGTTAGTTCTGTTGCTGGTGATAGAGGAAGAAAAGCTAATTATATTTATGGAAGTAGCAAAGCCGCTTTTAGTGCATATTTAAGTGGTCTTAGAAATAGACTATTTGAGAGCAAAGTTCAAGTTTTAACTGTAAAACCAGGATTTGTAGCTACAAAAATGACAGCAGGACTTGATTTGCCAGCAAAACTTACAGCACAGCCAGAAGATGTGGCAAAAGATATTTTCAGTGCTCAACAAAAAGGCAAAGATGTACTTTATACAAAATCAATATGGAGGATAATAATGACAATAATAAAATTAATTCCAGAGTGGAAATTTAAGGGGATGAGTTTATGAGTTTAGAAATAAAGAGATTATTGATAGCATTTTTTATTTTAGTAAATTTTGCAGTTTTTATATCTTTTTCAAATTTTTTCGTATTTGAAAGAGGAATAGCAGAAGTGGATTTAGTAAATTACTCTAAGCCATTAGTTGATATGCATGAACTTTCTAATGAGGGTAAAATAAAGAATTTTTATGTTGAAAATTTTAACAGTGCATATGGAGATGGTACTGAATATATGAAAATGGCTTTAGGAGAAGAATCCTTTCCACCATATTCTTTAAGACCATTTTATCCTAAATTTATCGGCTCAATTGCAGAAATAATTGCTAGTATCTTAGATAAAGAAAATACAAAAGCAACTCAGTTAAATTTATTGCAACCAGTAATGTCTATTTTTAATTCACTATTTTTAGCAATTTCAACGATTTTTATGTTTTTGGCTATAAAAAAATACTTGGATGATGAATTATTATCAGCACTATTAGCATTAGGCTTAATCGTCAATGTTGGTACAATTCAAACATCTCAATTTTTCATGCTTGATGTTATATCTTATTGCGTTGGAGCAATTGCTATATATTTCTTTGCATATCAAAGATATTTATATTTGAGTATTACAATTGGAGTAGGTATTTTAGTAAAAGAAGTAATAGTTATCTATTCTTTATTACTTTTATATCCTTTTATTTTAGATAAAAGAAAATGGATAGATGCTTTAAAATTATTAATAATTCCAATATCTATATTTGTAGGTTTAAGATTATTAATGAATGTTGATCCCCTCTCTATGCAATATGGATGGAATATTTCTAAGGGAGAATACAAATTAAATTACCTTATAAACCATTTAGGAGGAATTAAGCAAGCAATTGTATTTGGTATAAAAGTATTCTTTGCTTTTGGAATTTTATGGTTTTTTGCTTTTAGTTCATTAATATATAAAGAAAAAAAACTAATAATTATTCTATTTTTAATGTTAGTAGCAATTATATTTGCTAATGCTTTATTAGCAAGTAGGGTTCCAAGAGTTATTTTTGTTATGTTTCCTGCAATTGTAATTTTGTCTGCAATTGGAATAAATCAAATTTTGAAAAAAAATGACCCTAACCCTCTTTGATTTCGACGGAACTATCACAAAAGATGATAGCCTTTTAAAGTTTATTAGATTTGTAGTTGGAGATAGAAGATTTTTAGTAGGTCTTGTAGTTTTATCTCCAATGCTTGTTTTATACAAGCTAAAGCTCATTCCAAACTACAAAGCCAAACAATATATGCTATCTTGGTTCTTTAAAGGTATGAGAAAAGTTGATTTTTTTGAAGTGGCTAAAAAATACTCTTTAACTCACATAGATAAGATTGTTAGATTAAAAGCAATAGAAAAAATAAACTGGCATAAAAATCAAGGTCATAAAGTGGTAGTTGTTTCAGCTTCTATTGAGTGTTGGCTTAGACCTTGGTGCGAAAAAAATGGTTTAGAACTTCTTGCTACAAAACTAGAGATAAAAGATGATATTGTAACTGGAAAATTACTTAGTAAAAACTGCTACGGAGTTGAAAAGGTAAATCGTATAAAAGAACTTTACAACTTAGAAAAATATGATTATATCTATGCTTATGGTGATAGTAATGGTGATAAACAGATGCTAGAGCTTGCCCATGAAAAGTTTTATAAACCATTTAGAGATTAGCTTTAAATAGTTAAAAAATAAATTATTTAAAAGTCTATTCAAAATTGGGAATTACCCAATTTTAAACTATAAAAGCTCTTTTACTAAATCAGCAGGAGATTTAGCAGATAACAAATTTGGTGCAACATCAAATGCTGTTTTTGCTCCAAAATCACCTTTTAAAGACATTTTATAAGTAGCTCTTGCATATGCCACAAGTACACTAGCTGTAAACTCTGGATTACTATCAAGTTTTAGTGAGTACTCAATTACTTGATTAATACCACTGCTACTATTTCCACTTCTAATTACAAATCCACCATGAGGCATAGTGTTATGATTTTTATCAAACTCATCTTGAGAGATAAAATTTACAGTTGTATCATAAGGCTCAAAATAGTTAGGCATAGTTTTTATCTCATTTTCAACCTTTTTAGCATCAGCACCATCTTTTAAAACAACAAAACACTCTCTTGTGTGTTTATCTTTTGTACTCAAAGATGGTCTTGCTCCACTTCTTACTTTCTCAATAGCACTATTTGAAGGAATTGTATATTGAACTCCAGCTTTTACACCCTCAACTCTTCTTATTGCATCTGAGTGTCCTTGGCTTAAACCTTTTCCCCAAAAAGTGTATGTTTCACCATCTGGTAAAAGTGCTTCACCAAAAAGTCTATTTATTGAGAACATTCCAGGATCCCAACCAATTGATATCATTCCTACTTTTTTATTAACAAGCGCTACTTTATCAACACTTGCAAAGTACTCTGGAATTTTTGCGTGATTATCATAACTATCAACAATATTGAAATGTTGTGCATATAAAGGTCCTTGTATTGGTAAATCATCTTTTGAACCACCACAAAGAATTAAAACATCTACTTTGTCTTTAAAATCTAAAATATTTTCTACACTATAAACAGGAGTGTTTATTGTAGTTACACTTTTTGGGTCTCTTCTTGAAAAAACAGCCACCAAACTCATATCAGGATTTTTTGAAATAGAAAGTTCAACACCTCTTCCTAAATTTCCATATCCAACAATTGCAACTTTAATCTGATTATTCATGCTAAACGCTCCTTTTTTTAGTAGTAAATTTTTTGCTAAAAATATTGGCAAAAAAAATTGAGACATTATTCTACAATTAAAAAACTTAATAAAATAGTTAGTCTGTTTATTATAAAATAAGCATTTGAAAATTTAGGAGATTTTGTGTACATAATAGATTTTGAAAATATTGATGTTGGATATGATGAGAATATTGTTTTAAAAGATATAAATTTAAAAATAAAAAGTGGTGAACACTTTGCAATTTTAGGTGCAAATGGAAGTGGAAAATCTACTTTATTAAAACTAATACAATCACAAATTCATCCAAGACATACAAAAAAGTTCAAAAAAGAGATTTTTGGAAAAAGTATATACTCAATATTTGATTTAAGAAAAGAGCTAGGAGTTGTAACAAATGATCTACACAACTATTTTGAAAAAGAGGCTGGTTATTTAACTGGCTTTGAAGTTGTATTAAGTGGGTTTTATAGCTCAATTGGAATATTCACTCATCAAGATTTTACAAAAGAGCAGATAAAAAAAGCTCTTGAAGTTATGAACTTTTTGGAAATTATTGATTTAAAAGATAAAAAAGTATCAGCTATGAGTACTGGAAATTTAAGAAAATGTATAGTTGCAAGAGCTTTAATTCACAATCCAAAGGCATTTGTTCTTGATGAGCCTACTGTTGGTCTTGATATAAAAGCACAAATAAATTTTATAAAAATGTTAGAGAAACTCTCTTTAAACTCAACTATTATTTTAGTAACACACCACCTTGAAGAGATTTTTCCTCAAATAAAAAAAGTAGCTTTGATCTATAATCAAACTATTTATAAGTGTGGAAAAAAAGATGAGATTTTAACTAGCGAAAATTTAAGTAAAATTTTTGATACAAATTTAGTAGTAAAAAGTAAAAACCAAAGATATTTTATTGAGGAGATAGTATGAAAAAAATAGCCAAAATTCTAGGTGCTTTAATAGTTTTTTATCTATTATTGGGATTTTTTTTAGTCCCTTTTATTGCCAAAAAACTTATTATTTCAAATTTAGATAAAACCTTAATTACAACAACAAAAATTGATAAAATATACTTCAATCCAATAAGCTTTGAACTAAATATCAAAAATTTTGCTTTGGTATATGAAGAAGATACTCTTTTCTCTTTTAAAAATCTATACATAGATATTGCAAATTTAAAATCACTACAAGAGAGACATTTAAGAGTAAGAGATATATCTTTAGATGAAGCATATATAAATATTATTGATAAGGAAGGAAATATAAATTTTGCAAACTTATTAAAAGATAAAAAAGAGAGCAAAAAGAGTTTAGATAATCAAGAAGAGAGTGAAAATAGCTTTGATTTTTTTATATATAAAATTTCATTAAAAAACTCAAAAATCAACTATACCAAATTTGTAAATGATGAGAAATTTAATATAAATCTAAAAGATTTAAACTACACAATATATGACTTTGGAACATTTAAAAACTACCTATCTTCAAACAATCTTGAAGCTATTATAAATCAAAATAGCAAACTTAGTATTAAAGCTGGTATTAAATTAAATCCACTAATTATTGATGGTCAAATTAAAATAGATGATTTAAAAATAAACGATATTTTGGCTTTTGATAAAAAACTTTTTAATTTTAAAATAAATGATGAATCAAATATCAATCTTATTTTAAACTACAATATAAACTTAGAAGATAGTTTAAAACTAAAGTTGTTTAGTAAACTGTTTGAAATAAATAATACAAAAGTGATAAAAGATGATGATGAGATTTTATATTTAAATAAATTTGCAGTTGAAGATACAAATATAGATTTAGATTTAAAAAATATTGATATAAATTTAATCAAATTTGATGATTTAACAACAAATATGATTTTAAATAAAGATGGTTCAAACTTCTCAAATTTGATAAATAGTAAAAAAGAGGAGAATCAAAAAGAGATAGAAGAAGAGAAAAATGAAGATGATAAATCTTGGGATTTTAAAATATCAAATTTAAATATTGACAATTTAAATTACAATTTAGTTGATAATGTTACTAAGTCAAGTCTAAAAATTGACTCTTTAAATTTAAATACAAAAGATATAGATTTTATAAACTCATCTTTTGATTTTAAAAGTTTGGATTTTAATATTTTAAACTTGAATTTTACAAATGAAAATATAATTTTTCATACAAAAAGTAATAGCACTACTGATAAGTTTGAAACAGATTTATCAAATATAAAAGGAAGTATAGTACCAAAAAATAAATTGTATCAATTTGATTTAGATGCAATAGTTGATAGATATGGTGTTTTAAACTCAAAAAATATTTTAAATATTCATGATTTTAAAGAGTCTTCAGATATTAAACTTATTTTGAAAAATATCAATATGGGTAAATTTTCAACTTATAGTTCAAAATATCTTGGTAGAAAACTTGATGGTGGAAGGTTGGATTTGAATTTAGATTATGATATTAAAAACTCAAATTTAAAAGCGAAAAATGAACTAATAATAAAAAATATAGAGTTTACAGATAGTGTAGCTAGTCAAAATTCAGTTGTTTTACCTTTAGATTTAGCAGTTGTTCTTTTAGAAGATTTATCAAAAACTATTGATATTAATCTTCCTGTTTCTGGAAATATTAGTAATCCACAATTTTCACTAGCTAAAATAATATGGAAATCTTTTTTAAATCTAATGACAAAAGTTGCAACTGCTCCTTTCTCACTGGTTGCTTCAATGTTTGATTTTAGTGAAGATGAGATAAAAAGTGTTAATTTTGCAAAAAATGAGCATGAGATAACTCCTGTTCAAAAAGAGACTTTGGATAAAATCGCAATAATATTAAATAGTAAAAAAGAGTTAGGTATCAATTTTTCTGCATCTTTTAATGAAAAAGAGGAGAGTGAGGAGCATTCAACTTTAAGAGCTTTAAATATAAAAGAGTATTTAATCAAAGAAAAAAGTGTAGATGAGAGACAAATTTTAATAGATAATCAAAGTGTAAAAACAAAATCAGATATTGATTTAAATATAAAACTTTTAAAATAACCGTTACAAAATAGTTACTTAATAAAAAGCTTAAATTAAGTCAATATTGTTTATATTTTCAAGCTAAAATAAATTTTAATTAAAGGAAAATTATTGGACCCTGATATACAATCCTATATTATGCTTCTTGTTGCACTTTTATTAGTGCTTTTAAATGGATTTTTCGTTCTTTCAGAGTTTGCTATTGTTAAAGTCAGGCGAACAAAATTAGAAGAGTTTGTAAAACAAAAAAAAAGAAGTGCATCTTTAGCACTAAAAATGTCTAACTCTCTTGACACTTATTTAAGTGCAACTCAACTTGGAATTACTTTTTCATCACTAGCTCTTGGTTGGATTGGTGAACCTGCACTTGCAAGACTTATAGAATCAAATGTAACTTTTTTTGCAAATAACCAAGTTTTATTACATACTGTTAGCTTCATTATTGCTTTTTCAATTGTTACTTTTTTACATGTAGTTTTTGGAGAGATTGTTCCAAAATCGATTGCTATTGCAAAAGCTGAAGTTATGGTTTTATATATAGCAAGACCTTTATACATTTTTTGGTTAGTTTTTTATCCACTAATTAGATTCTTCGATATTGTTGCAGCATCTATTTTAAGAGCACTTAATGTAAAACCAGCAACAGAACATGAACTAGCTCACTCAGAAGAGGAGCTTAGAATTATTGTAAATGAGAGTTTTAAAGGTGGTCATATTGACTCAGTTGAGAGCGAAATCATTAAAAATGCTGTTGATTTTTCTGAGACTGTTGCAAAAGAGATTATGACTCCAAGAAAAGATATGATATGTTTAAACTCTGAAAAATCTTTAGAAGAGAATATCAAAAGAGTTATTTCAACAAAACATACAAGATATCCATACTGCAATGGTGGTAAAGATAATATTGTAGGAATGATTCACTCAAGGGATATTTTAAATGATGTTTTAGAGAGCAAAAAACTTGATATCTCTAAACTTGTAAGACCAATTATTATGGTGCCTGAAAATACTTCAATATCTTCAATTCTTACAAGAATGAATAAGAGTAGAATTCATTTAGCTTTAGTTGTTGATGAGTATGGTGGAACTTCTGGACTTATTACTATGGATGATATTTTAGAAGAGATTATTGGTGAAACAACTGATGAGCATGATCCAAAAGATGAATCTATTTTAGTAATAGATGAAAATCGTTATGAGTTTGATGGAATTGTAAATATTGAAAAAGTTGAAGAACTTTTAGATATTGAGTTTGAAAAAGATGAGTTGTCAGCTGTAACTATTGGTGGAAGAATTTTAAACCTTATTGGAAGATTGCCAATTGAGGGTGAAACTATTAATGACAAAGATTGTATATATAAGATTTTAGCTGTTAATAACAACAGAATTACAAAGATTTTATGTGAAAAAAAGATAAAAGAGGAAGAGACTAAAGTTTAATTACTTTAGCTCCAAATCCTCCACTACTTGGATGAGCATCTTCAAAAGATTTTACTTTTGGATGCTTTTTCAAAAACTCTTTAACTGCAAATGCTAATTTACCAGTTCCAATTCCATGATAAACTAAAACCTCTTCAAATCCAGCCAAAAGTGCATCACTTATAAATTTATCAAGATTTTCAATAGCCTCATCAGATCTTTGTCCATGAAGATCTAGTTTTATATCACCACTTTGAGGTTTTGCAACACTTAAAGATACTTTTTTCTTAGGTTTTGGAAGTGGATTTCCACTTCTTTTAAGTTCACTTAATAAAACTTGCATCTTTAATCCAGCATCAGTTTCAATAAAGGCTTTAGCTCCTTTTATTGATACAATTGATCCTTTAGTATTTCTATATTTAACTCTATCATTTACTTTAAAATCAACAATTTCATCTTCAGCCTTTTCTACCTCTATCTCTTTTACAATTTTATGAGAGATATTTAAATGTCTATGAGAATCCTCTATTAGCTTTGTTTTAATAGCTTTTTTAGCCTCTTCTCTTGCATCTTTATACTCTTTGTGAAGTTTTGATTTCTCAACATAAATGTGCTCATCTATCTTCTCTTTTTGCTCTTTTAAATTATTTGATAATCTTTGATAGTTCTCTATTTCGCTATTTAACTTTTGAATCTTTTGCTTATACTCTCGCTCTAACTCGCTACTTCTTTCAATTAACTCATTTAATCTATCTTTATCATCTCCATAAACCTCTTTAGCTTTCTTAACAACATTTAATGGAATTCCATATCGTAAAGCTGTCTCAAAGGCATAGGATCTTCCTATTGTTCCTTGCAAGAACTCATAAGTTGGTCTTTGGTTCTCTTCATCATAAAGTGCAGCAATTAGCTCAACATTTGGATTTGAAGCCATAAGAGCTGCTAATCTTTTATGGTGAGTTGTAATAACTATTTTTATATCTTTTTGAATTAGATCTTCAATCATAACTTTAAACAAACTAGCAGCCTCATCTGAATCTGTTCCAAGCTCAATCTCATCAACTCCAACAATAGCATTTTTGCTTGAAAAAAGTTTTGAGAACTCAACCATACGACCAGCAAATGTAGATATATCATTTTTTACACTTTGTGGGTCATCTAAAACAGCATTTATATATTTAAAATTACTAACTTTTGTATCTTTATGAGCTTTATATGGAAGAAGATATTTTGATAAAAAAACAGCACTTAAAATAGATTTTAGCATCATAGTTTTTCCACCTGCATTAACACCTGTTATCATTACAACACTCTTTGAAAAATCAATTGATATTGGCTTGGCATTTGCTAGTGCTGGATGAGAAAACTCTACTAGTTTGTTTATACTATTTTTTGAAGGAAGAATAAAGTTTTTATCCCCTATTTTTGCAAAAAATATTCTTGCTTGGTAGTGATCAAATCTATCAAACTCTTTGTTGATAAACTTTAAAAAAAGAAGATTTTTTTCAAAAGTAGATGATATCTCTTTGCAAAGTTTAAATAAAATCTCCTCTTGTTTATTTCTTAAATCACTTTGTTTTTGTTTAAGTTCACTAATACTATGAGGAACTACATAAAAAAATCCACTATTTGATCTATCTACTACGCTTCCACTTAAAATATTACTAAAACCACCTCTTAAAAGCAGACACTCTTGCTCATTTATATAGTGAACTTGCATATCAACCAAATATGGTCTTAGTTTTGAAGAGTTTATTACCTTATAAAGGCTTTGTTTTATATCCTCTTTATTTTTATAAATAGCGTGTTTGATATTGTCAAAATCTTCATTTACACCCTCTTTTAGATTTGATTTATCATCAAAATATTGACAAATTTTTAAAATATCATTTGGAATTACAATCTTATCAATCCACTCAAAAAGTTTACCTTCAAAGTTAAATCTTTTTAGATATAAAAAATAGTTTACAATTTTTACAAACTCAAATATTTCATAAATTTTTAAAATACCCTGCTTTTGTAAATGAATTAGTTGAGAATCAAGATTTTCAACACTCAAAGGAGCTTTAAAATCAAATCTTCCTAGCTCATCTATTAGTTTATAGTGAATATTTATATCACCCTCTAAAATTATAGATTTTTCTCTTGCAAAAAGTTTTGAAAAGCTTGTTATATAGTCGCTTAGATCTAGTTTTTTAATTAAATTTTCCATGGGGTGGATTATATCTTAAAGCTCTTAATTTTTTTATGAAAATAGAGTACCATATCTATCAATCGCTGCTTTAAGAACATCTGTAGCTAAGAATGTATCCATAGAATTTGAAATCTTCCAAGAAATTATTGATTTTGTGTGCCAATCAATACTTAATTAGGTCTATTAATCTCTATATTTTTGAGTAGATATGGATAAATCTTATGTTCATAATTTTTAATTGATGTAAGCTTTTTCTTTTTAGGAAAAATAGCATGTACTCCTGATACATCAAATGCTAAAAAAGCATTTTCCAAAAATTGTTTCTTCCAGTTTTGAATACTTTTTACTGTGATATTATGCTTTGATGCTATTTAATTTATCCTAGCATCACCTTCTAATAGCTCTAAAACAATCTTTTTTTGAGATACTTCAATAATTGGTTTTATTAAATCATTTATTATTAATAAAATATTACTTTAAAGTATCAAAAAACTTGCCAAAATCAAATATCGTATGTATAATTCTTTAAAAATTACACAAGGATATAAAAAATGAAAATTGGATATTTAACTATTATAATTTTTACAAATCTTTTAGCTGCTGGTATATTTCATGCTGATTATGAAAATGCTCAAACTGATGCACTAATTATTCTTTTTACGGGAATGGCTTCTATATTTGTTATTTGGAAACAAGATCATCCAATTATTAAAAAAATAGCTGATGATTTCTTTTAAACCAATAGCACTCATTGTTCTAGTAGCATTATGAGAAAACTAAAAAATATGATGCAATTAAGAAAATTATATTAGATTCAAAGGATGTATTATTACAAACCAAAGATGCGTTAAGCTAGCAATTTCTAGTGTCGTAGGAGTTTCATTGAACCATTTTATAAAACTATTCATTTCATTTTCAAGAGTTTCATGTGGTGGTGCTTCATAGTGAATCTTCTCTTTACCATAGTCACCTGATACTACTTGCATAGCACCCTCACCTCTAAATTGGGCTACTTTTATTTTTGAAAATCCACTATACCCTTTTTCAAACATTGCATTGTGCCAACCAAATAGTTTATCAAGTGTTAAATCTTCATCATAATTTGTGTTGGCATCAATTAAAATATCTATTTTCGTACTAATAATAAATAATAGTGACTTTTTATAGATTTTAATAAAGCTTTTACCCAAATTGGTACTTTATTTGATTTACTCCAATTTGATTAAATACATTATTAAAAATAACGAAAATATTAATGAGGTTTGACATATCTACTTTGGGCTATACCAAATAAAAATTATATAAAATGTTATGTTTTGAAATGGTTATTTAAATTAAAAATTTTGTCTCCTATAAAGTGTTGTCATATCACTATTACAAAGCGCATTTTATAGTACTTTTAGAATTTTATTTAAGTTTATATAGTTTTGTCACAAAAGTGAGAAAAAAATGAGAAAAAAAAGTTACCATTTTGTTGTCAATATGGTAAAAATATCACAAAAAGCCACTCTTTTTATGGTGCAGATAGGGGGACTCGAACCCCCACAGATCGCTCCATACGCACCTCAAGCGTACGTGTCTACCAATTCCACCATATCTGCATAGAAAAAATAGACCGAAATTATATCTATTTTTTCTTAAGCTTATCTATATTCGTTTTTATACTCTACATAATGTTTTGCATGGTCGATTAAACCTTGAACTTCCTCATCGCTTAACTCTCTTACAACTTTTGCAGGACTTCCCATAATTAAGCTTTTTGGTGGGAAAACTTTACCATATGTTACCAAAGAATTTGCTCCTACAATACTTCCTTCACCTATAACTGCGTTATCTAAAATTGTAGCACTCATTCCTATTAGACAGTTATTTTCAATAGTACATCCATGAAGCATAACTTTATGACCAACTGTTACATTATCACCAATAATTGTTTTTGAATTTGTATCTGTATGAATACAAGATAAATCTTGAATATTTGTATTTTTACCAACTCTTACCTCATTTACATCAGACCTAATAACACAACCAAACCAAACAGAACTATTCTCACCAATTTCTATATTTCCAATTAAATCAGCACTTGGTGCAATCCAAGCAGATGGTGCTATTTTTGGATAAAACTCTTTAAATTTTAATATCATAAGTATAAATCTCCTTTAAATAATAAAGCAAGATTTTAGTATAAAAAAGTAGCAAAGAAGTTGCAAATATGAAGTTTTGAAGAAGCTAAGGATATTTTCCTTAGCTTATAATAGTTATTTTTGTTTTTTACCTGCAATTACAAGTCTTAAAGCATTTAATCTAATAAATCCTTCTGCATCTTTTTGATTATAAACTTCATCTTTTTCAAAAGTAGAATAAGCATCATCATATAATGATTTTGAAGATTCTCTTCCTACAACCATTACATTTCCTTTATAAAGTTTAAGTTTTACTTTTCCTTCCACATTTTTTTGAGTTGCATCAATAGCAGCTTGAAGCATCTCTCTCTCTGGAGAGAACCAATATCCTTGATAGATTAGTTTTGCATATCTTGGCATTAACTCATCTTTTAAATGTGAAGCTTCTCTATCAAGAGTTAAAGACTCAATAGCTCTGTGAGCTTTTAACATAATAGTTCCACCTGGAGTCTCATAACAACCTCTTGCTTTCATACCAACATATCTATTTTCAACAATATCAACTCTTCCAATTCCGTGCTTATTTCCAAGTTTATTTAAAGCTTCAAGTAAAGAAGCAGGAGAAAGTTTATTTCCATTTAGTGCTATTGGATCTCCATTTTTATACTCAATTTCAATATACTCTGGCTTATCAGGAGCTTTTTCAGGGCTTGTTGTCCATAACCACATAGACTCTTCTGGTTCATTTGCTGGATTTTCTAAATGAAGACCTTCATAAGAGATATGAAGTAAGTTTGCATCCATAGAGTATGGGCTTATTTTTGGGTTTCCATTTTCATCAACATGTTTTTGAGAAATCTCAATATTATGTTTTTTTGCATATTCAAGTAGTGATTCTCTTGAGTTTAACTCCCACTCTCTCCAAGGTGCAATTACTTTTAAATCTGGATTAAGTGCCAATGCACCTAGCTCAAATCTAACTTGGTCATTTCCTTTTCCAGTTGCTCCATGACTTACAGCTTGTGCACCTTTTTCATTTGCAATTTCAACTAATTTTTTTGCAATTAGTGGTCTTGCAATTGAAGTTCCTAAAAGATACTCACCCTCATAAATAGCATTTGCTCTAAACATAGGGAATACATAATCTTTTACAAACTCCTCTTTTAAATCTAAAATATAAACATTTTCAGGTTTAATTCCACAAGCAATTGCTTTTTTTCTTGCTGGTTCAACCTCTTCACCTTGTCCTAAATCAGCTGTAAAAGTGATAACTTCAGCACTATACTCCTCTTGTAACCACTTTAAAATAATAGAAGTATCTAAGCCTCCACTATATGCAAGTACAACTTTTTTTATATCTTTTTTACTCATTATTTTTCCTAGTTTTGGTAATTTATAGGCGGGATAATACCAAAATTTTACTATAAAACCATTTAAGCACTTTTAATTTTTATTTCAATATAATCAAACTTATGAGAATAGATAAATTTTTAAACAGCGTAAATATCACAAAAAGAAGAGCAATAGCAGAAGATATGCTAGAACATAAAGTTGTATTTTTAAATGGAAATGCCGTTAAAAAAGCAAAAGAGGTAAAAGTTGGAGATATTATAGAGATAAAATATCTTGAAAATAGTGAAAAATTTAAAATTCTTCAAATTCCAACAACAAAATCAACACCAAAATCAAAAATAGATGAGTATGTACAAAGGATAATTTAAATATGTTTTTAGAGACAAAAGCAAAGTTTGATGATATTTTTGAGAATAGATTATCACCAGATGAGATAAGAGAGTATTTTTTAGCACTATATGAAAGAGGTGAAACAGCTTCAGAGTTTGCTGGAGCTGCAAGTTCTATGAGAGATCATATGATTGCTCTTCCTATTAGTGAAGAGTTACAAAATAGAGCAATTGATATTGTAGGAACTGGTGGAGATAAAAGTTATAGTTTTAATATCTCAAGCACTGTATCAATTTTGTTAGCAAGTGTTGGATCATTTGTAGCAAAACATGGAAATAGAAGTGTTACAAGTAAAAGTGGAAGTGCTGATATGCTTGAAGCTTTGGGAATAAACTTAAATTTAAGTCTTGAAGATACATCAAAAATGCTTGAAGATACTGGTTTTGGATTTATGTTTGCAGCAAATCATCATCCAGCTATGAAATATATTACACCTGTTAGAAAAACTATTGATCATAGAACTATTATGAATATAATTGGACCACTATGTAGCCCTGCAATGGTTAAAAAACAGGTAATTGGTGTATTTCATAAAGATTTTATAAATAAAATTGCAACAGCTTTAGATATGCTAGATTGCAATAAAGCAATTGTTTTATCAAGTGAAGATGGAATGGATGAGATATCAATCTCAAGTGTTACTTACGCAACACTACTTAATAATGGAAAACTTACAGATTTTATTATAAATCCAGAAGATTATGGATTAAAAATTGCATCTAAAAATGATATTGTTGGTGCTGGACCAAAAGAGAATGCTCAAATTACAAGAGATATTTTAAGTGGAAAAACAACTGGAGCAAAACTTGATATTGTTTTATTAAATGCAGCTGCTGCATTAGTAGTGGATGATAAAGCAAGAGATATAAAAGAGGGAATAGAGATTGCAAGAGAGGCTATAAAAAGTCAAAAAGCATATAAAAAATTAGAAGAGATTGTAAACTATTCAAAAAGGCTTAGTTTAAAATGAAAAAAGAGTTTTTAATCTCTTTAGAGGATATATCTTTAGTTGTTAATGAGCTTAAAAAACGACTTCAAAATAGAGATTGTATTGTTATATTAAAAGGTGATTTAGCAAGTGGAAAAACTACTTTAGTGCAAGAGTATGTAAAATCTATTGGATTAAAAGATCTTGTAAACTCTCCTACATTTTCACTTCAAGTTCAATATGGTGAAAATATTTTTCATTATGATTTATATAATAAAACTTTAGAGGATTTTATAGCCTTAGGTATGCTTGAAGAGTTTGAAAAGAGTGGAATTCATTTTGTTGAGTGGGGAAATAGTGCTTTAGAAAATATTTTAAGTGATTATGGATTTGATTTTTTGGTAATAAATATAGATAAAAAAGAGAATAAAAGGTTGTATATTATAAATGAGTAAGTTAAAAATAGTTGATATCAAAAAAAATATTAAAAAAACACAAATATTGCATGGTATTAGCCTTGAGGTTAATACAGGCGAAATTGTAGGACTTTTAGGATCAAATGGTGCTGGAAAAACTACAACATTTTATACAGTTTGTGGGCTTGTAAAACCAAGTAGTGGAAATGTATATTTTGATGATGAGGATATTACAGCTCTTCCACTTCACAAAAGAGCACTAAGAGGAATTGGGTATTTGCCTCAAGAGTCATCTATTTTTAAAGATTTAAGTGTTGAAGATAATCTACTTTTAGCAGCTGAGATTGCATTTAAAGATAAAGAGATTCAACAACAAAGAGTTGAAGAGCTTTTGCAACTTTTAAATATTGAACCAATAAGACAAAGAAAGGGTGTATCTTTATCAGGAGGAGAGAGAAGAAGAACAGAGATTGCAAGAGCACTTGTTTCAAATCCAAAATTTCTACTTCTTGATGAACCTTTTGCAGGAGTTGATCCAATTGCTGTTAAAGATATTCAAAATTTAGTTAAAGATTTAACAAAGTTAAATATTGGAGTTTTAATAACAGACCATAATGTAAGAGAGACTTTAGAAATTTGTGATAGAGCTTATGTTATGAAAGCTGGAGCACTATTAGCAAGTGGAACTTCTAATGAGATAAAAAATGATCAAAGAGTAAAAGAGCACTATTTAGGTGAGGATTTTAAATTTAGTTAAAATTTAAAATCCCTTTTGTTTTAACTAAGTTCCGCCATTTTTTCATCAAACTCTCTGTTTATATTCTCAATTTTTTGCATAATTTCTAAAATTCTATTTTCAACCTTTATTTTATCTGCACCAAATAGTGTTGAGACTTTAGATTCTAGCTCTTCAAGCTCTGCTTTTAGAGGTTTTAAATCTTGACTCTTTTTAGCAACCAATTGTGCTCTTAATTGCTTACTCTCTTTTTTATTTAGTTTTGGCTTATCTTTTTTCTCCTCTTTTTTGTTTGATTTTTTATCATCAATATCATCGCCCCAACCAATTTTCTCTAAAAACTCATCATAAGTTCCATTAAAGTAATCTGCTCCATCATTTGTAAATACTATTAATCTATCACAAACAGCTCTTAGTAGCTCCTCACTGTGAGTTACAATAATACTTGAACCTTCAAAAGATTTTATAGCATTTGTAAGTGCTTCAATTGACTCTATATCAAGGTGGTTTGTTGGCTCATCTAGAAAAAGTAGATTTACATCTTGTGCAATAATTTTTCCAAGCATTACCCTACTTTTCTCTCCACCAGATAATAAAGAGATTTTTTTCTTAGCATTATCACCACTAAACATCATAATTCCACAAATATTTCTAATAACAGGTTCTGGAATTTTGTTATTTACACTTTGTATCTCTTCAATAATTGTATTATTTAGGTTCAGATGATTTATATTTGTCTGTCCAAAATGCCCAAAAACTGTGCTTGGATGATAATCAACAGTTCCACTTAAAGCTTTTAGTTCACCTGCTAAAACATTTAAAAGTGTAGATTTTCCTTTTCCATTTTTACCTATAATTCCCAAAGTCTCGCCTTTGCTTAATGCAAAAGTTATATCCTTAAATAGTAAATTATCTTTTGAATAACCAAAACTTACATCTTTTACTTCAAGTAAAAATTTAGCACTTGTATCTTTATAGTTAAATTCAAATTTTAGATCTTTAGCATACTCTAAATCTTCCATAACTTCCATTTTCTCTAAAATTTTTACCTTTGATTGAGCTAGTGTTGCTGTTGCTGCTCTTGCTTTATTTTTTGCAATAAACTCTTCTAAATCTTTAATCTTTTTCTCTTGAGCAATTTTTTGCTTCTCATAATGCTCTTCATTACTAGCTAATTGCTCAAAAAACTTTTGAGTTCCACCAGGAATTATAAAGGCATTTTTTCGCACAATTCCCATTGTATGTGTACAAACACTATTCATAAAATCTCTATCGTGAGTTATAAGTATAACCTCTCCATCAAAAGATTTTAAAAACTCTCTTAACCATCTAATAGATAAAATATCCAAATAGTTTGTAGGCTCATCAAGTAAAAGCATATTTGGTTCTGTTAAAAGAAGTTTTGCTAGATTTATTCTTATTTGATAACCACCTGAAAAACTCTTTGGCTCTTTTTGTAAATCCTCTTCACTAAATCCTAAACCAAACAAAATCTTTTCAGCTTTATAGATATTATATTTATCATCTTCACCCAAAGCCAATGCTGTTTCATCAATTAAAGTTTTTTCAGTAAAATCAAAATATTGTTTTAATGCACCAATTTTATAGTTTTTTGGAGTTGCAATCTCTCCACTATCTGGCTGCTCTTCACCAAGTATGAGTTTAAAAAGTGTTGATTTTCCAGTTCCATTTCTTCCAACAAGACCTACTTTGTCACCTTTATTTAATCTTAAATTTAAATCTTGGTATAAATCTTGAGTTGGATATGATTTTTTTATATTAATTAGCTCTATCATTATTTAAAAAGTACACCTTTACACGAAGTTTCATTCTCTTTTGGAATTATATGGTTTAAGTATCTTGAAAATTTCCCAACATAATCAACTTTTGGATATTTATCTGCTATTTTTAAAGTTATCTCATTTTGCTTTAACCACTCTAACTCTATTGGTTTTCCATCTATCCAAGCGCAGTTTGTAAGCAAATCTTCAACACCATCAAGATTTACATCTTCAACTTTTTTACTATGTTTTGCATATAGTTTTAAATAAGCACTCTCAACACTTTGTGGTTTTTTATCTTCAAAAATAAATACAACTCTAAAATCATCTGCATCTAGTCCACTATTTATTGGCAAACTAGCTAGTGTTGATACAACTTGAAGATTTTTATGACTCTTTTTCTCTTCATAAAATGGTTTGTAAGCCTCTATACAATAACCTAAAAAACCATCACTAATAGAGTAAACACCTTCACTTTTAAAACAATCTACATCTTGACCGCTCTGTTTTAAAGCTTTTAAAAAAAGAGCTGCACTCTTTTCATTTTCATTCCAATTAAAAACTGGAAAAACTGCTTCTAAAACTTGATTTGGATTTAATGTTCCATAATTAACTCTTGCAATTCCAAATGCTAGTGGTTTTTTGTACCAACTCTCTTTAGAGATAGTTTCAAACAGTACATTAAAATCATCTTTTGAATTTATCATATATTTGGCTCCTTTTTAAATTTTTTTGGATTTTACTAAAACTTTAATAAATAGTGTCCATATCAATTGTTGCGTTAGCACTATTTATTGAATGCAAAGCATTTAAAAGTGCTTTTGTATTGTGTGATCTTAAAACTATTTCAAATCTATATTTGTTTGCAATTTTAAATATAGCACACTCTCCAAATCCAACTATTTCAATATCTTTTATATTTTGAAACTCTTTTACTATTTTTTCAAGCTCCTCTTTTACTTTTAAACCATTTGTTGAGCTTAAAATAACACGAGAAAGTTTTACAAATGGAGGATATAAATCTTTTCTAAACTCCAACTCACTTTGTAAAAACTCTTTGTAGTTTGATTCAAGCAAATAGTGCTTAAAAAACTCCTCATTTTTGCTCTCAATAATAACTTCACCAAAACCATTTCTCCCACTTCTTCCAGATATTTGAAAAAGAAGACTCAAGGCATTTTCTCTGGCTTTATATGAACTCATATTAAGTAAACTATCCATCCCCAAAACAACTGCTAATTTAACATTGTGATAATCATGCCCTTTAGAAAGCATTTGAGTTCCAACCAAAATATCAATTCTGTTTTGATTAAACTCTTCAAGAATATTTTTCAACTCTTTTTCAGTTTTTACACTATCTTTATCAAATCTTTTTATAACACTATTTGGAAACTCCTCTTTTAAAATCTCCTCAATTTGAGCAGTTCCAACTCTATGATTTCTTACAATTCCAGTTTTACAAGATGGACAAATATCTGGAATTTTTGAAGTATATCCACAATAGTGGCACTTCAAAGCTCTATCATTTTTATGTAAACTCATAGATACACTACAAAATGGACACTCAACACTTTTACCACAATCAAAACAGATTTGGTGTTTATAGTTTGCCCTTGTTGGTAAAAAAACAATTGTTTGATGCGAGTTATTTAGATTTTCTTTTATTTTTTCTAAACTTTTTTGTGAAATATTTAAACTACTAGACTCAAAAATATAACTCTTTTTTGTCTCATAAAATGTTTTGTTTAATTCAAAATATGGGATTTTGTAAAAACTATTTATTGATGGTGTTGCACTTCCTAAAATAAGTCTTAGATCAAATTTTTTAGAGATATATATTGCTAAATCTTTTGCATTGTATCTTGGAGTTTGATCACTTTTATATGAGTCATCATGCTCTTCATCTACAACAATCAAACCCAAATCCCTAAAAGGCAAAAATAGTGCTGACCTTGCACCTGCTATTAGTTTTATTTCAGAAGTTTGAAGTTTTTCTAAAATCTCTGCTCTTTTTTTGGAGCTAACTTTTGAGTGCCAAATTGCTACACTATCTCCAAAAACCTCTTCAAGTCTCTTTTGCATTTGAGGTGTTAAAGAGATTTCAGGCATTAATAAAACAGCTTGTTTACTCTTTTGTAAAACCTCTTTTATTGTTTTTATATATATTTCAGTTTTTCCAGCGCCAGTAGAGGCAAAAAGCAAAGCCTGTTTTTTAATATCTAAAAACTCTTTTGCCTCTTTTTGAAAAGATGAGAGGTGTATATCTTTTTTAAACTCAATTTTTATCTCTTTTTCTTCTATATTTTTGTTAAATGTTTGAAAAATAGATAAACTATGTCCTAGTGAACAGACATAATATTTGCTAATAAAATCAGCAATTTCAAGCATAAATTTACTATAAAAAAACTCTGTAACTTTTAAAATATTGCTACACTTAAACTCTGGTTTTTCAACTTTTTTTATAATAACTGCTAAATATGGTTTTTTTCTATTTGCTAAAATCACTTCAACTACAAAGCCACTATCTATTAACTCTTCACTTTGATATGTAAGATTTTGTAAAGGTGATTTTAAAATTGCTACTTCATAATAGTTCATTCTAACTCTTTGCAAATCTCTATTGGAGTTATACATTCAAAACTACTATTTTCTAAAGAGAACTTAACACTTGAATTTTTTGTAAAAAAGATATAATCAACACTTGCTATTTTTGCCCACTTTCCAACTTCTTTTTCTTTTGTTGTAGTAGATTTAAAAGGATGTTCTAAAATATCTTTAAAAAGCTCTTCATCTTTTGTGTCAATTTTTGCACTATCAAATTTGCTTAAATTAAAACTATTTTGTAATAAGTTAGCTTGAAACTCTTGGTTTTTAATTGCAGAGTTTATAAGAGCATACTCTACTTTTAGTTGATTTTTTACTCCAAAATCAAAAAAATTTGACACTTTTGGAGTAAAAATTGCAAAAATAATTGTTAAGATTAAAACTACTAGCATTGTTTCAAGAATTGAAAAGGCTTTGATTTTAAAATCCTACAAGCTTATTTGAGATATTTGTAATCTCTTTTTCAAACTTTAATTTAAGCTCTCTTTTCTCTTTTAAGGTTGTTAAATATGCTTTTAGAAGAGTAAATGTCTCATTATTTTTACTCAAATCAAAATGTCTTGTAATCTCTTTTTGCATATCATCATCTAAAACTAATTCATATGCCATATTATTTATATGAAGAGTTATTTTCTTATTTTCCATCTAATTTAGCCTTTTTTAAAAGGGTATCAATTTTTAAAATCATATCTTGATTGTATCTCTCTAATTTATCATTCTCATTTGTAAGTTCAGAAATTTTAGCCTCTAAAGCTTTTTTCTCCAACAAAATTTGACTGTATTTTTGAATTAAATTATCAACTCTTTTATTTAAAATCTCAATCTCTTGCATTTAATCTATCCATTAAGAAATCATCGCTTCATCGTAGCTATCTTCCATATAAACTTTTGCAACTTCATATAATTTTGCTACACTTTTTCCCCATGCTGAAAAATTCTCTATATCTTGTTGTGAGATATCAAAATGTTTTGATATTTTCTCTATTACAACCTGTTCATTTATATTAAATACTGTATCAATATGCACTAAAATCATAAGCTCCATTAATACAATTTTTCTGCTTCTTTGACTTTTAAAGTTTCTTAAAATCTCTTCTAAATCAAATTTTGAATTATCGAATGAATCAATATTATCAATCCCCATCTCATCGCAATAATCTAAAATTATATCCTCTTCCTCTTTCCCAAAATTATTATCAACTCTTGCTAGATAGTGAGCAAGTTGTAAAAAAGCAAATTTCTCTCTTGATTGAAGTTTCATCAATAGCATTTTTTATCCTAAGTTTTTATATATTAAAGTATATATTATAGTATATTTTTTTTAATTTCTAGTAAATTATTAATTTGCTATCAAGCTTAATAAAAACTATTTTGAATATTGATTTTTATTTTGTATAATCCGCTTTATGAAAACTTTTATATTTAATAATTTTGGCAAAATATCTATTTTGATCTTATCAATTTTTATTATTTTTGCTTCAAGCAGTGTTGTTGTAAATGATAGTGCAAAAGATGTTATAGACAGATCTTTTAATCAAGCTTTAATTGTATTTGGAAGTGCAAAAGCACTAAATGCAGTTATATCTTTGGCTCAAGGAACAGAGATTAATCTTCCATTTGTAGTTGTTGCTATTGGAGAGGTACTTGATCCTATAAATGATTTAGTAGAGCAATTTTCACTTATAATGTTAGCTAGTTTAGTATCTCTTGGGATTCAAAAAATATTATTAAATTTTGTATCAAATGATTTTTTCAATCTTACTTTTATAGTCTCTATTGTGGTTTTTAATATATTTTTATTTTTAAAATTTAAAAATAGAGAAAATATTAAAAATATCGCTCTTAGATTAACACTTGTTTTGCTATTTTTAAGATTTTCAATTCCATTTGTTGCATACTTAAATCAGTATAGTTATGACTACTTTATAAAACCCCAATACAATATTGAAGAGCTAAATGAGACTATTTTAAATACAAAAGATGAGATAAGTAAAATAAATATTGAATCAGTGGAAGAGAAAGAGAGTGGTTTTTTTGAAAAATTTAGACAAAAATTTGATATGACTTTTTATGAAAAAAAGGTAGATGAGTATAAAAATGCTGTTGATAGTTCAAGCGATAATATAGTTGATTTGATTATTGTATTTATATTTCAAACTATATTTTTGCCTATTTTTTATCTATTTGTTTTTTATATTTTATTAAAAAAACTTTTTAATTTTCCAGCCAAATAACCGCTTGAAAAAGCCCATTGAAGATTGTATCCACCACAAGGACCATCAATATCTACAAGCTCTCCACAAAAGTATAGACCTTTTATAATTTTACTCTCCATAGTTTTTGAATCAATCTCTTTTATGCTAACTCCACCTCTTGTAATCATAGCTTGTCTAAAGCCATCGTGACCAATAACTGTAAAAGGTGTCCAAGCTAGAGTTTTTATTAGTTTTTCTCTTTTAAACCCCTCTATTTGTTTAAATCTTAAATCTGCTTTTATATCGCAAATATTTAAAATCTCATTTGCAACACTACTTGCTAGTAGAGTCTCTAAATTTTGTAAAATATTATCTTGGGGATTTTTTGATATCTCATCTTTTAGATGTTTATAAATCTCCTCTTCATTTTTACCTTTTAAAAAATTTATTAAAAGTGGAACTTCACTATGTGAACTTAAAATTGGAGTTATCTCTCTTGCAAAATCTAAAATAACTGGACCTCTAAGCCCATCTTTTGTAAATATCAAATCTCCACTTATTTTTAGGTTTTTATACTTTTTTATATCTACTTTTAAAATAGCTTTTGCAATTGTATCAGCCTTGCAAGAGCCAAAATTTTTCTCTTTTGTAAAAAGTGGCATCATAGCTGGAGAGGTTTGTGTGATTTTATGTCCAAAAGATGAAGCAAAGCTATATCCATCTCCAGTTGCTCCTAAAGTTGGATAACCTAAACCTCCAGTTGCTAAAACTAAATTTCTGGCTTTGTAGATAATATCTTTGCTTTTTAGTTCAAAAATATCATCTATTTTTTCTACTTTCTCAATATTTATTGATGTTTTAAACTCTACATCTAATCTTTGAAGTTCTTTTGATAAAGCTTCTAAAATAAGTGTTGAACTATGATTTATAGGAAAAATTCTAAATCCATCTTTAGCAATTGTAGGAACTCCAATTGAAGCAAAAAAACCTAGCAAATCATCTCTTGAAAACTCATCAAGAGCATCTTTTATAAATCTGCCATTTTTTCCAAACTTCTCAATAAACTCCAAAGGTGATAAGGTATTTGTAAGATTGCATTTGCCACCACCTGTTGCTTTTAGTTTTAGTGCAATTTGTGGCATCTTTTCTAGCAACAACACCTTTTTGCCCTCTTTTGCAGCACTAATAGTTGCAAATATTCCAGCAGGACCAGCTCCTAAAACTATTAAATCGTGTATCATTTTAACCTCTTTATATCCTCTTCTTGCTCTTTTAAACTTTGGATTTTGTAGTTTATTTTTTTAAGATTTCTTCTAATATCCCAACCTAATTGTTTTAACTCTTGTTCTTTTAATCTTTAAAACTGTTATTTCTTTTTCTCCATTTTAACTTTTTGTATAATGATTGTATCTTGACTTAATTTAACTTGGAATGACCCCAATAAACTAGTTATTTATACTAGTTTACTCCTATAGCTTTAAAAACAGCATCAATAGGATCTGAATATATTAATAATTGAAATTTACTTAATAATTCAGGTGGAACTTTTCCTATGTGAACCATATCAACAACTGGTATTAAAACTTTTTTAGCACCTGCATCACTTGCAATTTGCAGTGCATCAGGTAGTGATTCTGTTGCTATTACACTTCCACCAATACTAAAAGAACCCAATATTACTGTTTGTGATTGAATTGGTCTTTCTAAAATTCCACTGCACAAAGATATAAATACAGCCAAAGAAATTCCTTTTGATTTTCCAATTCCATTTAAATCTGTAGCTTTTAAATAGTAATCATTCTCTTTATATTTTGCACTTGCACTTATTCTAGTTAAATTAGCTTGAATATAATTTGAAGCCTCTTTAATCTCTTCTTTTATCTCACTTGAGCTACTAAAACCTGCACTATCAAACTTACCTGTACCAGACATAACTTGTAAATCAAATCTAAAAAGCCCTTTATGTGAAGTGTCTGGATTAGTAGCAACTGCATAAATAGACCCGTTTGGTAAAGTTCCTTCAGGAATTAAACTTTTACCACCACTTTCAGGAACATTAATTCTAATTTCATCACTATTTTCTAAATCAATGTATGAGAAATTTACATCATAAAATTCCATACCACCAATTTTTTTTAGTTGTTCTTTTATTCTTCTTCTACCAACAAGTGCATATTCAAGTGCAACTCTTACATCTTCTTTTGTATAACTCTCATCAGGAAATAGAAGTTTTAATAGTCCACTAACTGTTTTTTTGACAGCTTTTGTATCTCTTTGGTTTAAATCTCTTCCTAGTTTAAAATATTTATCAATAGCATTAGAAAAGTTATATTTCTGAAGTTCTCTCATCCATTCAGCCATAAAATCAGTAATAAATCCATACTCATTTGTAAAAAACTCTGGTCTCATTTTTGGAACTTCCCAACCTGGTAAATAGTGATGAAATCTATCAAAAAATGCAGTATCTATCATCTCTTTTGGAAATGGACTTAAAAGATGTGAAGTTTTAACAATATTTTCTATACTTCCGTCAATATTTCCTACAAATATCATAGAAGCTTTTGCTATTTTTTGCTCTTTTCCTCTTGCAAATGAACCGCTTTCCATATAGTCTTTCATTATTTGGACACCATCTTTATCTTTGAATCTAATACCAGCAACTTCATCAAATGCAACTATATCCCAAAGACCTACTAGTCCCATCGTTCTACTACCCATATTATAAAAAAGATTAGCAACTGTTGTTTGACCACCTGATACAAGTATAGAGTTTGGTGAGATCTCTTTATAAACAAATGATTTTCCAGTTCCTCTTGGTCCTAGTTCACACATATTGTAATTATTTTCTACAAAAGGAATGAGTCTTGCTAATAAGTGCCATCTTGTTTTATCATCTAAATGTGTTGGTTCCATTCCAGTTGATCTTATTAAAACATCAATCCACTCATCTTTTGAAAAATGCTTTCTATTTTCTAGAAATGATTCAAAATCCATATTTGGCATTTGAATAGGTTTTAAGTTTTGAATTATAAATGGGCTACTTTTTGAGTTTTCATCACTAAAATATTCTAGTGTCATAATACACCAAATACCACCTGCTAAAAGCTTTTGGTAATTAATAACATGCTCTTTATCAATAAAAATATTTTTAATTCCTAAATTAGAAAATTCTGCTTCATAAATATCTTTATTTTCATTTAGTTTTACACTAACTTTATCAATAATTTTATATCTACCCTGCTCTTTAATTCTTGATTTTATAATTTCAGCTTCATCAGGTCTTACATAGTTTTTTGCCAAAATATCTTTTACTTTTTGTACACCTTCAACTATTTGTTCTTCATTGTCTGTTGCACAATACATTCCAAGCAAATATTCAAGCACATAAATAGGAACATTTGCACCATCTTTTATAGATTTTGTTAAATCTTTTCTTACAACAAGTCCTGCATACACTTCATTTAATTTTTCATTTAATCCCATAATATATCCCCTTTAAAACTCATCAAAATCATTAAAGAAAGCTAATTGTAGTTTAACATCATAAGTTTTATAAATAGGTTCTTCACTACTATTTTCAATCACTTTTTTCATTACAAATTTAATAAATTTCCCACTATATTTATTTGAAATCTCTTTAAAAGTAAACCTTAACTTATTTTCTCTATTTCTGTTCTCATCATCACTACTATTTAAAGTAATTTTATGTTTATCACTAAGTTCAATTCCATCTTCACTATAAAATCCACAACTAATAGTAATTGGCTTAATTCTTTCACTTATAGCTTCTTCTTGATATACCGATACATTTACATAATTTGTGGTAATTGTTGAAATTGGCATTATTGTAGCTTCAACTTCACTAATCATATTTTTTCTATGATATTTAATTTCAAGCAAAGGAATTACTAACTCTTGTAAAGTTGCTCCTCCATGAACGAACCTATTTCCTCCACCTTGTTTTCTAATCTTATTAATTGATTTTGTAATTAAAAAATCATTATCTCCATTTATTCCTAGCTCTTTTGAACTGAATTTTTGAGTACAACTATTTTCTTCTAAATTTTTACCTATTATAAATCTTCTATTTACTTTTGAAGTTTCCATAAATGTAGTATCTATTTTACAAAACTCACTATCTTGTGTTGGTTTGTTTGTATAAACAAATCCATGATCAGCTGTAATAAATATATTTGTTCCATTTAAATTTATTACTTGTTTTACTATTTTTATTAATGTTGCAAAACTACTTTCAACAGCATCAAATACTTTCTCTTCTGTAATTGGATCATCTCCAGTTGCATCTATTTGATTGTGATAAATATAAATTATATTGTTTGATTTAACTAATTCTCTTCCATTTTCTCTACTTAACTTTAAAAACTCTTCATCGTTTAGTGCTATTGAATTTATATCTTCACTTTGAAGAATTTTTGTTCTTGCCTCTTTTCCTTTTGAAGATTTTCCATCAACATAAACAGTATCATCGGTTGATTTAATTTCAACTTCACTATTTGGCAAAAGAGAAGCCATTCCAAGTTGTGTATATGAAGGAAGTGAACTTATCATATAACTTTCATTTACACTAAAACTTCTACTTTCAGTATTTTCATAAGATATCAATTTTGATAACTCTTTTGCACACTCAAATCTTAGTGCATCACTTATCACTACAAATACTTTTTGATTTTTTTCAACTATTTGTGGAACTTTTGATTTATAAAAATTTCTTTGATGATTTGATGAAGATATTGAATAATCTTTTACAAAACCTTGCCATTTATCATTTAAAACTCTTAAATATGAGTTTAAATATGCATCTTCTAATATATTTAAAGATTCTAATATTGTTTTATGATCACTTTGATTATAAAAATATACAAATTTTCTATAGTTATAATCTATTTCATACCAATGAGAACTATATTTATTTACTCCATCTTCAAAATTAGAAATTTCAACTTTGAAATTATTTATACCAAAGTGTAGTTTTATTGCATATTTGAATGTTTTATATATACTTTCATATTTCTCATACCAAAATTTATGTTCTCTTTTATTAAAGTAGTTTTCATACTCTTTTTCATTTATTTTTGAACTAACTATTAAATCTCTTAATTTTGATATTACAAACTGTTCACAAACTTCATAAGTAGAGCACTCAATAGCACTTGATAATTCATAGCTAGAAATTATTGATTGAATATTTAACTCATTTTGCACTTTTAAAGATACTGCTTTAAATAGCTCTTTATGTCTATTGCTATCCATCCAATGCTTTACAAAAAGTGTTGCCTCTTTATTTAGTTCACATTTTTTAGAATCTATAGATGAATAAAAATGGTTTTGCAAAAATTTATATGTTAAATCTTTTATAGATAGTATTTCACTTTTATATTTATATTTTAAATTCAACTGTTTTAAAAGTTTTTTTGTTAGATTATATTTTTCAAGTTCTTGCACTAAATCTTCATTAGAGATTAGTTTAAATAAAATATCTTCAATCGTTTCATCACAATTTATAATAACTGAAATCATTTTATTAACTAAATCTTCATCACTATCTTTATCTGTAATAATTGATTTATACTTATCTAATCTAGTTTTTGCATTAAAAAATGCCTTATGCTCACCAATAAAAACTTTTTTTGTAATATCAAGTTCAAGCTCACTAACTATCATAGAAATTGGATCTGCACTAAATTTATAAAAACTTTGTTCAATATCCAATAACCAATTATCTTCCATATTTGGCTCAGCATTTTTTGAATAAATCAAATATCTTGAGTCTTTATCTTCATAAAGTACTTTTACTTTTATTCCAAATTCATTGTTGTTTATTTCAAGTTTTTTAATTTCTAAATCCAATGAATCAAACTCATCTTTTAAGCTTCCACCATCATCATACCAAATGATAATTCTATGCTCTTCAAATAGTGTATTTAGTCTTTGCTCTATTTTACTCATTCTATAAATCTTTCTCTTTTAATATTGCTGATAATTTTTTTATTACAATTTTTATATCTTCTATTTTTGGTAAATTATCTGAATAAACTAATGTTTTAAAGTTACTATTGTAATAACTATGTAATTCATCTAAAATATTGATATCTTGAAAGATTTTAGTTGTATGTAATTTAATATTAGACCAATCAGCACTAAACTGCTTTTGATCATCTTCTCTTACATTTATTATCATTTGTGTAATATCATTATTTTCTATAAATACTTGTATTTCATCTTCTTGCATTAAATAATAAATATCGTAAAAGTGTCTAATTTTATATTTTAATTGGCTATAAGTCTCATCACTTTCATGTGAAGCTCTTGCTATTGCACTAATTTTCTCACAAAATGTTCTTTTATAATCCAATACATTTACTTCAAATGGTTCTAGTTGAAAATCAGTAATTAATTTTTTTGCTTCTTCGCTTTGAGTATTTAAAAAATCATATATATAGCTAGATATAGTTTTACTTATATATGGATGTGGTTGAGCAAATGAATTTAATTCAATGATTAAATTTTCATTAGCATGTCCAAAATCAGCTTCTGTTATCTTTGGGTATTGATGTACTGTTTTTCTAAACTTTGAACCTTTTGATGTTTGAGGTGTATTTGTTTCTTTAAAGTTTTCATCTAACAAAGCTTTTTCAATGTTTTTAATCAAACTCTTTACAGCATTTCCATCTATATTATAAGTTATTACAGCTAAATCTATATCTTCTGAAAATCTATCTATTATCTTATATGCTTTGGAAAGTGAAGTTCCACCTTTAAAAATTGCAGTTTGTTTATAATCGCTTTTTGATAACTTATTTAAAATATAAGTTACCCAATAATCTTTTTCGATAAAAACAGTAGGAATGCCAAGCACTCCTGCTGTTGTTTCAATAAGCTCATTAAAAGTTTCTTTATCATTATGTAATATCATATAAAATTCCAGTATTTTCTATCTTTAATAACATCTTCTTCTAATTTTAATTTATAATTTGTCATAGGATTTAGTGTTGATTTTAACTCATAAGCACAATTTTTATTTCCTATTTCTTTAAAAATTGCACCTAAAATTGCCTTTGTTCTTGGAGTATATTTTAAAGCAAACTTTGTAAGTTTATTTTGGTTTTCAAGTGATTCTTTTTTTATAATCTCTTTTAAATATTTAACTACATCATTTGGTGTTGTTGCTGGAATTTTGTTTATATCTTTAATAGCATCTAATATTTGTACTAAATATATTTCATCATCTTTAACTTCAACTCTTTTAGGTATAAATTTTAAATTTATATTACCAATTTTTACTTTTCTATATGCTCTACTTGTTGCAATAGTAGTTTCATTTGCAATTTGTGTTGTAAGCCCTAATTGTCTAAAGCTATTTGAGCCAGTTTCATAACTATTTCCATCAACTGATTTTAGATAGCTTTTTATTCTATCATTAGAACTAGGTCCTACTTCTCCAAATATTCTCATTTTTGGTTTATAAAATTTACCATTGGATACTTTTTTTATAATACCTTTTTTAAAAAGTCGGCTAAGTTCAATGGCTACTGATGTTTTATTTAAACATGGTATATCATCATAAGTAAATAGTTTTGCATCTTCAAAACCTGATACAAAATCTCTTGTAATCTTTGCTACTGACATCTTAACCCTCCTTTTCTTTTTTTTATAAAGTTATTATACAATATTTTGAAATGTTTTTCAAATAAAAAACATTTTATTTTAAGTAATATTTAATAATTACTCTTTATCCAATCCTTTGATAACATAAAGTACATCTTTAAATTTATTATAATTTACTTTTACACCATCATCTAAGTCAATATCAACTCTATTTTGGGCAAAAGATGTAAGAACATCTCTATCAAAAGAGATTAACTCTTTTAATTTATTCTCTATATCTTTGATTTTTTTATCTGCATCTTTTTTATCTTTATTTGAAGATGATTCATCTAAAATGATCTGTTTTAAAATATCTTTTGTACCCTCTAACTTAAGTGTGTATTCTCTTAAGTAGTTATTTTGAACTCTTGCAAAAATATCACTTTGGTATCTATGCATATAACTTAAACTCATAAAAGCTTTTTTAGGACTTGAAACCATCCAGTAAATTGGTCTTTTTTTATATCTTTTTAAATGATCTTCATAAAAATCTTTTACCATATAAACTCTAATAGTTTTACCCAAGCACTTTTCTATGAAATTAATATTTTCATTTAGATTTTCAGCTCCAAATGTAGTTTTTACAAAGTTCACTACACGACTTGCAATATCATCACTAAAATAATCATCTTCAAGTACTGGAATAACATTATCATCATCTATTTCAAAAGTAGTATCTTTTGGGTAGTCTTGATTTAGATTTGCTACAACTAATCCATTGCTGTCTAAAGAGTATCTTCCAAACATCACACCAACAGCATAAGATATAAACTGTTTCATAATCTCATCTGCTTGAAATACTAGCTTATCATCAACTATTTTTGTTTCACTTTTAAGTATCGTTATATCTTTGAGTTCTACATCTGGTGTGAGTTCATCTTGGAGTTCATATATATCTATAAAGAGACGGTTTAACTCCTCTTCGTTGGCGTGAAGTTTATAAAACTTTTCGCTCCAATATTTACAAAAGTTATTGTATGCAGTTTCTATTTTTGAATCTGATTTATGTTTTAAAAGTTCATTTTTTGTGAAATCCCATGATGTTTCTCTGCTGTCCCATTCTTCTTTTGAGATGTCTATGTTTTGTTGAGTGAGGGTTTCGATTGTTTGTTTTGTGGATTCTTGTTTTGGGAATATTATTGGTAACTCAGCAATTACACCACAACTATAATTTAATGTAGGATTTAGTATTTTCAATAGATTATTTGCAATATACGTATTAAAAAAAGCAAGATAATAGGTAACATCTTCAGCGAAAACTGCATTTGCACCTACATCAAAAATATATCCATGAGGATAATAGCGTGCATTGAAATCTGCAGATGAAACAAGTCCCCATGATGCGCATTCTCTAAAATAATATTGCTTTGCTCTGACAGGGGCTCCATTAAATGATAATGGAACATTAGAATATTTATGTATTTCCAAACCATCGTTTTCCCAATTAACAAGATAATCATTATTTCCATACCATTTTCTCATACCGCCTGCTTTATTATAATAAAACCATTTAAAATTAGTTTTTATAAAGTCAACTTCACTCCAATATCTAACAAATAATTCATTATTACAAGTAGTTAATCCCATCTTTGCATTCGCTAATTCTTTAATCTTAGTATTATCAAAAATCTCCTTAACTCTATTACTCACCCAATAAGCAATCGGACTCCCAGGAATCTTAGGAAAATCCTCCTGCTTCGCTTCATATCTATTTTCAGGTTTAAAAAACCCTTCCTCTTTGCTATCACTATCTTTGTAGTCTGTTAATCTTATGTATGTTGCCATTTAGTTTTTCTCCAAATATTTTGCTTTTGCACTCTGTATTGCATTATGTAGTTTTTGTTGAAGTATCTCTTTTGATGGAAGGACGGTAAGATACTGAGCTACATGTATGCCACTTTGTTCAAGTTCAAGTAGTTCTATTTGCTCCTCTTTTTTATCAGCACAAAGGATGATTCCAAGAGGTTCATTTTCACCTTCTTCTTTTTCATATTTTGAAAGCCATCTTAGATATAGTTCCATTTGCCCTTTGTATTCAGCTTTAAATTTTCCAAGTTTTAGATCAATAGCTACAAGTCTTTTGAGTTTACGGTTGTAAAAAAGTAAATCAATTTTAAAATCTTCTCCATCAATGATAATTCTTTTTTGCCTTGCAACAAAACTAAATCCAACTCCAAGCTCAAATATAAAATGCTCTATACTTCTTAAAATCGCATCTTCAAGGTCTTTTTCCAAATACCTATCGTTTAGTTCTAAGAAATCAAGAAAATATGGGTCTTTAAAAATAACATCTTTTGAAAAATTTTCTTTTTGTATATTTTCAAGCTCAAACTTTATAAGTTCATCTGGCTTTTTTGAAAGAGCTGTTCGTTCAAATAACATCGAATCAATTCGCTCTCTTAGAGTTCGCACACCCCACTTTTGAACTATCGACATTTGGGCATAAAACTCTATTTTTAGCTTATCTTGAAGGGGTATAAGCTCTCTAAAATGAGACCAACTCAATTGTTGCGACAGTGTGGCAATAATCTCTTTTCCATATTCAGCTCTTTGATTTTCAAGAATTTCATCATTTATGGTTTTTCCTATATTCCAATACATCAAAGTCATTGAACTATTTACAGCAACTGCAACATTTTGTTTGGTTTGCTCTATTAGATTTTTTATATGCTTGAAAAGGTTTTGGTTCGGGGTTAATTTATTCATATCTGTTTTCACTCTTAAAAAAACCTTGTTCTTTGCTGTCATTATCTTTGTAGTCTGTTAGTCTTATGTATGTTGCCATTATTTATTCTCCAAATATTGATTTGTAGTTTTCTTTTGCAAAATCAAATATAGTTTTATTTATTTCATATTTATCTCTTATTTTATTTGGATAAATATCCCTAGAACTTGCTGTTCTCAAACTTAAAATATTTTTGTCACAAAGTCTTTCTAAATCTTGACTTTCATAGTTAAACTCAATTGTCAATAAGTCTTCTTCAACAAATAGTTTGACAATATTTAATTGTTCTTTTGTTAAATTTCTGAGTATGGCTACTTCTTGTTTTTTTATTTTATAGGATTTATATTTTGACCATGAAAAATCATAAATGATTAAAACAAATAAAAATATTAAGATGGAAAGAATAATAGAACTTGTAATCCAATAAAAAAATAACCCAATAAAAGATGAAAATGCAACTTTTTGATTTTTTGTTATAAATTTTAAAAATTGTGTTAAATTACTACTATAATTCATGGATACATCCTATTAAAGATTCTATTGCAGATAAAGAACCTAAACAAAACAATACTATTCCGATCAAAACAAAAAACATAGAAATATATAAAAAAACCTGATGTTTACTTTCATTATATAGTTTTAACTGAGTTAGATATGCAAAAGTTGTTGCAATTCCACTTGATACAATGCCTCCAACAAAATAGTAAAAAGCAAACTTTATATCTGTATTAATTAAAGAATTTTTTTCTAATAAAGTACCTAAAAAAGTCAACAAGGCTATAATAGCTCCACTGTTTACTAAAAATACAAACTTTATGGAACTTGTTCCATAATGAATTAAAGATTTATATGTTTCTTTTTTATGCCAATCGTTTGCTTCCATTATTCACCTTTTTCCAAAACAAACGCAACACTTTGAACAACCTCTCCACCAATCATCTTAAACCTCTAATTTCTCTATTCTCATCTAAATCATCAAGGTTTATTTTAAAATAAATGCCTTTTGTTTTTGAATCAGGTTTCTTTTTATTGAATACCGTTGCTGCTGTTCCAAAAGCAATTCCCATAACCATATTGTCAAGATGTATCATTGTTGTAATTGAGTAATTCTTAAGTAATTTTTCTCTCATTTTTTCATAAGAACTTAAAAACATCCAAGACTGCATTGTAATCATTGCCATATAACCTAGGTCTTTTGTAATTTCAAATCCTCTTTCCATAAACACAGCAAAAAGGTCTGATTTACTATCAGGATAGTTTTTCTTCACAAATTCCCCTAACTCTTTATTCATTCCCTTACCACCCATATATGGTGGGTTTGTAACTACGCATGAAAATTGACTACTTAAAATTTTTGTTTGTAGTTTAAACTCTTCATTTGTATATCCAAAGATTCCATCTTCTTCTTTCATATCCTCTTCACTTGGAGTTAAAAGAGAACCATAGTTTTTTATTCCTTTAAAACTATTTCCAAACTCTTGAAGTTCTAGTACATTTGCTTTTGTTGGTTTTTTGAAAAATCTTCTATGATAAAGTCTTGCTTTCATTGTAAGTGCAAAGTTTGCTAAAGTTGCTGCTCTTTTGTCTATATCACATCCAAAAAGATTGTTTTCTAAAATAAGTGTTGGGATTTCACTTTTACTATAACCCTCTTCTTCGTATATCAAAGTCAATAAATCAAAAGCATAAGTTAGTACATGCCCACTTCCACAACATGGATCTATTAAGCTTAATTCTTGTGGTGTTGAGATTTTTAAAAATGTAGTTGATGGAGTATCTTCTTCTATATAATACTTCATACTTTTCTTTAAAGATGAGTTTGGGTGATTTAGCATCCATAGTTTCCCAAGTGAGTTTTCAACCATATATTTTACAATCCAGTTTGGAGTAAACAGTTGTGTTGCAGCTGGAATATTTGATGGTGTTATTTTTATATTTTTCTTTAATTTAAGAAATACATCATCTTTTTTTTCAGATATATAAAACTGATACAACCATCCTATTACTTCAATATCTTTGCAATCATCTTCATGCATTCCTTCAACTACTTTTGCTCTTAAAGAGTTTGATGAGAGTAAATCCTCTGGTAATAAAAGCTCCGTATAATCAGATATTGATTCAAACATAAAAGGCATAATTTCAGAATAGTAGTTACATACAGCAATTAACAACATTCTAAAACATTCATTATCACTATCTTTACTATCTACTTTTTTATCTAAGATATTAAAAAAATGCGTTCTATCTATGTTTAAATCTTCACTAATATTTCCTGATTTTGCTTCTGTGAATATTTCAGGTGCAGTATGCCCTTCAAGTGGTGATATTACTTTTGTATCTGTAATATCATTTACATCCATAAATCTCAAAGCTACAAATCTATTAAACCAAGTATATGAAACCTCTTCTATAAAATCTTCATATTTTGATTTATCTAATTTTTCAGCACTATTACATCTGTTTATAATCTCTTTTATAGATGATTCATAAGATTTATACTCAATAGGAAGATTTGAAATATCAAGCTTTAAAAAGTAATCTACTTTTGTTTTTACTAAACTTAATAGCTCAATTCTAATATCTATTGCAAATTTTTTTAATACTGATTTGTTCATACTCTTTCCTATAATGTAATCTCTCTACCACTATTTATCTCTTCAAGCATTTTTGATTTTAGTTCATTTATAAACTCTTCTACATCACTTACTGTTTCAAGAGTGTATTTATCTTTTGGTTTGATTTTATCAAATCTAGTTCTTGCTTTTTGAGGTATATTTTCTTTATGTTCAGTTGGTAATAGTTCTAAAATCTTTTCATTTGCATTGTCAAATGCTTTTTCTAAGCTTTCACTATTTACTCTTTGATTTATAAAGTCAATATTGTTTGAGTTTTCACAACTTAATTTTATAGCTTGTAGTGGTTTTATAACCGAACTTTTGTCACCTTGAATTTTTGAAAATGATTCAAGTGATTGGATTTTGGCTATTAGTTCATCTACTTTTACTAATGCTTTTGTTCTAACTGAATCTATCATTGGATTTAGTTGCTCTTCAATTGCTTTTAGTGAAGTTTTAGCAGCTTGAACTTTGTTTCCTTTATATGGTTCTAAATCTTTCATTAAAGCATATAAATCATTTATTCTTTCATCTTTTATATGATATAAATTATCTTTATTTGTAGAGATAAATAAAGCTATTTCATCATAGATTTTTCTTTTATCACCCTCCATAAATTCAAACAATGAATCCAATAAATCTTCTTTTAAATCTAGCAATTTATCTTCATATTTTTTTATATCTATAAAAAAATTATCATAATCTAGTTTTTCATAAACTTTTATTTTTTCAATAGCTTCTTTGAAACTATCTTTAAATGAATAGGGATGAGATAAAAATGAGTTTAGTTTTGATATAGTTTTTTCATACTCTTTATTTGCTAACTCTATTATTTCTCTTGCACTTGTAGATGTAAAGTTTCCATTTGGGAAGAACTCTTTTAAAATATCTTTTGCAGCTTTAATATCTTTATCATCAATCTTTTCTACAATTGCCACAATAATATTTGATTGCTCTCGGTTATTGCTTAAAATAGACAATATCTCTTGTTTTGTTAAAGGATTAGAACTTCTTTTTAAATCAACTCTTTTTTTCATAAACATAGAAGCTAATAAACATAAAATTGCACTTTGATACCATCCGTATGGTTTAATACTATATTGCTCTAAAAGTTTTGAAACAGTTACATTTTGATGTGATGCTTTTTGTCTTTTTAAATAGTTAAATATCTCATTTTCTGCTTCATTTAGTGCATCATCGCTACCTGTTAATAAATCATCACTTTGCATTAAAATAGTTTTTATATCTGTTTCATTATAAATCTTGTTTAACATAGCTATATTTGGATAAACAACAGGAATTGCAACATTTAATGCTTTGTCTATTAAAAGTTTTGGGTCACTTGATTTTATATCTAAAATTGAACCATTAAAATATATTTTTGCATTTGAAAACATCTCTTTTAGTGAATCTAAAAGATTATCTCTTCTTTTGTTGTTATCACTTGCTTTATTCATTAATAAAGCTCTTTCAGTATCTGTTAGATTACCATTTTGTTTTTGAGGAATAAACTTTTGAGTTTTTGCATACAGCTCTAAATCTTTTATAAAAGTAAAATTTGGCTCTAAATAAACTATTATATCTCTATCACCAATTGATTTTGCAAGAAGCCTCTCCTCTTTGTATTCATCGCTTACAAGTGGTGTAATAATGTTTAATACTATCTCTTCATCTTTGCCTTTTACTAAAGTATCATCTATTTTTCTAGCAAATATATAATCTTGCTTGTTTAGCTCACATCTAACTTTATTTGTTCTTAAAATATCATCATAAACCCACTTAATTAGCTCAGCAGTAACTTCTCTTTGTTCAATAGAGATTGCTTTAATCTCATTTTCTATATCTTTCTCAACATCTGTTAGATACTCATAAATATCACCGATTTTTTGAATAAAAACATTTTCAATTAATATTATAAGAGATTGATTAATTCGCTTTTTTAAATCACTTATATCACAATCAACACTATTTACAAGAAGTGTAGTGATGTTGTCTATATTTGGATTAAACTCTTTTACATATTTAAGCATAAATAAAATCTTTAAAATTTTTACCTCTAAGCTATTTGCTCCTAATGAGTTGATTGCTTGATTTATTTGTGCTTGTAACTCACCTCTAATAGTTGAACTTAATCCATCGAAAAATCTATCAAATGTAGCAATAGTACCTATGCTGTCTTCACTAACTTTAATAGTTACATTTTGAACAACATCTAGCATACTTCTTTCACCAATAGATTGATGCTTTCCTTGAAAAGAGTTATTTCTTGATAATCCCATAATACAAGATTGAAACAAATCCATTTGGTATGGCACAAAGGGATAAATACTAGCAAATTCATCGGATGTAGCATAAGATTTATATCTTTTTTCTCTATCACTAAAATGAATTATTGATTTTAAAGAGTTTTGAACTTTTCCATACAATGATGCTAAATCAGAAGCCGATTCATCTTTTTTAGCTAAAAGTCTTTTTTGAATAACTTCATTTGCATTTTGACTTGTTAGATTTAGCTTTACTTTAAATCTTCCCATAATTTTTGAGAAGTCAAATTCTGTTGATTTTTGATTTGCAACAAGATCACTTACTGCACTTTGAGATGTAACAATTACCCAAGCTTGTCCTTTACAAACTGTTGAAAGTGTCTCAACTATTGTTTGAAGATTGAGCATAAGTTTTGTGTTATCACCAATAAATTGACCAACTTCATCTACACAAAAAATTAGTCTATAATTTGGCTCTTGTTTACTAATATACTCTTTTACTTCATTTGCAAACTCTTCAATAGATAAAGAGTAATTCTCTTCATATTTATCAATAGTATCACTTGCACTTTCAATAGATATCCCCTTAACTTCACTCAAAGCTTGAGCAACGCTATCAATTTCTAAATGAATAGTTTCTCTTCCTGTTTCCCAATTTTCTCCACTATATGTTTTAAATTTAGATTTAAAATCTTCAAATAATCCTTGTTTATCTAAGTCGCTCTCAAATTTAGCAATGTAGCCAAACTTTGGATAATATCCTCTCATTTCATTAAAAACTTTCATAAAAACAGCAAGTATTGCATCATCATTGTTTTTACCGCTATTTTCAGCTTTTTGGTCAATATTAAACAAAATTGAATGTGCAGGTACTTTTAAAGCTTTCTCTATATTATTTTTTAATTCAAAATCTTCTTGTCCTATTTTTTGAATAAATAGTTCACCAATTAAATCAGAGTGTATTCTTTGATTTGAAAGTATATAAGATAATATTTTTAATAAGTGAGATTTACCACTTCCAAAAAAACCACTTATCCAAACTCCTATATTTTCAGTAGGTTTTCCAATTGTTGAACTATAAACTTCAAAAAATTCATCTAGCTTTTTAGATAAATCCTTTGTGATTACATACTCATCAACTTCTTGAAATACAGCTTCATCTGTCGTGTTATCAGCCATAATAACACCAGCTATATTCCTATTTATATCTTTTTTGAAAATATCTTTAATCATTTTTTGTTTCCCCCTATTTAACTAAATTTACTGTTTCTAAATTAAATGCTCTATAATAATTATCATCTTTTAATTTTCCAAATAAACTTAAACTTGTGCCATCATATACTCCTGGAAAAAACATAACTGTTGGTCTATCTTTAACCGCATTTTGAAGATTATTTAAAACCATATGAGATCTTAAAAATGGATATACTTGTCCAATTCCTGTTAAAAAGAAGATATTTGAAGAATTATTTGATGTTAGCTCTTCTATTTTTGGAATTAAATATTTTTGAGTATCAATAGCACCTTGTATTGTTTTATAAAGCTTTTCTTTTGATAGATTTGGCTCTTTTTGGATTAGTTTTTCTAAAATTCCTCTATCTTTAAGCATTTCCATAACCAGTTCAAAAAGATTAATTTCATAAACTGAAATTCCATTTATTTTTAATCTATTTTTTAACCTTTCAATCTCACTAAATATAGAAACTTCTTGTGCTGGATTATATGAACTTATATAAAATGGTATCTCTCCACCAATAGATTCCATTGATAAAAAATTTTCATTTGTAAAAGTTTGATATAATTTTTCAAATTTTTCTTCAACTCTTTCTAATTTCATAAATACCTTTCTTTAACTTTATCAATCTCATAATCTGTAAATAAAAAGGCTTTTAAAAAAGCTGGATTATCTTTAACTATTAGCTTTATTACTTCATCACTCAAGCTTGGTTTTAAAATATTTTTATTTTTGGTACTATCAATAAACATTGATTCTTCAAGTATTCTAAATAAAACTTGCTTTAATTTATACTCTGTGTTTTGAGTAATATTTTCTAACTGTTCTATTGCATATTTTTTACTTTCAAAAAATGATTCATAGTCACTATTTAATATCTTATAATCAAACATTAAAAACTTTTTTAAAATAACTTCAACTATAAATTCAAAAATAAATCTGTATGTTTTTAAAATAGCTAAAAATATTAGATCTCTTATATCTGAACTACTTGCATCTTTAAAATGCTCTAATTGTTGAGAAGTTAAAGATTCTACCCTTCTTTTAATTTCTATAAAAACTCTTTTTCGTGAAGATATTGATTGCTTTTGCATAATATTTTCTTCAATTACCAAATCTTTTACTTTATCCCAATCTCTAAATTCTAAATATTTTTTTGCAACTTCCTGCGTTTCATGTAACATTAAAGTTGCTGCTGTATATGAAAATATATAATTATTACTCAATCTTTTTCTCTTAATTAAAATCTATACAAATAGCTTTTAGAATACCTTTTTTTTGCTTTTGAATAATTGAAACTATATTAGATAAAACAACTATAAAAATTAATTCCAACTAGCTTTGTAATATTATCAATAGATCTTCCTTTACCATTCATAGATATTTTAATATCTCACATTGCTCTGATGTAGTCAGTTCTTTATGCTTGGGATCTATCAGCTTTTAACTCTTCAATCTCATCTTTATATGTTTTAGTTGCTCCTGCTACATCAAATGCTAAAAAAGCATTTTCCAAAAATTGTTTCTTCCAGTTCTGAATACTTTTTACTGTGATATTATGCTTTGATGCTATTTGATTTATCCTAGCATCACCTTCTAATAGCTCTAAAACTATTCTTATCTTAATATTTAGTGGCATTATATTTATTTCATAAAAGCAAGATTGTACCCTAAAGAGTTTTAAACCAAAAAGTAATTAAAAATATACTTACTTAATAAAATATGTATGAAAAATATCTGCAAGAATATATAGCACTAAAAGTGAAAAAATAACCATTCTATAGTTCATTTAAAATCTTAAAAATCATATATCAAAGATGTTAAAAACTTTTTATCAGTTTTCTCTTTTTGTGTTTGATTTGTATAATCAACTTTATAACTAACTCCTAAAGATAAGTTTCCAACCATCTTTACATTTACACTACTCTCACTTGTAACAAAGTATTTTTCACTATCCTCCATAGATACAAGATAGTTTACCATCTGCTTAAATTCAACATCCTTTTTTATTTGATATTTATAATTTAACTCAGATTTTGAAGCAGCATACTCATCTTTTTTACCATTTTTATACTTATCCAAAGAGTAATCAACCCCAGTTTTTATATCTAAAAGGTGGTCATCTGTATTTATAAACTTATAACCAAGTCCAGGTCTAATATTTAATCTTGAATCATAATCAGAAAACTCATCTTTTACATAATTTGCACCCAAATATGTATAAAAATTATCTGTAAACATATAACTAGATTGTAGCTCTAATTGATACTTATTTGCCGACTCTTCATCATTGTCTTTACTTTTTATTATTGAACCTTTGAATTTGAGCTCTATATCATCAATCTTTGATTTTGCTTCAGCATCAGCTGCTAGTGTAGTTGTTTGTGTATTTCCACTTGTATTTACATAAGATAACTCAACTTTTCCTTCATTTTCAACAGCAGTTGCAAAGTTTAATAAAATTGGTAATATTAGTAGTTTTTTATAGTTTTTAATCATTATTTTCCATCCTTAAAATCTGTCTTTTGTTTGCACGGCTTTGTTCAATTTGTATAAAATCTTTCTCATACTTTTTATATTTTTTCAAAAATGGTGGGATTTTTCTACCCTCTATCATCATCACATCATCCAAAATTGTTTTTACCAAAATCTCCTCTTCATAATCACGGCTTAAATACTCAAACAAATACTCAGCAACTCTATCAAGTGAGATTTTAAAAGTACTTTCACTTCTTTTATACAACCATTTACTAAAATCAAAAAAGTTTTTAAACACTTTTCCATCTTTAAAAAGTAGTTTTGAAGTTTTTACAAAATTTCCACTATTGTAAACAATATCCCAAAACCTAGCAAATCGTTTCATGTCCTGCATGAGAGTAAAACTTACCAAATTGTTTTTTAAAATATCATAAGGCGGGTTTGGATTATAAACCATACCATGCAGTTCATCGTGCCTATTTAAGGTAGTTCCAGATAGTTTTTTTAAAATTCCAATTTGTATTTCACCACTACTTAAAGTATAAAGTAAATCAAGATTTTCCTCAAAACTCTCAATTGTCTCTGTTGGTAATCCTACAATTAAATCTATATGCATATGAGCATTTGTCTCAGAACTCAAAAATGCTAGATTCTCTTTGATTTTATCAATTTTTAGGTTTCTGTTTATATTTTTTGCAACATCTAAATTTAGAGTTTGAATTCCAACTTCAAGTTGTAAACTTCCTGCTTTGAACTTTTTTAATCTCTGCCTTAACTCTTGAGGAAAATTATCAGGAATTACCTCAAAATGTAAAAAATAGTCCTCATCTTTTGATAAAAAATAGTCCAAAATAGCTTTTGCATAAGATATTTTTAGATTAAAAGTTCTATCTATAAACTTATAGTTTCTAGCCCCCCTATTCCAAAGTTTATCAATCTCATTTAAAAAAACATCGATAGGCAAATACCTCATTGATGAGTCAATACTAGATAGACAAAACTCACAAGTAAAAGGGCAACCACGACTACTTTCTATATAAATATGTCTATTTTTTATATCAAAATCTGTGTAGTAATCATATGGTAGAGCGATTTTATCAAACTCAACTGGCTTTGCATGAATTATCTTATCTTTTGGTCTTATTCCACCTAAGATATTTTTACATAAGTTATAGACACTTATTTCGCCCTCTCCAAACATAAAGTAATCAGCAGCTTGAAAATCAACTCTATGAGGAAGATGACTAATCTCTGGACCTCCAAGAGCTACTATTGTATTTGGGCTTATTAGTTTTATATATTTTACAATTTCGGCTACATCTTGAGCATTCCAAATATATGTTGAGATTAATACAATTTTTGGTTTGTACTCTAAAATCTCTTCAACTATTGTTTGATTTTGGCTATTTATTACAAACTCTAAAATCTTTGCTTCATCTTTTAACTCTTTTAGATTTGCAAACAAGTATCTTAAAGATAGACTTGAGTGCGAAAATCTTGAGTTTAGTGTTGTTAATATTATCTCTTTTTGTTTATTCAATTTCTATTCTTTTTCTTATTTTATTTGTTATCTTGTTTTTCAATAAATATAAAATTATTCTCAATTTTTAAAACTTTCACTTTTTCATTTTCACTTAAATTTTTTATATCAAAACTTGGCTCAATTTGCCAAAAAGTTCCTTTATAAAATATTTGCCCCAGCTTAAACTCTCCAAAACCTTTCTCATTGAAAAAGTTATCACTTATATCTTTTTCACTTTTAGAGAATCTTTTTAAAGCTTTTTTTCTAAAAAGAATTAATAAAACTATTGATAAAACAGATATTAAAATAAGTTGCCAAAGGATATTTTCAAAACCATAAAACAGTGATATAAAACCAACTAAAATGAATCCTAAAGCAAACCAAACAATCACAAAAGATGCTACAAAAACCTCAAAAGCTAAAAGTAAAATTCCTAAAGCTATTAGAGTATAAAATTCCATTGCATTAGGCATTGTTTGCCTTTGTGTTTGATGCACCTTTGAAAAAAGCATCTCCTAAAACTGATGTGCTTCCAATCATCTGTGTTACTTCATAAGGAAGTATCATTTTATCAGTGCTAGAGCTTTCTGCTAAGGCTTTAAAAGCAGCAACTCTATCTTTGGCAAGTAAAAACTCAGCTGCTTTTTCATTTTGGCTCATTGCTTCGTTTATTAAATTCATAGCCTCTTTTTGACCAGCTGCAACTTTTTCTTGCTCATATTTTTTTGCATCTGCCATTCTCTCTATTGCTTCAGCTTTTAAAATTTCACTTTGTTTAAAAGCTTCTGCTTCTCTAATTTGTGCCTCTTTTTGAGCCTCTGCTCTTGTTTGAATAGCTCTTTTTTCTCTCTCAGCTTCCATTTGCATATTCATAGCTTTTTCTATTGATGCAGGAACAGAAATATCGGCTATTTCAACTCTTGTTACTTTAATTCCCCAGTTTGCAGCAGCACTTCCTAGCTCTGTTTGAAGTTTTGCATTCAAAGTCTCTCTATTTGATAAAGTATCATCTAAAACCATAGCTCCAATTTCAGCTCTTAAAGTTGTCATTGCTAAGTTTGCAATTGCATTTTTGAAGTTCATAACATTGTAAGTTGCCATAGTAGCATCATCAACTTTACAAAAAACAATACCATCTATTGAGATATTTACATTATCTTTTGTAATAACAGATTGTCTGTTTATATCAACTAACTGCTCCCTTGATGTTAAAATTGATCTTACATTGTCTATAATTGGAATAATTATATGAAATCCACCATGTAAAACTTTGTGAAATTTACCTAATCTTTCAATCACATATAAATCTGATTGAGATACTATTTTTACACCTCTTGATATTATTACAATTGCAAAAAATATTATTGCAATTGCAAATGTTATTGTTGCTTCCATTTTGTCTCCTATATTTTTAGTTTAATATTGTATCTTCTTATAACAAAATATTATTTCAAATACTCTCTCAACTCTTTTTCAAACTGCTCTTTTATCTCTTTTGGAGAGACTATTTTTATATTTGGTAACCACTTTTTAACCAAAGGCAAAATCTCCATACTATTTGTAACTTTGAAACTTACTATTAAATCATCTTTGTTTTCTAAAATTGTTTGTGAAGATAAAAACTTTTTATTTATAAAAAATCTTTTTACACTCTCATCTATTTTTAAAACTACTTCAAATGGTTCTTTTTTGTAGTTTGAAAAAAGAGTTTGAAATTTTTTTAAAAAATCTTCTGCTTCATACTCTTTTTTAAAAGTAGTTGCATACAAATCTATTTTATCTACAAAACTCAATCTTAAAAACTTGAAACCACTATTTATCTCATCAGGTGTTAAAACTGCTATATAAAAATTTCCTTCAGCAAATACTATTTTTAAAATCTTTGCTTGATCAAAAATATATTTTTTGTCACTTGTGTACTCTATTTTTGCATATTTTCTATTTTTGATTGCATCTTTTATTTGAAACAACAACTCTTTTTTTTGTAAAAAATTTTCAAATGGGTTTTGTTTTATTAAATATGTAGAAGAGTACTTTTTTTCCATTTTTTGAAGTATTGTTCTGTTTTTATCATCTAATTTTGTTGAAAAATCAAAATCAAGCAAAGAGTACAAATCTACAAAGTTTTCTAGCTCTTTTTTATTGAAATTTAAAATATTTTTATCCAAAATAGAGTGTGAAACAAAACTATAAAGCTCACTATCTTTTAATATATTATCACCAAAAACTTCTATTAAATCCTGCATATATCTTTGGGCACTTCTAAGGCTTATATCAAATTTTGATGAGAAAGTTTTTAAACAAACTTTTTTCCCTTCTAATAGCTCTTTTAGTAGTTGTAGTTGGAGTATTGATTTTTTTGTTTGCAAGTTTTTACCTCTTTTTTAAAAGTTTTTATTATACCTATTTGAGACTAAATTATGTAAATAGCCATTTAAAAAGCAACTCAATCAATAGTGAAATTGTAAAAGAGAAATTAGCTTCAAAACTCTCTGATCTAAATGAAGAGATTAAAAATGCAAGAGGAATTGTTTGAATATAAACTATTTTTACATAGTGTTTTCTTACAAAATTGTTAAAAAAGATAGATAAAAGTTTCATCTCTAAACGAATTACTACATAAATATAAAACCAAATAAAAAAAGCATATGTTGCAATTTTAACTATAAGTGGTAAATCTTTTAGCTCTGTTTTCACTAAATAAGTAGGTATATCCAAAATAGGTAAGATTGGAAATGCCGCCATTAATAGCATTCCTATAAGTATAAGACCAATTTCATTGCTATTTACTGCCCAAACTGGTTCGAAATTTCTATTCATTTTGTCTCCTTTTTGTTTTTATTATTTTATACAAAAAGTTTGACAGAAATTGTCGTTTTTTATTTTTAATTTAGCAACTAACTAGATATGAAATAGATAGTTAGTTGCCAATGAGAGATTTGATTATTTATCAATACCTTCTCTTTTATTTATAAATCTACAAATTACACCTGAATTGTTCATTATAATTTGGTGATTCGTGTCACAATATGTAGCTACTGCGATTAATGGCAATCTTTCACTTCCCCAAGAGTTTGGTGCAAAAAATGAAAGCTCTCCAACTTTACACTTACTAACTTCCTCTTCATTTGCATAGATACAAATTTTTGATTGATTTGTATTTTCATTGCATCCTGTAAAAGCCAAAATAGTAAACAATAAACCTAAGCTTAGAAATAATTTTTTTTGCATATTTTTTCCTTGTTTAAATAGTTTTAGAATAGATACTTAACTGTAACTGCAACTCTGTTTAAATCATAATCAACTAAACCTTCATAATCCATATCATATTTTCTATAATCAGCTGCTACTGCCCAGTGTTGTGCAAAGTTGTATTGAACTCCAGCACCATATCCAAAACCTATTGAATCTGACTCACCATTGTCAAATCCTTGTCCAGCAAAACCTATAGTTGCATATAAATCAACTTTTTTATCAAAAAATGAGTAACCAGCTTTTACATCACCTGCTACACCTGTCATCAAAATAGAGTCTGTTTGACCATTTGAAGAAAAGTCCATATTACCAAAAGTAATTGAAGCATCAACTCCAAGTAAAATATTTGAATCAAAATATTTTGTAAGACCAAAATTTACCCCATACTCTGTAAATTTATCTGCATCTTCAAGCTTTACATCTGAGTTTATTGCTGTAACTCCAAAATGTTTTACTACATCTGCATTTAATGCAGTTGTTAAAAGTGCTGTTGTCAAAGCAATTTTTGTGATTTTTTTCATATTTTTTCCTTTTTGTTTAATTTAGAAAGGAATTATATTTTATTGTCTTGACAAATATTGTCGTTTTTTATTTTTTATATTTAAATTCGAGTACAAGTTCTTGAATATTTTAATCATCATCACTACTAAAAAAACTATTATCATTATCTAAATAATCAAAAAACGAAGATGTATCTTTGTTTTTCTCTTCTTCTCTATCAAGAGCATCATAAAATAAAACTCTTTCATAGTCGTTTTCTTGACTACCAACATCTATTGGCTCATCATTTCTTGTATAGACTTTAAATAAAGCGAAAATCACAAAACCTACTCCAAGAATAAATAGTATTCCCATATATACTCCTTTATAGTTTATTATAATATTTTAGTATCTTTTTCTGACACAATTTGTCGTTTTAGATTATTAATACTTTATACTTTTTAAAATTGTAAATCAAAATCCCCTTTTTCTGAGTCCTAAAAATAGAATAAGCTTTAGCTTTTCGTGATTTTTAGTGATGACTGAATTTGCCAAAGGCAAAATAAATCGGGTCAATGTTGTAATAACAGAATCTTTTAGAATAAAAGCTGAATTAGAGCAGTTTCAATCCCCTCTTCTGAGTCCTAAAAATAGAAATGAGCCTTGGCGATTTCGTGATTTTTAGTGATGACTGAATTTGCCAAAGGCAAAATAAATCGGGTCAATGTTGTAATAAGAAGAGGAAGAGTAGGTAGGCAAGTAGCTCAGTTTCAATCCCCTCTTCTGAATCCTAAAAATAGAATAAGCTTTAGCTTTTCGTGATTTTTAGTGATGACTGAATTTGCCAAAGGCAAAATAAATCGGGTCAATGTTGTAATAAGCCGTATGTTGATAAAAATGGAAATGAACAAGTGTTTCAATCCCCTCTTCTGAGTCCTAAAAATAGAAATGAGCCTTGGCGATTTCGTGATTTTTAGTGATGACTGAATTTGCCAAAGGCAAAATAAATCGGGTCAATGTTGTAATCCTTCTATATACCATAAAATCACTACTTCCATATCTTATATTTTGCTTAAATATAAAAAAGATAGTAGTTTTAAAAAAATCTAGCCCAAAAATAGCTAGATAGAAGTTTTTTGTTACTCTTAAAAAAATCTTATATAAAGTTAACAATAGATTTTTAAATAACAAAACAAAATAGTAGCTTAAAAGCATTTAAAACCCTTTAAATTAGTATCAAATCACAAATGGATTTTGCAAATCTATACCACTTTTTAGATGGATACTATTTTTAACATCAATTTTATAAATTCTTATATCATCCTCTTCTTGATTTATTAGTTTATTCAATTTTTCTACTAAATCATCTATACACTCTTTTGCTACTTTTGGATAAAAGTATATAGAGTATTGTATTCTAGCTGCTGTTTTTTCAAGTAGTTTTAATATTTTTACCAATCTTTTTTTATCTGAAATATCATAACAAATAATATAATCATGCAACTTCATCTAAAATATCCTTTGAGATTTTTGATCTTATGTTTGCTACCTCTTTATCTAGCTTTGATTTTAATCTTGCTTCTAGCTCTAAAAATCTTTTCCAAATCTTACTTCTAGCTTCATATTTTAGATAGACTCCACCTTTTTTTGTAAAATCATCTAAGCTTAGAAGATTTTCTTTAAATATTTGTATAACTTCTTCATTTATATCTGCTCTAAAAAGCTCCATTAAATCAGATGCTAAAGCATTGTGTTCACGAAATGGCGTGTGCAAGTATCCAATAGATGGTTCAAAACCATGAGCTCTTCTATATTTTTGGCTTTTTCAATTTTCTTTAAAACTATTTTTATCTAAACATATTTGATATTTTTCCAAATGTTTTTTATGTAGTTTTATCTTATTTGTCAAAATATCTTTTGCTATCAAGTTTTTCATATTTTTTCCTTTTTAATAAATAATGCTTTTTTTCTCTCGTTTGTATATTTTTTTGCTAGGTTTTACTCTTGTTGTGGGTTTAAATCCCCAAGTTACTCTTGTTTTTATCTCGTTTGTTTTTATTTTTAAAGTTGTTTTCATATATATTTCCTTTTTATTTTTGAGGATTATATATGAAAACTTTGTCAGAAAGTGTCGTTTTATTTTTTATTTATAATTTGAATTTCATATTTAAATATAAGATTTTTTACTTCTTTATTTATATCTTGAAAAGATTTTGTAGAGTTTGCATGAGCTAAATCATTTCTTTTATTATTTATCTCTTGTAGCAATGTTTTTATATTTAAATTTTTATGTGTATTCTGAAGTAATTTATATTCATTTTGATTTATTATATTTCTATTAACTTGTTTATTATCTTCATAGTCTTTATATAAATTCTTTAATAAATTTCCCAAATGATAGATATAACTATCTTTTTTTATTTTTTTAAAATGCTCTTCTAGTTTTTTATAAATATCCATATTTTTTGTTTGAATATCATAAATAATATATAAAACTGTACTTTCATATAAAAGAGATAGACTTAGAAGAATATAGTTTTTTTCAAATAGATCTTTTGATAAATTATAATAAAACTCATACATCTTATTTTTATCATAATTTATAAGATTTTCTATAACTTTTCTTAAGTTTTTAGCTTGAGTTTCTATAGAAATATTTTCTATTTTGTCCAATTCTTTTATTAAATCATCCGAAGTTTTAAAAAGATTTCCAATATTTAAAGCCATTAAATCATTTGAAAAATCATTTAGTTCTTTTAGTAGTTTTTCATATTTTACTGACTTTATATGACTTGCAACTGTATAGTTTTTTTCAAAAGTAGTAAGTATAAAAGAGATATTTGCAAGGTCTAAATACTCTTTTAAATCAATTATTTCATATAATCCTTTGCTATTTGGTTCATGTTTTTTTATCTCTTTTGCAAAAAGGATTTTAGAAATTTTTTCTGTATTTTGAAAATTTTGTATGATTAAATCAACAATCATCAAAATAGGAAGATGTCTAAAACCGTGAGAAACATCTACTATTACCTCATCATAAGAGCTTATAGCTTCATTTATAATTTTGAAAATATCTTCAAAGTTTTTATCATCTTTTATAAAATATCTATTATTGAAATTTACTTTTAAATCTGAATATCCTTTTTCTAAAACTTCTTGGTTGAAAAGTTTTGCATCTTCTGTAAATATTGGAATAATTTCATATGAACTGTATTTTTCTATAAGCTGTGGAAGGGTATTAAAATACTCTTTTGTCTCATTTTCAAAAATATAGTCAGCTTTATGCTCAAAGTTTGAAAATACTACTCCTTTAATTTTATCTACAAATCCACCTTGAATACCTAAAATTGTGATTACTGATTTTGTTTTTGGCTTTTTTTCAACTTTTTCTTCTTTTATATTTTCTATTTTAGGGTTTGCTTTTTTAACTATTTTTAATCCACTTTTTATACTCATATTTTTCCTATTATTCAAAATTTATCTTTAACTCTTCTTCAAGCTCTTTACCTATAAATCTTCCTAATTGAGCATCTTTAAAAAAGTTACTTTTATCTTTTGGTTTTAAAGTTGGTATTAGATTTTTTATGATGCTTACAATTTCATTTTTTTGGCTATCTTCTATTTTTTCTAATTTTTCCAAAATTGATTTTACTCTTTTTCCATCTTTTGCTTTTTTCAAATCATCTAAGCTTATATTTGAACTTAATGATTTTGAAGATTTTGAAAAGTTTTCAAGCTCTTTTTGTACTATTGCAATATCTTTAAAATATGGATAATTTGAGATAAAGTCTTCTAAGGCTTTTTGCATAAACTTACTTTCAAGTTTTTTTATAGAAAGCCATTTTTCATTGGCTTCTTTTTGCCTTTTTTCTTCTTTTTCTTGCTTCTCTTTATCTTCTAGTTTAGATATTGTTTGATTTATCTCTTCTAGTTTTTCTAGTTCATTTGGATATTTCTCTATAAAGTTTTTTAGTGTATCAATATTTGTTGAAGATATTACAATATTCCAATCTTTTTCAAGTTGTGCTTTTTGCTTCTCAGTCTCTTTTATTTGCTCTATTTTTAATCTATCTTCTTCAAAAATTTTGTTTACAAGCTCTTTATCTTCACTTTTTAGTTTTGTTTCTAAAGTTTTTATTTTAATACCATCTAGTTTACTATATTGCTTTAAACTCTCTGTGGCATTTTTAACTTTTGCAAAATTTTCAAGTTCCATATACTCTAATTTTGAATTTCCTTTATTATCCTGTTCACTTGCCATTGTTAAAAGTTCTTTTATCTCATCTTTTTGTGACCAATTTTCTATTTGACTTGAGATATTTAATTCAAACTCTCTTAAATATTCATCTATATTTTCAAAATTATTTATATCCAAAGATATTTTCCCATACCCTAAAGATTTTGCCATACCAATGTTGTGATAACAATCTTTTGAATTATGAAAAGTTAATGCCGATAAAATAGCTCCTAACTCTAATTTTTTAAGATTGTGATATTTTAATTTACCCTTAAAAATTACTCCTCTATCAAGTGGCTTGAAAGTTGTTCCTATATTTTCATTTCCAGTATCTTTTGTTGATTTAACTCCATTTTTATGAATTGGGTATCTTTTTCTTCCTGATATTTTAAAATCTCCATCCATATAAGTTGAATATCTATCATCTCTATTTTGTCTTATATAGTTTGGATAGTATGAAGCTCTTGGAGTACCTAAAACTTCCGTTCTATTGTGAAGTTCTTTTATATTTTCAACTGCTTTAAAATGACTAAAAATAACTCTACCTTTTAAAGCAAGATTTTTTCTTTTATTTATATAACCAAAGATAGCTTGAGTCAAATCTAAATTATCTTCATAATGGATATTTTCTATGCCATCTTTTACACTAAAATTATAGAAAAGTTTATATAAATATGATAAACCAAAGTGTTCAACTTTTTTTTGCTCATTTACTTGAAAAAATACTGGTACTTTTTCTCCATTTTCTAATTTTTCTTTCCAGTATGTCCAATCTGGAGACTCTTTTGGTTCTGTTATTCTTTTGTCAAAATAAGCAAATTTGAATTTTTCCATAAGTTCTTTTGAAACTTCAAGCTCTTTTTTTGCTTCAAAAAATAGAAATTCAAAGCCTTTCCCATCACCCATTTTTCCTGTATTTTCTCTTGGTGTTGGTTGTCCTGTTAAAACTAAAGTAGCTTTATTTTTACCATTTTTATCATATTTATAAAACTCCCTTTTATCATATTTTTTATTTGTTTCAGAAAAATATTTTTCCGATAGAGTTATCTCATGGAATTTATCTCCAACTAATTTATATTTATACTTAGCTGTTTTTTGATTTCCATCATTAGCTTTGAATATATTATCTGATTTTGAAAAATATTTTGAAAATTCAACTTTTAAAGCATAATCTATTTGATTATGATGAATTCTTCCAGGAACTCCACAATCTTCTATGATATATCCATTATCTACTTTTTTTAACCAACCACAATATGTAGTATTATTTTGTTGGCTCATCTCTGTCATATAAAAATTAGTTGATTTTGTTAAATCCCTTACAGCATATGTATTATCATCAAATTGCTCTTCTCTTAATTTAGAAAAACTCATTATCTCTAAAACATTTCTTACCATTCCTTTTATAGAAGAGCTTGGAATATAGTATTGTCCATTGTGGTTGCAAAACTCCTCTTTATTTTTACTATCTTTTATAAATATTGGACTTTTAGCTGTGATAGTTATATCTATCTCTCCACTCTCACCATCTTCAAAAGGTATATCATGACTTACTAAATCTGCCCAATATGGAGTATAAACCTCTTTGTTTAGTGGTACAAAATTATATGGTGCTGTTATCATTTGTTATCTCCTACTATTTCAAATCCAGAAAAAAGTTGTAATGTTGGTTTTAGAACTTTTATATTTAGACAATATTCATCCTCTTTTTCTTCCCAAATTTGAGTTATTTTTGCTTTTAAGTTTATATTTTTTTCAATAGATTTTGCTAAAAACTGCTCTTGTGTTTTATGCTCATCTTTAAAATCTGATAGTTTTTCATCTATAACTGCAAATTTATCATTTACTTGTCTTATAGTAATGCTTCTATCTGCATCAAACAAACAAGCTTCAAGTATAAAGTTTTTGCCATTATGAAGAGTATTCCAAGATGGCAAAGATTGTTTTGTAGTAAATATTTTATTTAGTTTCTCATCTGACATTTGAATATATCCTTCAAACTCTTCTTTTAATCCTTCATAAAACTCTTTTAGCTCTTTTTTTGTCTTCATATCTCTTCTCCATCTCTTTTTAAAATTCCATTAAAAACTCCATGCCCTTTTGTAGTGGCTCCACCCAAAGGAAGCATTCCATTTGTAATATCTTTTAGAGCATTTTCAAATGCTTTTATAGCTACCTCATCTTTTATTTTTTCTTTATTTAAAAGTATCTCTAAAGTAAAGCTCTCACAACTTGCTACTGTTTTTTCTTGAAATAAGGCACTATCTATTGCTCCACCTGTAAATCTATCTATACTTACATGCTCAAATACCTTTGTATCTTTTTCTTGAACATCTTTTTCTAAATAGACATCAGAGATTAGGATATTTCCTTTAAAACCATCTGTTTTTTTATCTTTTTTTGCTCCAAAAATAGCTTCTACTACTTCAGCTTTATTTTCATTATTCTCTTTTATAAAATTTTTATTTATAAGATTATAGTGATATGTAGTTCTATGAGAAATCGCACCTTTTACACTACTTGCTGGAATTAGGATTTTATTTTCACTTAGTTTCTTGTTTTTATAATCAACAGTTTTTTCGTAAACTGGTGTCATATCTGCATCTTTATCCCCAAAACCACTTCCAAACATAAAAAAATCATCAGGAGTTAAAATTAACTTATATTTTTTATATTTTTTATCATCAAACTCTTTTATCTCATAAGTTTTTGATAGTTTCATATTTAAACTACTTGATAGTTCTATATATTCATCACTATTTACATCAAACTCATCATAAGTTATCTCCAAAACTTCTATTTGCCCAAATCCTTTACTACTTCCACCACCAATTCTAAAAGAGTTTTTAGATAAAAGATTTAAAACATTTTTAAACTCATCTATATTTGAATCTATCATCTCTATACTAAACTTAAATTGTGTACCTTTAAATATAACTTCTTCATCAAATTTTGCATTTTTTATAGTTACACCCTTATCGTTCATTGCATTGTGTTCTCTTTGAGGTAAATCTGTAAAGATTTTTAAAAATTCTGATTTTTCTAAAAGCAAAGTTTCATTTACCTCTTTTTTTTCATCTAAAAGAAGTGCATTTGAGATGATAGTTTTTGAGCCTTTTGCATCTTTTTTATTTGATTTATCATCTCCAAATAAAATATTTGCTGTATTCTTATCAAACTCTTTTCTTAAAACTCCAGCCAATGAAGTTCCTAAAATCATAGGTAATTTATTCCAATCTTTTTGGATTGGACTATCTTTTAAATAATCGGTATTTCCTGAACCAACTTTTAGAGCAGTTTTAGCTTCTATTACTATATGTGCTATAAATATATTTTTCATTTTTTAATCCTATTTTACTTTTGACATCATCATAGATAAAAGTTTTACAAACTCTATATCCTCATCATCTACTATATCGCTTAGTACTTTTTGCCCTTGTTCCCATTTGGTTTTTGATACACCTTTTGTTATAAACTCTTTGATTTTATCTTTATAGTTATCTTTATCAAACTGAACTAGAACTCTTATTTGTCCCCATTGTGAATTTGAAACATTTTTAAATTTATCTTCATTTTTAACTATAAAGTTTTGAACTCTTTGGCTTAAATCAATATTTGCATTTTTACTATCTTCTTTGGCACTTAAAAAGGCAAGTAGAGCTTTATCTATTTTAGTTTCATCTATATTTTGCTCTATTTTTCTATTTTTTACTTTGTTTAGAGCAAATGTATCTTTTTTTAATAAGAAGCTAGGATTTATCAAAACTTCTCCATATCCTTCACTTAAATATCCACCAATTCCACTTTTTAACACTTCTATATCTTCATTTGAAGCATTTTTAAGTGCTATTACACTACCTTTTTCTATGATTAATCTTGAGTAGTCATTTGTTTGTCGTTTAAAGTTATATGGAGTGATTTTTTTTGTTCTTATTTGTGTTTGTTCCCAACATATTGAAGCATTTGTCAAACCTAAGTTTTCAATTGTAGGTTCAAAACTTGGCATACCGTTTGCATTAAATAGTACTAAAGATGAGTTTATATAAACATATGTTATTTCTTTTGGGTTTAAGTTTTCTAAGTTTTCTTCTTTAAAATCTTTTAGCTCTTCTATTAATATTTTTCCATATTGAGCTGTTTTTGATTTTCCTAAATATTTTTCACCCAAAATATTTTCTAATACTTGTTTCTCTATTTTTTCATCTAAACTTTTATCAAATTTGATAGTAAATTTCCATATCGTGCCACTTTTTATAGCATTGTAACCAAACATTGAAGACTCTTTTGATCTTCTTTGCTCTTTGTCGTAAGCTGATTTTTGTGAATAGTTATAATCAAGATTTATATAATCTAAATTTGAAGTTATATATCCACTTCTTATTTGTTTGTACTGTTTATCAAGCTCTTTTGGGTCTTCATAGTCTATAAAGTGGTTGTTTTTTATCTCTTGTTTTTCAAAATCAAGTTTTGGAGAGAAGAAAGAAAAAGGTACTTTATATGTAGTTTTATTTTCAAAAAGTGGTCTTGCCTCTCCAAATCTTACTTTACCACTATGAAAAATATTAAAAGGGTCTTCAAATTTATCATAATTTTTAGCAACCATTCCCAAAAATGATGAACCTGTAATATAGTCCAAAGTTTCAATATTTCCTTCACTATTTGAAGAAGCATGAAGAACTATATCACTTAGAAAAGTTACTTTAAAATCTCTTTGTCTCATTTTTCTTCTCCTATTATCTCAATTTTACATCTTCCTAAACCTCTATTTCTATTTAAACCCATTCGTTTTATTTTCTTTAGAGCTTTTATCATCTCTTGTTTATAATCATCTGGAATATTTTTTATTTCACCAAATAAACAGATAGGTACTACAACTTCTATTTCTCTTAAACTTCCAGATTCAGCGATGCCATTTTCATCTATTTTTGTAGAGGCTATTTCATCAAAAAGTTGATTTTGTAGTTTTTCTTTGATTATCATTTTTCTTGTATTCTCTTCTATTTCTACATTACTAAAATAGCATTTGCTTAGTATGTTCTCTTCACTGTAAAAATAATCTTTAGTATCACTTGAACTTCCAAAACACTCAAAAACAAACTCTTTGTTACAAGTGAGTTCTGCCATTTCTCTTATCAAACCTTTTATAGTTTTTCCAGGAATATATGGTAAATTATCTTTATCTTTAGTAACCATACTATCAAACTTTGCTCCAGCACTTAAACCACTACTTAAATGCCAATAATCTAAAAATGTAACTTTATATCTCATCTTACTTCTCACTTTCATCAATCACTGATAATATTTGTAATATGTCATAGATTGGTGTTTTTTGTTTTTCATCTTTTTCTACTACTAGATTATCAAGCTCTAATCCATCATAAAGTTTTGAAAGGTTTTCACTCTTCCATTTTCCTTCACTCATTTTTTTGATTCTTTTTAGTTGATTTTGTGCATAAGTTTTATCAAACTCTAAATCACTAAGCCAAGTTCTTAATCTTCCTTTTGGAGAGTTCTCTTTTTTGAAATCTTCTATAACTTTTTCAAGATTTTCTATAGTTGGTTTATTTGATAGATTTTTTAAATAGTATGCTCCAAAATCACATCTAACACCATTTATTGTAAGTTCATCTTCTATAAATTTTGAAAAACTTTCTACATTTGAGCTTTGAATATTGTGAAACATAATTGAAGATGGTGCTAAAGGGAGATGATTGTCTTTGGCAAAATCTTTTGAATCTTTTTTTGCATGTGAACATAAATCTTCTGCTAGTTTAACTGCATAGTGAAAAGGGTATTTTTCATTACAAAAAGTTATCCCTGCACAAGCTGTTAAATCATAACCTTTATGGATATTTTTAGTAGCTATTTCAAACTCTTCTAAAAACTTTTTTGTAAATTTTAAAGCTTCATTTGCATCAATAATCACAGTTAAATCATCTCCACCTAAGATTACTTTTCTAATATTTTTTATACCTTTACTTGCAAGTTCATAGGCTTTTTTTGTAGCATTATCAAGTTTTTCTGAAAACTTTACAATTTCAGTTTCATTTAATTCTTTTACAATATTTCCTAAACCATTTCCATCTGCATGTATGATTGCTATTTTGTTTTTATTGTTTGATAAATCTTCAATATTGAAAATAGTTTCTTATTTTCTCTTTTCTCAATATCTGCAAATTTTTGAAAAACCACTGTTTTTTGCTCTGTTGCTTTATCTTTATCACTACTAACCAAAGGTAGTGCTGTTCGTGGGTTTTGTTTTAAAATATTAAAATGAAAATCAAGTGGAATTGATACTTTGTTTCTTTGGATTTTTAACTTTTTTTCTAATTCTTTCGAGTCTTTTTTATAATCATTTGTATCTTCTACAACTGCTTGAGAAATAGTAATTCCATAGGCTCTTAGCATAATATCTTTTGGAAAATTTTTAACAACTTTTTCTAAATCTTCCTTATTATTAAATCTTAGTCTGATATTTCCAGCAGCTTGAAGTAGTTTTTCTGGTTTTTCTTTTAAATTATATTCTGTTTGAAAATCTTTTGAATCCATATCTTCAATAATCTTACTAGCACCTATTATCTCTTTTAATTTATTTGTTTTAAAAATAAAATCTTGAATACCTTGAACTGATGCTCCATATAAATATTTACTCATCTATACTCTCCTATATTAATTTTTCCAAGTCCAAAAACAGTCTGCTTTCCAACAGCTATTAACTCTCCTAAACAAAGTAGCTTAAAGCTTTTTTCATCTAAATTTGAAATAACTATCTCTCCCATAATACCACCTAAATTCATACTTGTTTTTTGTAAATTGCTATATCTTTTTAAATCATTAAAATATATATCTTTTGAAATAATCTCATATTTTGGAATAAATGGAAGTTTAGTCGGTTTTTTGCCTTGTAGGTTTAGGCTTCTTTGATAAATTGAGTTTAAAATAGACTCTAAAGTGATAGCTTCATCTAAGACAAAAAGTCCATCTTTTTTTATTCTTAATGGAGTTACTAAAGTTAGAACAATATTTTTAAAATATTTTTTATCTTCATGTATTTTTACTAAGTTTTCTATTTTTTGAAGATTTTCTATATCTATTTTTAAATCATCATTTAAAATAATCTCAAAATTATTGTATGTTTTATTTGATTTTCCAAGCCCGATTTTTGTAAGCATCTCATGAAAAGCACAAATAACTGCAAAAATCTCATCACAAGACTCTTCAAAAAGATAAAAAGAGAAATTGTAGGTTTGAACTCCTAACCTTATATCAAATCTATATTGATGTGTTACATCTTTTTCTTCAAAAAATTTGCTATATATATTGTCATTATCTATATTTGCTATATTTTTCAAAGCATAACCAAAAGCACCACGAAGCTGAGAGCCCATAAAATATGGTGGTTTATCACTACTATTTATCTTAATTGTTAGTTTTGTATAGTTCATCTTTAAACTGCTCCAACTCTTTTTCGCTTATATCTATTACCAATTTATTTGATTTATTATTTTGAACACTTGTAAGTCTATTTAAATACTCTATAGTTCCCATAAATTCAATATTATATCTTTGCATATCTTTTGTAAAAACGCCTAAAACACCTTGAATTTCACCTCTTGTGCACTCTTTTCTTAGCATTGGAATTGGTAATTTCGTATCATTAAAATATATCTCTATCTTATTTAATCTTTTTATTAATCTATATGTATTGAAACCCATCAATAACATAGTAGAAAAAGTAAACCAAACTGTAACATCCGTAATTAGTTTAAATATATAATCAAACATCACTATCCTTTTTTTCAAAAATTTTATTTCTCTTACAAATATAAAAATATATAGAAGCTCCAAAAATAAACAAAGCTAAAATAAACAATATTTATATCCCCAAAACCTGTTGCTGCTGATATTACAAAAAGTCCAAGCCCAAGATAGATAAATAAACCAACAAAAATATTTACATAAATAGGCGTTTTATACAAGCACTTTGCTAATTTTGGAGTTTTTAATCTACTTGTAGTAATAGTCAAAAAGATATTAACTACAAATAAAGATATAACAAAATATATATTTCCAACAGACTCTATATTTAATAAAAAGAATATAGCAAGTATTATGGTTGTCATAGTTAAAAATCTAAAAAGTATATAGATAAAATACTCCTTATTTAAAAGCTCTTTTATACAATTTTTATTCATATTCTCTAAACCTTTCATGCTCAAATATTGATTTTTTAATAATCTTTCCATCTTCTTCAAACTCTTGTACAACTCTTTTTGTAGTTGAATATACTGCTTTTAGTTTCAAACTTTTTGCAAAATTTACTAAAATATAAGTTGCACCAAAATCTCCTTGAATCAAAACAAAATCTCCCTGTTTTGAGTACTGTTTTAAAAAAATTTTTATTGGAGTTAAATATTCACTCAACTTTTTTAAATCATTAGGCACATTGCTAAAAAGCTCTTGTAAATCTTTTGGAAGATATATAAACTCTTCTATACCAAAACTTTTGATGGCATCATTTTTTTGATTTTTTGTTAAAGTATGAGAAAATAGCAAAAACATTTTATTCATAAATAATCCTTAATAAATTTAATTAATTTTATACTGTTTTTTTGACAGAAATTGTCGTTTTTTATTATTTAAAAAATAATCTTCAAATATAAATTTGATTTTTCATAATCATAATCTTCTTTATTAGAAGTCATATCATACTTTTTATACTCAAAATTTAATGCAAAATTCTTTGCTATTTTATACTCAGCTCCACCACCATATCCAAAACCAGCAGCATCGATATTTCCAATACTTTGTAAAGCAGCAGCTCCTAGAGCATAAATAGAGAAATCTCTATTTAAAAAAGCATAACCTAGTTTTAAATCTGTAGAAAATGTATATACGCTATCTTTTTTGTTTTGTAATTTTGCATTTCCATAATTAAAATCAAAAAAAACTCCAACAATTATAGAGTCATGATATCTACTAGCTCCATAACCAAATCCTAGCTCTGTAAATGTATCATTCTTTATTTTTGCATTTGATGTACCAATATAAAAATAGTTTTCTTGATCAGCTTTTAAAAAAGTTGTTAAAAAGATTGTAATAAGTGATAGTTTAAAAAATAGTTTCATTTTTCCCCTATGATTTTTTAGTTTGATGTACTATATTTAAAAATAACTAAAAAATCTCTAAGTTCTTATATAGTTTAGTTTTATATAATAAGCCTCAAAAAAATTTTAAGGGTTAAAATGTTTAGAACAAAACTTGCTCAGTTTAGAGCTATATCAATAATTGAAGGGATTTCATATCTTATTTTACTATTTTTTGCCATGCCTTTAAAATACTTTTTTGCAGAACCCATGGCTGTAAAAGTGTTTGGAATGTTACACGGGATATTTTTTATTCTTTTTTGTTTGGCTTTATATAGAGTTATGATTCAAAAAAGATGGAATCTATTTTTTAGTATAAAACTTTTTATATATTCACTAGTTCCATTTTTATTTATTTTAATAGAGAAAAATATAAAGAGTTTAAAAGAAGATTGAAATAAAATTCAATCTTCTTGATTCTACTTTGTGATTAAATCATAAATATAGATATCAGCAATTTTTATATAGTAGTTTTGTTGATCTTTTGTAAAACTATCTACACTTGTTGGTATAAATTCACTTTTTAAATCTTTTGAGTTTGAATAAGCTCTTAAATTTATCTCTAAAGTATTAAAAGTTAAACCACTAATATCAAAATCTACACTAAACTCTTTCTCTTCATCTATATTGCTCCATTTATCATCAAAAGCATCTATTTGAAGATATTGTGCTTTTATATCTTTTGTATTTAAAGTAGTTCCTAAAATATCATCACCAGCTTGATAAGTTTTTATATCTTTAAATGTTTTTGAGTTAATAGCTTTTACTCTTGAGCTATCTAAAATTTGTGGAAATGATACACTAATTCCACCATTTATTAAATCATTTTTTAAAGATGTTTTATATTTGAAATTTACTCTTAATAAATTAGGAGAGATAAGTTCATAAGTGTGATAAAGTTTTGAATTTGTATTATATAAATAGTCTTGATGACCTAAACTATTGTATTGGTTATTTGGATTATAGCTATTTTGCACTATTAACTCATCTGCTTCAATAGCTAAATTACCATTTATATAAAGTCCATCCTCTTTTAACTCAATAGCCAATTTCTTGATATTGTCTTGATTTGTATCTTCAAAAACTATATCTTGTTCTATAAAATCTTTAAAAATAGCTTGAGAAAATTTTTGTGTAGATTTACTATTTATCTCTATATCAACTTTAAATATTGAGAATATATCATTTAGAGTTGAAAAATTTGTAAAATTTATAGGTTTTATTTTGGCATCAAATTTTAATGTTTCATAATATTTATCATTCATAAATGATAAATCATTTGAATTTCCTTCTAAACTTATCATAAAATCAGATTGAGAAAGAAGATCAAAAAACTCATCTTGTTTCTCTAAAGCTTTATTATAATCAATTGTTAAAGTTGAAGCTGAAAAATCAAGATACTCTTTATATGGTAAATTATCAAATTTAACAACAAAAGATGAATCTTTTAACTCTAAATAGTTGTTTAAAACTTTTGTAAAATCAAAGTTATATCTCTTTTTACTTAAAGTATCAAAAGATAAATCAGCTCTCATTTGTAAATCATCATTTTGATATTTTGAATAAGAGTCAAGCTTTAAATTTTTAAACTCTAAAATAGTTTCATATCTTTTGTGAGTAAAATTTTCTATAAATATTTTAGAGTCAATTTTACTACTTTTTTTATTTTCAAAATATGAGAAATTCATATTTTCAATAATTAATCTCTCATCAATATATCCACCATAATATGCTTTTTCAACTTTAAATAATGGTATATTTAGAGTTTTTTTATCTCCATTTACACCTCTAATATTTAAAAGACCACTATTTTTTAATGCAAGTGTCAAATCATCAAGTTTGAAATTTCCATCTTGGTCTATATTTATTCTAATCTCTTTATTATTTAGCATCTGCATCATATTTGTTGGAAGAGCATTTACTAATCCAAAATAGTTTTGATGTTGCATATATCTAATTGGAAGTTTAGTTAGATATAAATTTAAATCATATTTTGTAGCAAAACTATTTGAAACAATATCATAATCAAAAGTTAAACCCTCAACAAAAACATCAATCTCATCTTTTGGCAACAGCTCTAAGTAGTCTTGAAACTGCTTTTTAAGCTCTCCATCACTCATTTGATTTATAGTATAAACCATAGCTTTATATGGATAAGCTATCTCAATTTTTCCTTTTGCTTCAAAGCCTAAAAAACCAATATTTTTGTTTATATTTACAAAAAAACCATTTTGATTCAACTCTTTTATTTTTGCATCTACTCTATTTTCAATAGAGTTTCTAACTATAAAAAATAGTAGAACAAAAGCTAAAAAAATCAACGCAACATAAATTGATAATTTTTTCATATATATCTCCTTTTATCTATAATTTTTTAAATTTAATTTGGTCTATAGACTTTTATGTTTGTATATCCTGCTTCATCTTTTAGATATTGTCCATGAAGCTGACTTAAAACACCTTTATCACAATATAGAAGATAGTTGCTGTTTTTATCCAAATTTTTGAACTCATTTTTCAATCTATAAAATGGTATTTTTAAAACTTCACAATCAAGTTTTATAGTATCATCACCTTGCCTAATATCTATTACAATATCATTTTTCTCAACACTATTTACAACTTCTAAAGTACCAATATCACAAACATCATCTAAAACTTCAAATATTTTTTTAACTTTTGCATTTTTAACAGCTTCATCTAAAACAGTATAATCAAAATTTTGTGCCTCTTTTTTAACTCTTTCAAAACTTCCAGATGTTACAGGGTGTTTTGATATTACTCCACAATACTCAGGCATAGCTTCAGCAAACTTTTTTGTACCAATTTTTGAAGCAAGTTCTATAATATCAGGCTTTGACATAAAAGCAAGTGGTCTTAAAATCAATATATCACTAACCTCATCTATTAAACTTAGATTTCTTAGAGTTTGACTTGAAACTTGTGCAACACTCTCTCCTGTTAATAAAGCATCTATTTTAAAACTTTTTGCAACTTCTTGTGCAGCTTGAACCATAAGCCTTTTTAACATAACTCCCATATATGAAGGGCTTATATCTTTAAAAATTTGTCCAACAACATCTTCAAATGGTATTGTTATAAAATTCACACTATGAGAACTTGCATAATTACTCCACAAATACCAAGCAACTTGTTTAACTCCAATTTCATGAGCAACTCCACCAAGATTAAAAAATATATAGTGTGTTTTTACTCCTCTTTTTATTGCTAAATATGAAGCAACTGTTGAATCAAATCCTCCCGACATTAAACTCAAAATTTCACCTTGAGTTCCTATTGGAAAACCACCCATTCCTTCATACTTTTTAGTAATTATATGAAGCTTATTATGCTCTAATTCAAGCTTTATTGTAACATCAGCATCTTTTAGCTTAACACCTTTTGTTTGATTATTTGCCAACATATATCCACCAACTGTCTGCTCTATATGCATAGATTTAAAGTTTTGTTGTCCAACTCTTTTTGCTCTTACAACAAAAGTTTTATCTATAATTGTATTTGCCATATATTTGTTTACTTCAACTTTTATATCATCTAAACTATTCATATTTTCAATAGTAATTGCCTCTAAAACTTGCTGTATTCCAGATGTAGTTAAAAGTTTTTGTTTTAACTCTTCACTAAACTCAATTGGTGTCTCTAACTCTATTTTGTCAAAAAATTTTTTAATTTTTATATCTTTACTAATTCTACTTGAGATACTTTGCAAATTTACATAAAGCTGTTGAATCATATGCCTTTTTGCACTATCTCCTTTTATCATAATCTCTGTGAAATATTTGATAATAAATTTTTGTGTTTTTATATTTTGTTCTTCCATACTCTCTACCCATAAATTTTTAAGGTTTAATTATACCATTTTTTGAGATAATAGAGGTTTGACATTAGAATAAGGTAAAGAATATGAAGATAGAAGATATAGACAATCTTGCAGATTTAGCAAAAGAGCTTAAGAGTGACAAGAATAAAAATGTCTATAAAATCTTTGATGATTATGCACTAAAATTCGATCTTGATGCTGAGGAACTTGAGCAAGTTTTAGCAAAAGAGTATGACTCTTTTAAGTGTGATAGTTGTGAGAGATTTTATACTTATGATGAATACTCTTTTTTTGATGAAGAGTGTATTTACTGCTTTGATAGTCAAGCTGATGATGAAGATGAGTTCTAATCACAAAACTCAGCTTCTAACTCATCTTGAATAATTAATGAATCAATTGCTCTTGATTTTACATTTAAAGGTTTTGCCTCTCCAAAGCATTTGACAATAACTTTACCATCTACAATTTCAAATAAAATCTCTCCAGCACCTTGAATAATAAAATCTCTAAAAATTCTATTAGCAACCCTTTTAAATCCAAACTTTTTAGGAAAAATTATAAACTTTGTTGAAGTTATTATATATCTTGAATCAGTTTTAAATATTTCAAGAAGCTTTTGCTTTATAGCCTCATCTGTTTTTCCATTTATTAAATCACATTTTAAATCTTCATGTAAAAGACAGATTTTATCTATATTTATTTTCAAATAACCAAACTCATTTGGCTTTACTCTAACATTATAAAATTTTTTAAAAACTTCAACATGATCAAAAGAGTTTGAAAAAACTATCAAACTCTTATTAGTTCTTGCAAATTTCGAAAAATCTGAAATCATATAAATATTTCCTTATAAAATAATAAAACAAATACTAGAAACAATAGTAGGTAAAACTGCACCTAAGAAAAGATATCTAGGATCAACTGCACCATATTCAAAATGGTTTTTTAATATTGCAACACCAGCTGGATTTGGAGCATTTGCAATAACTGTTAAACCACCACCTGTAACAGCTCCTGCAACTAAATAGTATTTAAACTCATCACTTAATCCATCAATTAATGAACCTAAATATGTAATTGCTGCATTATCAGTAAATGCTCCAAGACCAATAGCCCCAAAAAATGCTTCTGTATTTGATAAATTTGAAATTATATCTTGTAACCACCAAGCTTGTTGACCACCCAAAATTACAAGTCCACCTAAGAAAAATGCAACTAACAATCCCTCTCTTAGCATCAATCTATCTTGATACTGTTGATAAGCATAGGTTACACCTAAAAATAGTAAAAATAGACTCATAAAAAATGGTGGATAATGCGCAAAATAAACCACTAAAGCTAAAAATGCAAAGTGAATTAAAACTATAACAAATGGTATTTTTTCTCTATCACTAACTGTCGTTCGTATATTTATAGCAGATAGCTCTTTAAAGAAAAATATCATAATAATACTAGTATTTATAAAAATTGCAATAGCAGCTTTCCAACCAAAAGTTGTAAGCATAAAATAGCTACTCCAATCCCAAGTTTGAGCCACCATCAATATTGGTGGTGCAGCAAAGTTTGTTAATGTCCCACCAATTGAAATATTTATAAATAAAGCTCCTAAAGTCATATATTTTAGTTTTTTTGAAATACCTTGAGAAAATAGTTTATCACTTAAAATCAAAGCTGCAAGAGTCATAGCAGCAGGTTCTGTTATAAAAGATCCAAAAAGTGGAACAACACACATAACCACAAAATAAAATCCAGTTGCACCTTTTCTTGGCAAAATATTTGACAATCTCTTCACAACTGAGATTACAGTATGTAATATTGGTCTTGTTGCTGCAATAACCATAATCACAAAAACGAACATTGGTTCAACAAAGTTTCTATTATTTACATAATCCATAGTCTGTTCTTTTCCAAGAAAAACAAACATAAAAATTACTAAAATCATAGCCCAAATTCCAAAAACAACCTCTATTTCACCCAAAAGATGGAAAAGTCCAGAGTGTTTTTCGCTTTTGCTTGCTAAATTTTCAAAATATTTAACTGAGAATATATGAATAATTGCGATTGCAAATATTATTGCAGCAATTATCTGCAAGGTAGTAGGTGGCATATCTCTTTCCTAAAATATAAATTTTGACCGATTTTATTTAAAATTTATTAATAGTTTTTAAACGAAATTAAAAATCAAAATATTTTAACATCTCTTGATAGTTTTTTTTCTAAAATTTCAAAATCTTTTTCTGAAATATCTATATTTACTCTAACTTGATTTTCAAACTCTTTTGAAGATATCTCTATATTTTGTTCTTTTAAAATATACTCAAGTTGCGATAAATATGAGTATTCACACTCCAAAGTAAAACTTTTTGTTTTTTTATATTCAACAAATAGAGCATCTTTTATCACTTCATTTACAGCACCTCCATAAGCCCTAACCAATCCACCAGTTCCAAGTTTTATTCCACCAAAATATCGAACTATTATTGCTGCGCTATTTATAATACCCGCACCACTTAAAACAGCCAAAGTTGGTTTTCCGCTTGTTCCTCGTGGCTCTCCATCATCACTACTATTTTCAACAACTTGCTCAAACTCATTTAAATATCTATATGCATAAACAAAATGAACAGCTTTTGGGTGTTCCTGCCTTAATCTTTGCATTGTTTTATCAAAATCTTTATAAGGAACTAAAAAAGCTAAAAATTTTGATTTTTTCTCTTCTATTGTTGCTGTAAACTCTTTTTGAACAAATTTCAAATATAATTCTCCCCATGAGATTAGATTTATACCTTACAAAACATTTTAATATTCAAAGTAGAAACAAAGCACTTGAAATAATAAACTCTAATAAAGTAAAAATTGATGGCAAAATTGTATCAAAAGCTTCATTTTTAGTTGATGAGAAGATGAAAATAGAGCTACTTGAAGAGGATTTTTATGTAAGTAGAGCTGCTTATAAACTAAAATATTTTTTAGATGAGCTAAAAAATGAGATTAACTTAAAAGATAAAATAGCTCTTGATATTGGTTCAAGCACTGGTGGATTTACACAAATTTTACTAGAATTTGATATTAAAAAAGTAGTTTGTGTAGATGTTGGAACTAATCAACTTCACGAAAGAGTAAAAAAAGATAAAAGAATAGAGTTTTTTGAAAACTGCGATATTAGAGATTTTAAAAGTGATATTTGTTTTGATATTGTAACTTGTGATGTCTCTTTTATCTCTATTTTAAAAATTATTGACTCAATAAACTCTTTAGATTTTAAAAATATAATAATACTTTTCAAACCACAATTTGAAGTTGGAACTTTGATAAAAAGAGATAAAAAAGGTGTAGTAAAAGATAAAAATGCGATTTTAAAAGCTAAAGAGAACTTCTTAAGCAAAGCATTTTCTTTGAACTGGAAATTAAATTATAACAGCATTAGTAAGCTTGTAGGAAAAGATGGAAATGAAGAAGAGTTCTTCTACTTTAGTAAATAGTAATTTTGATAAAAACAGTATAGATTCAATTGCAATTGGTGGATTTGATGGTATGCATATTGCTCATCAAGAGTTATTTAAAAACTTAAATTCTAATGGTGCTATTATTAGCATTGAGACAGGATATGCAAATTTAACACCAAAAAAAAATAGACAAGAGTACACAAAATATCCAATATTTTATTATGATTTAAAAGATATAAAAGCACTTGATGGAGTTGAATTTATAAAAATGCTTCAAAATGATTTTAAAAATCTAACAAAAATTGTTGTTGGTTTTGATTTTGGTTTTGGAAAAAATAGAGCTTACAAAGCAGATGATTTAAATAGTTTATTTGATGGAGAGGTTATTGTAGTACCTGAGATAAAACTAAACAACTCTTCTGTTCACTCAAGAGTAATAAGAGAGTTCATAAAAGAGGCAAAAATAAAAGAGGCAAATGATTTTTTAGGAAAAGAGTATAAAATTTGTGGAACTATAATAAAAGGTCAAGGATTAGGAAAAGATGAGTTTGTTCCAACAATTAATTTAGAAGTAAATGATTTTTTGCTTCCTAAAAGTGGTGTTTATATTACAAAAACTATAGTTGATGAAGTTGAATATAACTCTATTACTTTTTTAGGACATAGGGTTACAACTGATAATAATTTTGCCATTGAGACTCATATTTTAGATAAAAATATAGATGTAAAAAATGAGAATATTGAGATAAAATTTATTGATTTTATAAGAGATAATAAAAAATTTAATAGTTTTTTGGATTTAAAAAATGGTATCTTAAATGATATTTTAATTGCAAGAAATTATTTTATTAATTTTTAGGTAAAATGTCCAAATGATTGATAAAGTATTTAATAAAACAATTTCAAAACAGTTTGAGTTTGATGAAGAGGTAGCAAGTGTATTTGACGATATGCTTGATAGGTCAGTTCCATTTTATAAGCAGATGCAAAAACTATCTATAACTTTTGCAAACAATTTTTTAAAAGATGGCTCAAATGTTTATGATTTGGGCTGTTCAACAGCATCAACTTTGATTGAACTAAAAAAAAGTAGTAAATATAATATTAATTTAATAGGAATAGATAACTCAGCTGCTATGCTAGAACATGCAAGTAAAAAAGCAAAAGCTTTTGGAGTTGATATAAAACTTTTAAATGATGATATTTTTAATGTTGAATTAAAAGATGCAAGAGTTGTTTTTTCAAACTACACTTTACAGTTTATTCGCCCAATAAATAGAGAAAAACTTGTAAAAAAGATTTATGATAGTTTAGAAGATGGTGGAGTTTTTATTTTCAGTGAAAAACTAGTATCATCAAATAGCTTTTTAAATAAACAGCTAATTGATGAGTATTATAGTTTCAAAAAAACTCAAGGATATAGTGAATTTGAAATAGCTCAAAAAAGAGAGGCTTTGGAGAATGTGCTTATTCCTTATACTGAAGATGAGAATAAAAAGATGATAAAAGATGCTGGGTTTAAAGATTGTGAAACACTTTTTAGATGGGTAAATTTTGCAACTTTTATAGCAATTAAGTAAAGAATTAAAAATTTTATTGTTCCTTTTTTTGGAACCAATTTGAAAGGAGAATATATGTTAAAAGTAGGAGATAAGGCACCAGCTTTTTGTGCTTTTAATCAAGATGATACAGAGATTTGTCTAAGAGATATTGTTGGTCGTTGGATAGTTTTATACTTTTATCCAAAAGATTTAACTCCAGGATGTACAACACAAGCTTGTGATTTTACACAAAATTTATATAAATTTGACAATCTAAAAGCAAGTGTAATTGGAGTTAGTCCTGATAGTACAAAAAAACATAGACAATTTATTGAAAAATATGATTTAGCAATTACTTTATTAGCTGATGAAGATAAAAAAATGGCTCAAGATTATGGAGTTTGGCAACTAAAGAAATTTATGGGAAAAGAGTTTATGGGAGTTGTAAGAACTACATTTATAATTAATCCAAAAGGTGAAATTGCAGCTATTTGGGATAAAGTAAGTGTAAGAGCTAAAAAGAGTATTAAAGGCGAAAAAATAGAGATTTTACATGTACAAGAGGTAGAGAAAAAATTAGAAGAGTTACAAAATGAGTATAAATAATTTTTTAAAAAAATCTTTTATATTTGCTTTTTTAATTATCTCTTTTCAAAACTTATTTGCAAATGAGTTTGAAGAGAAAAGTACAACTTTAAAGGATATTTTCAACAAAAAAAGCTCAACTATTGCAATTGGAAATTTAAAGCTAGGTCAAACTGGAGTTGTAATTCACAAATATAGTGATGATTTGCAAATTATTGTATCTAATGCAAAAGTTGTGATTTCTGATGAAAACTTTAGTGTAATTGAATTTTTTGAGTTTAATGATTTAAAACAAGATGCAGTAGCTACAACAAAAAAAGAGCCTCAAGTAGGTGATGAGTTTATTTTAAACTTTATGTACAAAAACTCTCTTTTGATTGCTCCAAATTTTGAGAGTTTTAATCAAATTACAAAAGATTTTTCAAATAATAGATTTATACACCCTGATATTTTTGCTGCAAAATTAAAGTACGAAAACTCTTTATATCCAACAAAAAAAGAGATTCAAGATTTTGCAATTGAGCAAAACTTGGGAACTATTTTTTTCTTAGTTGAAAATAGTTTATATATAGTTGATAGTAAAACATTTTCAATTTTAAGAAAAATAAATTTTGAAACAAATAAAGATTTAGAGAAAAAACTTCCATTTTTTACAAGAGTTGAAGATATAAGAGAATCTCTTATAAACTTCAATATATCAAATTGGTTTAAAGAGAAAGAGAGTTACGATTCACACTATAAAAAGATTTTAGGATTATAAGATGATAGATAAAAAACATTTAGATTTTATTACTTCTATTGTAGGAGATGAGAATATCAAAACAGATAAAGCTCATCTAATAGCTTTTTGCTACGATGCTACAAGAAGCCGTTTTGAGCCAGATGCTGTTGTTTTTCCACGACACGAACAAGATGTTAGTGATATTTTAAAATATTGCAATGAACATAAAATTGTAATTGTACCAAGAGGTGCTGGAAGTGGATTTACAGGTGGTGCACTACCTTCAAGTGGAGGAATTATTCTAAGCCTTGAGAGACATATGAATAAGCTACTTGAAATTGATATGCAAAATATGGTTGGAGTTGTTCAACCAGGGCTTATAAATATGCAGTTTCAAAAAGCAGTTGAGGAAGTTGGATTATTTTATCCTCCAGATCCAGCAAGTGAGGAGTACTCAACACTTGGTGGAAATGTAAGTGAAAATGCAGGTGGAATGAGAGCTGCTAAATATGGTATTACAAAAGATTATGTAATGGCACTAAGAGCAGTGCTTCCAAATGGAGATATTATAGTTGCTGGTAAAAAAACTATTAAAGATGTTGCTGGTTATAATGTTGCTGGTATTTTAATAGCTAGTGAAGGAACTTTGGCAGTTATTACTGAAATTACTTTAAAACTTATCCCAAAACCAAAATTCAAAAAAACTTATATGGGAGTTTTCCCAAATGTAAATAGTGCAATGACAGCTGTTTTTAAATCACTTGCAAGTGGTGCAAATCCTGTTGCTATGGAGTTTTTAGACTCTCTTGTAATAAAAGCACTAAAACAAAAGTTTCCTCAAGTTTCATTGCCAGAAAATGCTGGTGGAATCTTAATTGGAGATGTAGATGCTTCTAGTTTAGCTGAAATAGATGAGCAGCTAAATATTTTAAAAGAGTCATTTAAAGAGAATGGCTCAATTGATTTTATAGTTGCTCAAGATGAAGAAGAAGGTAAAAAACTATGGTTTGCAAGACGAAATGCAAGTCCAGCAACTATGGTTTATGGAACTAAAAAATTAAATGAAGATATAAGTGTTCCAAGAAGTAAACTTCCAGAGGCTTTGGATGAGATCTATAAAATTGGTGAAAAATATGGTTTCCAAGTTCCTTGTTTTGGACATGCAGGTGATGGAAATATTCATGTAAATGTTATGGTAAAAGATAAAACAAACGAAAAAGAGATGGCTGATGGTCACAAAGCTATTGAAGAGATTTTTCAACTAGTTGTAGATATGGGTGGAACTTTAAGTGGTGAACACGGGATTGGAATATCAAAAGCACCATTTATGAATATAGCATTTACTGAAGCTGAGATGAATCTATTTAGAAATATCAAAAAAGCTTTTGATCCAAACAATATTTTAAATCCATTTAAAATGGGACTGTAGTTTGAAAAAAGGTAAAAAAACTATTCTAAAACAGATTATTGATGGTATTGATTCATTTTTCAATGACGATACCACTTATTTTGCTGCTAGTCTTAGTTTTTTTACCATATTTTCAATACTACCAATAATTGCTCTTGCAATTGCAATAATTTCAAAATTTCCAGAGTTTAATGACTATTTAGATATTTTTACAAATTTTTTACTCAATTTTTTAAATCCAACGCACTCTAGTGAAATTATTATAACTTTAAAAAACTATATATCAAACTCTGACAAGCTAGGGCTTTTGGGAATATTTTATATGCTTTTTGTATATATTATGTTTTTCAAAGATTATGACTATATTGTAAATAAAATTCATAAAACAAAAAGAAGAGCTATATATAAATCATTTTTTATATACACAATATTTTTCTTAGTTTTTCCAACTATTTTTGTAGCTTTAAATATTTTATTAACTTTTTATGAAAATAGTTTTTTAAAACAGATTCAACTATTTTTGTTTACTTGGTTTATATTTTTTGCTCTATTTAAAGTAAGTGTAAATAAAAAAGTATCTATTAAAGCTGCTTTTATATCATCGTTTGTAACTTTAACAACTCTTAGTATTACAAAAAATCTATTTGTATATTATGTTGTTTATAATAAAACTTACACAACTATTTATGGTTCACTTGCTACTTTATTATTTACATTTTTTTGGATATATATCTCTTGGATTATATACTTATATGGTGTTAAAATGTGCCATAGATTAAATACATTTATGAAATAAATTCATATAGTTTATCTCTAAATATCAACTCCATCTCATTGTAGTTCTCTTTAAAATTATTTACAACTTGATTGCAACTGCTACAAAGCAAAATTATATTTTCAATATTATAACCACCACCATCTTCTATCTCTTGTGCAAAACAAAAAGATGCTTGACTTAATCTTTCCATAACAGTTCCACAACGATTGCAAGTTGATTTATCTCTATAAAAAACTAACTCTTTTCTTCTTACAAAATCAGGTGGAACTTTTTTATTAGGTGTTGAGTTTAAACCATACCCTTCCCAAGTAAGTTCTCTTTTTACACTCTCTTGTGTTCTTTTTTTGTAATCAAACTCAATAAATTGTTTGATTAAAGATTCAATCAAAAAGCTCTTTTGAAGTTCTAAATTAAACTCTTTTTTAAATCTATTTTTATTTGAGAAATCAAATAATATTTTTGGATGGTTATTTTTTAAATAGTTTTTTAAAAGATTTACAAAAATCTCATATTTTTCTAAATCATAATTTTTAGAAAATAGAGATTTTATTTTGTTTATCATTTTGGCTCTTTAAGCCTTTTTATATCTGCACCTATATCTCTTAGCTTTCCTTCAAGATTTTCATAACCTCTATCTAGATGATAGATTCTATGAATATTTGTCTCCCCATTTGCAACAAGTGCTGCAAGAACTAAAGCTGAAGATGCTCTTAAATCCGTAGCCATAACATCTGTTCCACTTAAAGATGCTTTTTTACCATTAATAGTTGCTATATTTCCATTTAACTGAATATCAGCACCCATTCTAAGTAGCTCACTAACATGCATAAATCTATTTTCAAAAAGTCTCTCATCAATTGTACTAGTTCCATCTGCTTGAGTTGCTAGTGCCATAAACTGAGCTTGCATATCTGTTGGAAATCCTGGATACTCTGTTGTTATAATATTTACTGGTTTTATTTTTGATGTTGGAAATATTGTAAGTTCGTTCTCTTTTATCTCTATTTCAAAATTCATCTCTTCAAGCTTTGAAATAATAGCTTCAAGATGAGCTGGAATAATATTTTTAATTGTTAGTTTTCGATTTGTAATAGCAGCAACACAGATATAAGTTCCAGCTTCTATTCTATCTGGAATTACACAAAATGGTTTTATATCAAGTAGTTTTCCACCTGTTCCTTCTATTATAATTTTAGATGTTCCAATTCCATCAATTTTTACTCCAGCACTTGCAATTACTTCACACAATTGAACAATCTCTGGCTCTTTTGCAGCATTTATTATAGTTGTCACACCTGATGCTAATGCTGCTGCCATAACCGTATTTTCAGTTCCACCAACTGTAACTTTATCAAAAACTATTTTTGCACCTTTTAATCCATTTGGTGCAGTTGCTTTTATATATCCTTGACAAATCTCAATTTTTGCCCCCATAGCTTCCATAGCTTTTAGGTGTAAATCAACGGGTCTTTGACCAATTGCGCAACCACCTGGAAGTGAAACTTCACAATGCCCAAATCTAGCTAATAGTGGACCTAAAACCAATATAGAAGCTCTCATAGTTTTTACAATATCATAAGTTGCAGTTGTATTTGAAATAGAGCTTGTATCTATAACCGCACTATTTTTATCCTGAGTAAAACTACCACCTAGCATTTTTATTAACTTTAAAAAAGTGTTTATATCAGCAACATTTGGCAAATTCTCTATTTGCGTCTCATTTTTTGCCAAAATTGTAGCTGCTATTAGAGGAAGAGCTGCATTTTTTGCCCCTGAAATAGAGATATCTCCACTTAATTTTTTGTTTCCAACAATTTTTAAATAATCCATAAATTTCCTAAATAATGTTTAAAATGGCAAAGATTTTATCTAAATCTTGCTTTAACCCAAATTTTGTAATACTTCGCCTTTTAAAGGATATGAGTTTGGAAGAAAATGTAAATAAAGCTATAAAATATATGATTTTAGCCTCTTTTTTATTTGCACTTATGGGAATTATGGCAAAAGAGCTAAGCGATAATCTATCTACAATAGAGATTGTATTTTTTAGAAATGTTTTTGGAGTTTTTATAATACTCTATTCAATTTACAAATCTCCACTAAAACAGATTGGTGGAAAGTTTTGGTTACTTATTTTTAGAGGAGTTGCTGGATTTTCAGCACTACTATTCTTCTTTTATAATATTGCAAATATTCCACTTGGTGAAGCTATGACTTTTTCAAAAACTTCTACAATATTTACAGCACTTTTGGCATATTTTTTCCTAAAAGAGCAGATTGGATTAAAAGGTTGGATTGGTGTATTTATTGGATTTATTGGAATTTTATTTATTGCCGAGTTTGATGGAAGTAGCTTAGAAAAAACAGATTATTTAGGTATTTTATCAGGTGTTGGTGCTGCACTTGCATATACTTCAATACGAGAGCTTAGAAGATTTTATGATGGAAGAGCCATAGTTCTATCTTTTATGGCAGTTGGTACAATTTTGCCTTTGATTTTTATGATAATTAGTGAATTTTATACAAACTCAAAATTAGATTTTATGCTTGGAACTTTTGTGATGCCACAAGCAAAAGATTGGATTTTTATATTTTTTCTTGCTATTTTTTCAACTTATGCACAAATATATATGACAAAATCATACTCTCTTGCAAAAGCTGGAATTGTAAGCACTGTTTCCTATAGTAATATAGCCTTTTCAATAGTTTTGGGGCTTTTTGTAGGAGATGCTTTTCCATCTTTTATAGTAGTTTTGGGTATAATCTTGATTGTAATTAGTGGAATAATGGTTAGTAAAAAATGATAAATTAGTTCAAGGCTTCGTTCTCGAAGCCCTTTAGAGTTTTGCTACTTTTAGGATTTTTTTATAAATTCCGTTAAAAAGTAGTTTAATATGATACGGTTCCTTTTATTTAATTGGGAACCAATTAAATAAAAGGAAAATATATTATGTTGACAGTTATGACAGGACCTTGTGTTTTAGAAGATATGGATACAGTTTTAAAAATAGCAGAAAAATTAAGACCACTAAGTCTTGATAAAAGAGTTGATTTCTATTTTAAAGCTAGTTTTGACAAGGCAAACAGAACAAGCCTAAGCTCATTTAGAGGTCCAGGGCTTGATGAGGGATTAAAAATATTTGAAAAAATAAAAAAAGAGTTTGGATACAAAGTGGTTACTGATATTCACGAATCATATCAAGCAGCACCTGCTGGAGAGGTTATGGATATACTTCAAATACCTGCTTTTTTATGTCGTCAAACAGATTTGCTAGTAGCTGCTGCTAAAACAAAAGCAAAAATAAATATAAAAAAAGGGCAGTTTTTGGCAGCTGATGCTATGAAACACCCTGTTGAAAAAGTATTAAACACAAGAGGAATAAGCGAAGTAAACTATGAAAATAGCAAAAAAGCTGGTGTTTGGCTTTGTGAGAGAGGAAACACTTTTGGATATGGTGCTTTGATTGTAGATATGAGAAATCTACTACTTTTAAGACAATATGCTCCTGTGATTTTCGATGCAACTCATAGTGTGCAAATTCCAAGCACTGGAGGAACTACTGGTGGAAATAGCTCATTTGTACCATATATGGCAAGAGCGGCTGCTAGTGTTGGAGTTGATGGATTTTTCTTTGAAACACATATTGACCCAAAAACAGCAAAAAGCGATGGACCAAACATGCTTCATATTGATCAACTTTATAAAACAATGGATGAGATTTTTGCTATTAAAGAGGCTTTAGGAAACTAAAGCTTCTTTACAAATAAGCTTATATTTTAATTATTTTGATAGAATATTTTCTAAAATTTTTAGGGGATTTTCTATGAATACAACTTCAATAATTAGCCTTGATTTAGGCGGGAAAAACACTGGTTTTTTCTCTTGTACTACAAACGATTTCAACAACTTAAAAAATTTTCAATCAGGAACTATTATTTATGATGAAAGCTTTATTTTATCTCAAGTAAATAGAAGAGGAAAAAGACATACAAAAAGAAATAATCTTAGAAGAAAATTAGCAAAAAGACTTTTTTTGCTAATTTTAAAAGAGCATTATAAATTAAAAATTAAATATCTCCCAGATGAAATTTTAGCTCTATTTAATAAAAGAGGTTATACTTATGCTAGTTTTGAACTCTCAAATGAGGAGCAAGAAAGCTTATCTTCTAATATATTAAAAGAGTTTTTAAATGAAAATTTAGAAAATTTCAATATATCAAATGATACAGAAATAGAAGATTTTTTAAATCAAATTGCTTCAAATGAAAATGCTTTCAAACAATACTCAAAAGATTTTTTAAATCTTTATGAATCTTCAACTTTCAAACCAAAAAATAAAATTGAATTAAAAGATGAGATAAAAAATAGTTATGAAGATAAAGAAGATCAAAAAGAACTTTTTGATGGATTAAAAACTGTAAAAAAAACTTTAGAAGAGTTTGATAAGCAACAAAATCAAGGAAATCTTCCAAGAGCTAAATATTTTTTAGAGATAAAAGAAGAGATAAAAACTAACTCAAGTATTCAAAACTTTTTAAAAAATAGTAATTTAGAAGAAGAAAAAATAAATAATTTAATAGGAAATATATCAAACTTTCAACTAAAAGAGTTAAGAAGATATTTTAATGATAAAGAAATGGCACAAGGTGATATTTGGATAGAAGATAAACTTCATAAAATAGTTTGGAGATTTATAACTTCATGGCATCCAAAAAAAGATGAAACTATCAAAAAAAATCAAGATGAGCTAACATCTAATCTAAAAAATTCAAAAATTATAGATTTTTTAACACAGACTAACCCAAATAAAACTATTCCACCATATGATGATATGAATAATAGAGGAGCTGTAAAATGTCAATCTTTAAGATTAAATAAAAACTATTTAGATACTCATTTACCAAATTGGAGAAAGATTGCAAACACTCTTGCAAATGATAGTTTAAAAGAGAATTTAAAAGATTGTACTACAAATAAAAGCGATATAGATTTAACTCTACTTCATAGACTATTAGATACTTCAAGTAGCATTGATTCTTATAAATTAAGAGAATATAACATAGAAAATTATATAGATATTTTAGGCAAAGATGATTCACTAAAATTTAAAAAATTTACTCAAAATTATTACGAAACTATTACAAAAAAAGTTCGTACTGGTATTTGGCAAAAGGCTGATAATATTTTTGAACTTTGCAATCACAATCCACCCTATAAAAACAATCAAATTCATACTTTAGTAAGTGCTATTTTAGGAGTAGAAATAAGTGATACAAAATTTAAAGAGTTTGAAAAGACTCTTTGGAACAAAAAATTTGGAAATAAAAAACTAGTAAATTATTGTAAAAATATTGAAGAAATTAGAAAGAGAAAAGGAAATCTATTTAAACTCTATATTGAAGAGTTAAAAGAGATAGAAAAACCAGATAGTGAGCAGAAAAAAGATATTAATCTATTAAAAGATGAGTTACTTCTATTTTGGACAGATGAAATAGCAAATTTTTTCAAATTGGATAATATTTTTAAATCAAGATTTTCAAACCACTTCTCAATGGCACAGCTTTATACTATTATAGAGACTAAAAGAGCTGGTTTTATGTCAACTTGCAAATGGTGTAGTGCTGAAAATAGTTTTAGAACAAAAACAAACATAGAAAATTTTACTTTATATGATAAATCTACTGGTGAAAAGTTAGAAGATGTAATATTTGATGAAAATATTCACATAAAAGTATATGAAAACTCAAATGCTCAAAGACTTCCAGCTGATACACAAAGACCTTTTAGTGGAAAAATAGAGAGATATATAGATAAGCTTGGATATGAAATTGCAAAAATAAAAGCAAAAGAGCTTGAAAACACAGAAGAGAAAAAAATTGATTTAAAAATTGTTTTAGAACAAAATAGCTTTGAGTATGAAGAGTCAATAAGAAATGCAAAAATTAAAAATGCAAATGCAAAAGCTAAAAAAGGATTAGAAGATAGTAAAAAGTTTTTTGAAAAAAGTATTGAAGAAAAAGAGAAAAGAATAAAAAATTTTAACAATAAAATTTGTCTATATTGTAATAATGAAATCACAACAGATGGAGAGATTGACCATATTTTACCTAGAAGTTACACATTAAAAAACTATGGTACAGTTTTCAATAGCGAAGGAAATCTTCTATATGTTCATCAAAAATGTAATCAATCTAAAGGTAACAAAATTTATAAACTAGAAGATATAAAAGCTTCTATAAATGTAAACGAAATTGAAGAGCAAATATCAAAAATTAAATCTTATAAAACTTTTACTCTTCTAAACCAAAAACAGCAAGAGGCATTTAAATTTGCACTTTTTCTACCAAACAGTAGTGAAGCATACAAAAAAGTTCTTGGATTTTTAAGAACAGATCAAAGCTCAAGAGTAAATGGTACTCAAAAATATTTAGCTAAAAAAATTCAAGAAAAACTTATAAAAATATTTCCACAAAAAGAGTTTGACTTTGAATTTATTTTAGCTTCTAGTGAAGATGTAAGTAGATTAAGAAAAGATTATGCAAAACAAAATCCAATTTTAGAAAAACCAAAAGATAGTAAACAATCTCCATCTAGTCACACAATAGATGCAGTTGTTGCACTCTTAAGTGTATTTAAAAAAGTAACCAATTTAGATGATATTCCAACTTCAAATAAAGTTTTAGAGTTTGTTCAAATAAATAATATTCCAATAAAACCATTAGGAAAAATAGAAAAAGAGCAAATAGGAAATTTGGGAAATGGCTCGATTTTCAAAGATAGCATATATCAAGAAAATTTTGCTCCTATATATGAGTTTGAAAACAGATTTTATACAGGTTTTTTAAAGGCTTCAAAAACTCCAGATTTTAAAAATTGTATAGAGATAAAATCTTCTGATTTTGAACAAATCAAAGAGTATTTAAAAGGTGAGATAAAAAAAGAGAATGGATTAGTTATTTATCAAATTAATAAACAAAAAACTCTAGATTTATTTCATAATATTTCAAACAACTTATCAGATGAATTAAAATTAGCCCAAACTTTAGATAAATTCTCATATACTCTTCTAAAAACTTCTGTTGAAAATGCTCCAAAAATCTTAAAAGATAGTAAAAAAACATCTACAAAAATTTATGGAAAAACTCTTATACTTCCTATAAAAGATGAATGGGAAAGATTTGATAAGTTTTTAAAAAAAGAGTTAATAAGCCAAAATATTGAATATAAAGAAAAAGATGGAAAATATCAAATAGAGAATGAAATTTTAATATCTATTTGCAAAGATTATTTTAATATCCAAAATAAAAATATTAGAAATAAAGCTAGAAAAGTATTCTCTTTACCTACTGTTGAAGCCCCAAGTGGTGGCTTTAGAATAAGAAGAAAAAATCACAAAAATGAAAACATTTATCAACTTGTAGGAATAGATGGAGCGAAATCAGTTGGTTTTGCACTTGAAAATAAAAAAATAAATAGTTCAAAAGATGTACTACTTCCAACTTTAGTAAAAAGCAAAAATATATCTTTTAAAGAACCAGCAAAAAAAGAGCTACAAGAGTATATAGATATGAATAATTTTAGAGATTTAACAAAATTTGTAAATTTGGAAAATATTAATATATTTGTAGCTCCTGCATCAACGAATAGACCTTTAGTTAAAGTTGAGTTAGATTTTAATCTACTAAAAAAAATACTCAAAAATGAAAATCTGAACTTTTTGGAACTTGATAATATAAAACTTGAAGATGAACAAAAAGCAATATTTGATGAAATTTTTAATTCTTGCAATTTTGCACCAAGAGATAATAAAATAAAAATATTAAAAGCAGATTCAAATCGTGTTTTGATTGAGTTTTCAAATAGTAATAAAACTATAATGAAGTATTATGATAAAGCAGAAGATATAAATATATGACTAAACATATCTATATAGATGAGTTTGGCACTTTTTTAGGAAAAACAAGTGCTAGACTTACAATTAGTCACAATGGTAAGACCTTAAAAGAGATTGCAAAAACTTGAATTGTAGATAGAAATATAATAAAAATAAAATCATCTTTAAAAGATAGAAATTTTTTAGATGCAGTTATTAAAAAAAGAATTATTGAAGAGATAAATAAAACTATCTCTAAAAAATATCTTTACAATAAAAAAAATCTAAGTTTACAATCAATAATGCAAACTTAAGCAAAGATATTCAAAAAAACTCTTTTGGATATGATAAAGAGGATTTTAAAAGAAGAACTCTAAGTAGGTTTAATCTTGAAAATGCAGATTTTTGGCAAAATGTAAATTTATCTTATAGTGATTTAAACTTCTATGGAATTTGTGATGCTTTAATTATTTCAAATACACATATTTATCCAGTAGAGATAAAACTCCATGGTCAAAAACCAACAAAAGCACAAAAAATGCAGGTAATTGCATATGGAATTTTGGCTGAGAAAAAGTATAAAAAAGAGTTCAATCTAGCTTTTATAAGTTTTGAAAAAAATGCAAAAACTGTTCCTATAAATGTAGATAGTAAGATGAAACAAGAGGTTCAAAAAACAGTTAATGAGATAATAAATTTAATAAAAAGTGAAAAATTACCTTATAGCAATGCAGAAGATGAAAAATGTACTCAATGTGAGTTTTTAAACTACTGTAATGATAGATTTTAAACAATAAAAAAACCAGCCATGCTTTCGCAGTTGGGCTGGTCTATATATCTTTTTGATGATTTCATAGCATCAAACGATATTGTTGTAAAGTGTCAAAAAAGATTATATCTAAATTTTTCGAAAAATCAGGCACTTTTTAAGCAATTTATCTCTTTTCGAAAAAAACAGATAAAAACAGACTCAAAAAAGCCCAAAATATCGCAAAAACTAAATGGGGCGACACTTTACAACAATATCGCTTAGCTAATGAAACGTTCTGTGGCAAATTGTAGTCGCTCTTCATCTGTTAGCGACACTTTACAACAATATCGCTTAGCTAATGAAACAACAGACCACCAGCGATAGCTCCAAGTCCTTTATTTAGCGACACTTTACAACAATATCGCTTAGCTAATGAAACCTCCAGCGTTTAAGAAGGCTAATTGAATTGCTTTTGCGACACTTTACAACAATATCGCTTAGCTAATGAAACAGACTCACTATTCTTGTTCATACCAAACATAACAGCGACACTTTACAACAATATCGCTTAGCTAATGAAACATGCAACTGAAAACCATATACAAGCAAGAAACTAAGCGACACTTTACAACAATATCGCTTAGCTAATGAAACTAAAGCTCTTGACCTGATTCAGTTGTTAAATCAATGCGACACTTTACAACAATATCGCTTAGCTAATGAAACCTCATATGTAGTCTAGCTTTATCCTGTGCAGTTGTGCGACACTTTACAACAATATCGCTTAGCTAATGAAACTGCGGATTAGAATTAGGTTAAATTCTCACGCTATACGCGACACTTTACAACAATATCGCTTAGCTAATGAAACGCGAATAACCAGCGCCATGATTTAGGATTATCGCGCGACACTTTACAACAATATCGCTTAGCTAATGAAACTTTTCCTCTTCCAGCTTGAAGCACATAGGAAATAGGCGACACTTTACAACAATATCGCTTAGCTAATGAAACGTTACTTTTTTTCCAGTTTTAATTTCTTCATATTCAAGCGACACTTTACAACAATATCGCTTAGCTAATGAAACTTCCCAACGCCACATAAGTTTTTTGATTTATTATCGCGACACTTTACAACAATATCGCTTAGCTAATGAAACTTAATTTAAAACCTTCACTTGCAAGTGTACCAACAGTATTTTTTAGTGTTTGAAATATTACATAAGCATGTCCAAATAAGTTTAATCTTTTTGCAAAAGTATTAGCAAATGTATCAGTATTATTAAAAGATTTACCTAGTTCTTTAACTTGTTTGTCCATCAATATTAGTTCTTGAGATTCTGCATCTATTTTTATTTTAATTCTTACTTCGTTTGACATTTAAACTCTCTTTTAATACAATCTAGCTATGAAAAAATTACCATTTGAAAAACAAATAAAAGAGTATTTTGAAAATCCTCTTATGATACCTGTAACAGCTTTGATAACTTTTCTACTCATAGCTATTTTTCCTTTTTTAGTTTTTGGCTTTTAACCTACTACTTTTTGATTTATATCTTTTAATATTCTGTAAAGTTCCAGTGCATCTTCACAGCAACCATCACAACAATCTCTTACTACCTGATACTCTATTTCTATTCCAAATCCATTTGATTTTCTTGCTAATGCATAAACGCGACACTTTACAACAATATCGCTTAGCTAATGAAACAAAAACATAATCATCTACTCTTTGCGACACTTTGCAACAAGAATAGATCTCAAACTAACTATTAAGCCCTTTTTTTGTATAATAACCCCTATTTTAAATAAGATTTGGAGAACAATATGAGAATAATAGAGGGAGCTTTAAGGCTAAGAGGAAACGAAAAAGTTGCTATTATAAATGGAAGATTTAATCACATAATCACAGACAGATTAGTTGAAGGTGCAAAAGATTCATTCGTAAGACACGGTGGAATTGCTTCAAATTTAGATTTAATCTTAGTTCCAGGTGCATTTGAGATTCCTTTTGCTCTTGAAAAAGCACTTGCAAGTGGAAAATACGATGCAGTTTGTTGTGTTGGTGCAGTAATTCGTGGTGCTACTCCTCACTTTGATTATATAAGTGCAGAAGCTACAAAAGGTATTGCAACAGTTGCTTTAAAATATGGAAAGCCTGTATCAAACGGTGTTTTAACAACAGATACGATTGAACAAGCAATTGAGAGAGCTGGTTCAAAAGTTGGAAACAAAGGTGCTGAAGCTATGGTTACAATAATAGAGATGCTAGATTTATATAGCGAAATGGAAAAATAATTTGGCAACAAGAACACAAGCAAGAGAGTCGGTAATTGGTCTTTTATATGCCTATGATTTAGGTAATGTTGAGATTACAAAATTTGTTGATGATATTTTAGAAGAGAAAAAGATAAGAAATAACCAAAAAGAGTTTGCTTTAAACCTTTTTAATGGAACAATCAAAAATATAGAAAAAATAGATGAAGAGATTATCAAATATCTTACTCAAGGAACTATCCAAGATGTTGGAAGTGTTGAAAAATCTATCTTAAGATTAGCAATTTTTGAAATACTTTTTGAAAATCTATCAAAAGCAATAGTTATAAATGAAGCAATAGAGCTTAGCAAAAAATTAGCAAGTGATGGAGCACCAAAGTTTATAAATGCAATTTTAGACCAAATAAAAAAGAGTTAAAATGAGTAAAAATATGAAACTTTGCTTATCTTTAGATTTAGAGAGTAAAGAGGAGAATTTAGCCTTAGTAGAAAAGCTAAAAAATTTTGATATGTGGCTAAAAGTTGGCTTTAGAACATATTTAAGAGATGGAAAAAAGTTTTTAGAAGATTTAAAAGCTATAAATCCTGATTTTAAAATATTTTTAGATTTAAAGCTTTATGATATTCCAAATACTATGGCAGATGCAGCTTTTGATATCTCAAAATTTGGTTTAGTTGATATGTTTAATGTTCATGCAAGTGCTGGAATGGAAGCTATGAAAACAGTTATGAATAGAATCAAAGATATTCCAAATCGACCTTTGGTTTTAGCTGTTACTGCTTTAACTTCATTTGATAATGAATCTTTTAAAAAAATATATGGTGAAGATATAGATAAAAAAGCAAGAGAGTTTGCAAAAAATACATTTGAAGCTGGACTTGATGGTGTTGTTTGCTCTGCTTTTGAGAGTCTTGATATTAAAAATAACACTTCAAAAGATTTCATAACTCTTTGTCCTGGAATTCGTCCTTTTGGAGAAGATAGTGGTGACCAAAAAAGAGTTGCTGATATAAAATTCTCAAAAGATAATTTAGTAGATTTTATAGTTGTAGGAAGACCTATATATAAAAGTGAAAATCCAGAATTGGTAGTTAAAAAGATATTAGAAAATATATAATTTTTTTAGAAAGAGCTATAAAAAAGGCATTTTTAAGCCTTTTTTAAGTGATTAAAAACTATAATTCCCGTCCAATTTAACCAGTTGGTAACAAAAAACGGACAGTTGGGTGAGTGGCTGAAACCACCTCCCTGCTAAGGAGACGTACTGGCAACGGTACCGAGGGTTCAAATCCCTCACTGTCCGCCATTTGTGGGTCGTTAGCTCAGCTGGTTAGAGCACTCGGCTCATAACCGAGTGGTCGAAGGTTCGAGTCCTTCACGACCCACCACTTTTTAAAACTTCAACTCACTTCAAAAATTACTTTTAATTATTTTTAAAAACTTAAAACAAAGAAAACAGATGAATAAAACCATAAGATTATTTACAGATTCAAGTGTAAATCCACAAAATAAAATAGGCTTTGCAGCTTACTTAAAAATAGAAGATTTAAATATAGATTTAAAAATTTTAAAAGATAGTATAAAAACAAAAAAATTTGAAAATAGTAGTTCTACAAAACTAGAGCTTCAAACTCTACTTTGGGCACTTGATGAGATTTTTAATGAACAAAAAAAAATAGATTTTTCTATTGAAGTTTATACAGATTGTCAAAATATTATATCTTTAAGCAATAGAGAAGATAGATTAAAAACAAACAACTACTATTCACTAAATGGAAAACTTATAAAAAATCATGATTTATACAAAGAGTTTTTTGATAAAAAAGAGAGATTAAATTTAACTTTTATAAAAGTAAAAGGACATAAGAAAAAATCTCTTAAAAATGAGATTGATGATATATTTAATCTTGTTGATAAAGCTTCAAGAAACGCATTAAGAGAGTATTTAAACACTCACTCTTAAAATGGTTTTGAATCTGTTGTAAAGTCCAAATCAAACTGCTTTTCAAACTTTGGATTTTGTAAAATGCTATTTATAGATATAAAATCTCTTCCAAAAAAATCATAACTATAACTATATATATCTTCACCAAAAAGCTCTTTATAAACACTATTTACAAACTTACTATTATAAAAGCCTGTTGTGTTTAAATTAAAACTATAATCAAAAGCTATTTTACTATTTTTGATAGTCTCTAAATAATCAAAAAGTTTTGAACTATCAATATCCTCTTCATATCTTAAAACTGCTAATCTTTTTGCAAAATATACATAAGACTTAAAAGGCTCTATTTGTAAAAACTCACTATTTTCAATATCAAAATCATAGTGTGCTACATAAAATTTATTATCTATTTTTAACACAACTCCAATATCACTAAATTTTGAATTATCTACGATTGAGAAGAAATCACTAAAAAGATTATCCTCTTTTTTTAAAATAATATCTCCAGTTTTTACAATAACTTGCTCTTTTATCTTTTCAGGAACTAAATCATCTTGACTCTTTTCTATAAATTTTTTTGATTCATAAGAGGCAAAAAGAAGTAAAAAAATTATTGCAAATAGTCTAATTTTCATTGTTTCTCAAAATATTTCCATATTCAAAAATTAATTTCTCCAAGCTTTTAGTGCTTTTAAATTGTGAGATATTTAAACTATTAAAAGATAAAAAATAGAATGCTCTTGCAAAATTTATCTCTTTGTTTAAGCTATCCATATCTACCCTTTTTTTATAGTTTATACTCTTTGTAATCTCTTACTCTCATCTTTTGCAAACTCTTGCATATCTGTAACTTGATCCATCTCATCTACAATCTCAATTCCAAGTATTGTCTCTAAAGCATCTTCAAGTGTTACAACTCCACTTGTTTGCCTATATTCATCTTGAACTATAAAAAGATGACTCCTTTTTCTAATAAATAGATCAAACAAAACAGAGACTGATAGATTTTCTGGAACTTTATGAACTGGAACCATTATATCTTTTAAAAGAGTATGTTTTTTCTTCTTAACTCTTTTTTCTAAGATAGTTTGTTTAAAAACAACTCCTAATATATCATCTATTGATTCATTATATACAGGTATTCTTGAATAAACATATAAATTATCATTTAAAAGAGCCTCTTTTACGCTTGTTTTAGAATCCAAAGCAAAAACAACAGTTCTTGGAGTCATAATATCTTTTGCTTTAATATTTTTTAGTTTAAATAAATTTTTTATTAAAATACTCTCTTTTGCCTGTAAAACACCCTCTTTTTCACTCATATCTACTATTGTAATAATCTCATCTTTTGAAAAGTTCGCCTCATTTTTTCTACCTTTTTGTAAAGCATTTGTTATAAAAGTAGCAAGGAAAATAAAAGGGTATGTAATTTTAACCATAAACGATATTATGTAAGTTGCTGGAACTATAAATTTTCTCCAATAAATAGCACCAAGAGTTTTTGGAAATATCTCAGATATAAAAAGTACCATTAAAGTTAAAGCAAAAGCAATAACAGCTTGCCAATTTGAACCAAAAATAATAGCAGCTTGTGCACCAACACCAGCTGCTCCCATAGTATTTGCAAAAGTGTTTAATGTAAGAATTGAAGATATTGATTTATCAATATTTTGTTTTACATCTTTTGCTAAATCAACAGTTTTTGAGCTATAACCTTTTTTATCTAAACTCTCAATATATGAAGTTGTTGAAGATAAAAGTGTAGCTTCAAGCAGTGAACACATAAAGGATAAAATAAGTGTTAAAAGTAAATATGTAATAAGTAGTGTCATTTTTTAAACTCGATTATTGAAATATTTTTTAAAATATGTTGTATATCTTTAGAATATAAGATATGTTTGTCATTTAAAACTTTCATAAAGAATCTAACCTCTGCATTTGTAAATCCATCTGGCTCCTTCTCTTTGATTGAAACATCACTCTTTTCTAATTTTATTCTATACAATTTTTTATTTGTCAGTTTTGCATAATATACAATATCAAGATCTTTTTGTGTAATTTTCTCTATTGTAACAATAACTTTATCAAAAGCTACATTCATATTAAAATCTGGATACAAATTTTTAAACTCTTCACTTGAGATATATCCAATATACAATTTTGTATAAATATCAAAATATAGACTCATTTTATAGCTTGAAAAGAAACTTAAATCAACACTAAATTTTGGATTAGATCTTGCACTATTTAAAATCCACTCCAAAGTTGGAAAATATGCAAATCTTTTGTATTTTAAGCTGTATGCCTCTACAAACTTACTATTAGAAGGGGCTTTTAGAGTTTGTAAATCATTTTTTACTTTTTTAGCAAAAATTATTTTTTCTATTAACTCTTTATCCTCTAAATCATTTGTTATCCAAATAGTTGCATAAGATGGAAAGTTTTTAAGTCCTGTTGAACCTTTTGTTAAAACTATTAAAGATTTAATCTCTAAGTGTGGAAAAATCATCTTCAAAAGTGCATATTTTTTTGCTAATCTCTTATTTAAACTTGAAGTCTTTTTTGATGTACTCATCTCAACAAAATACAAACAACCATCGGTAAAAAACATTGCATCAAACTCACTTATATCCTTGTAAGCTGATTTAAAAACAATTTGTGAAGTTCTATCTATTAGAAGTCCGCTTTTTATAAATTTATTCTCCATATCTTGATATGGACCTTTTAATACAAAACTTTTTATATCTTCACTATTTAAAGCATAATTTAACAGTAACTCATAAATAATATTTTCATAAATCTCACCTTTAAAACTACTATAAGCTGTAATGTAAGATAAGTCATCTTTTGAAATTTCATTTTTTATAAGTGATTTTAAGTTTTTACTATCGTATGAGTAGTGAAAGAGATTTTTTTCTATCTCTTTGGTCTCTAAATTTTTTATATATTCTGGTATTTTTATGTTCAATATTTTCTCTTTAATTAAAAAATAGATTAGATTATATCAGATTTATCTTATATTCTTGATATAATCCCTTTTTAAAAAAGGATTTAGATGAAAAAAATATTTAATATAAATGTTGAGAACAAGACAAGAGATAGACAAGTTGACTCTATAAAAAATGAAGTTAGAAAATATATAAAAAGAGAAAAGAGTAAAAAATTACCAGAAGGTTTTAACTCTTGGTTTTTTGATTGTAAATTTGGAGAGACACAAGATAGTGCAAAAGAGATAAAATTTGCTGATGTTATAAAATCAATAGATTTTGCACAAAAAGAGAATTATGATAGCTTTTATCTTGAAATTGTTGCAAAAGCAGTTTTTAAAGAGAAAAAATCATCAAATGATGATGAACTTTTAGAGGATTAATTTATAGCAATTTTTGGATTGTTTATAAACTACAATTTTGTTAAAATTTTAAAAAATTTCATAAAGGATAGAGTATGAACTACATAACAAACGATAATTTAGAAGTAGCAGATAAAGAGGTATTTGATATAGTTGAAGCAGAACTAAAAAGACAAACAAACCATCTTGAGATGATTGCAAGTGAGAACTTTACAAGTCCA
>NZ_PDKH01000027.1:0-475 GCF_004116575.1 Arcobacter sp. AHV-9/2010 | reverse complement strand
GATGCGCAGTTGTTCGTGGCCGCCGATCCGGTAGCTGTCGGTCGAGAGCAGTGCCACGCGCGATGCGCCATGGCGCAGCACGAAGCGCGCAGCCAGCTTGGCGGTGGTGGTGGTCTTGCCCACGCCGGTCGGACCCATCAGCGCAAACACGCCGCCCTGGTCGAGCAGGCTGTTTTCGTCCGACACGGTGGTCAGGTTCTTTTCAATGGCGCGCTGCACGAAGTCCAGCGCACCTTCATACGTGTCGTGCTGCGGCATGTTCTCCAGCACGGAGCGCGTGAGCTGGGCCGAGAAACCGGCGTTCAGCATGGTCTGGAACAGGCGCGTGCGCACCGGATCGCCCAGCTTCACGCCCAGCGAGGCCAGGCTCGACATGGCGTCGGTCAACGTGCTCTTGAGCACGTCGATCTCGCTGACCATGCGGCGGGTCATGGCATCGGTTTCCGCCTTGATGTCGGCCTTGATGGCCGAGTGC
>NZ_PDKH01000026.1:0-477 GCF_004116575.1 Arcobacter sp. AHV-9/2010 | reverse complement strand
GAGCTACGTTTGATGTGATTGAAATTCCTGAAGAATTAAAAGAAGAAGCTAAAAAATACAGAGCTTTATTGATTGAAGAAGTAGCAAGTTATGATGAAAACTTGTTAGAAAAATTCATGGAAGATGAAGATTCTATTACAGAAGAAGAAGTACATGCTGCTTTAAGAGCTGCGGTTATGGATATAGCTATCATTCCTATGATTTGTGGTTCTGCATTTAAGAATCAAGGAGTACAGTTTTTATTAGATGCTGTATGTCGTTATTTACCATCTCCTCTTGATAAAGATGCTATTATAGGTACTGACCCTAATACAGGAGATGAAGTTTCTCGTAAACCAGATGCAAAAGAACCTTTCTCTGCATTAGCATTTAAAATTGCTACAGATCCTTTTGTAGGAAGGTTGGCGTTCTTTAGATCTTATTCAGGAAGATTGGATGAAGGTTCTTATGTGTTAAATAATCGTTCGGGTAAAAAAG
>NZ_PDKH01000025.1:0-480 GCF_004116575.1 Arcobacter sp. AHV-9/2010 | reverse complement strand
CACCATATTCGCAAGCAAGTCCTATCACCCTATACTCGACTCACAAATCTGACTTTTCCCAGGGAGGTCGGGGCGATTGTCCTCAAAATCGGCTACGGATACACGATCGAGCCGGATAAGCGAGATCCTCTCGTTGATCTCGCCGACAGAGCCATGGAGGAATTCTCTCTCAGTGTGTTGCCAGGAACCTGGGCAGGGGATTTTCTTCCGATCTTAAGGTACCTTCCGACCTGGCTCCCGTGAACAGAGTTCAAGCGAATGGCATCAAGGTTCAATCAGACCGTTACGGCCTTCAGTGACCTTCCATATGCATTCACGAAGCATCAAATGGCCCAGTCGAAGCACGTGCCATCTTTTCTCTCGTACCAGTTGCAGAAAGGCATACCCGTGCCCCGGTCTCAAGATGAAACAGCTGTGAAGTGGTCCGCTGCATCGCTTTATGCCGGTGGAGCAGACACGGTACGTAGCCAACGACAATCT
>NZ_PDKH01000024.1:0-482 GCF_004116575.1 Arcobacter sp. AHV-9/2010 | reverse complement strand
TGCTAAAGCTGCGGAGTACGCAGCCCGGAAGGGGCTACAGCTAGACGAGAGTCTGACGTACAGAGACTTAGGTGTCAGTGCATACGACCGCTCAAACGTGACGAAGGGCGCGCTGGGCCTATTCCTAGCCGCCGTAGAGGCGGGTAAAGTCCCGCCAGGGTCTTTCTTACTCGTCGAGCAGCTAGAACGCCCTAGCCGTGCTGACCCGATGAAAGCTATTGATGTTATTCGCACTATCGTGGATGGCGGGGTATCTATCATTACGCTTACTGACGAAAGCGTTATAGACAAGAGTAACGCAAGCGACTTAGGCGTAATGCTTAATGCTATCGTCGTTATGTCCCGCGCTCACGAAGAGAGTAAGCGAAAGTCGCAAATGCTCTCTGATTTCTGGCAAGAGAAGCGCGTACAGCGTCCGCCAGTATTAACCGCAGAATGCCCCCGCTGGTTACGCGTCAAGCCCGACCGCTCCGGTTTCGAGC
>NZ_PDKH01000023.1:0-482 GCF_004116575.1 Arcobacter sp. AHV-9/2010 | reverse complement strand
AGTTTCAGCAGATACATTAGCAAATATTTTTCAGCATAAGAAATATGTAGTACCCTTTATCAATGGGAATCAAATTAATGATTATGGGACAACAACTGGTAAAGTTCCGGCATTACACCGTCCTTTGACTCTATTTGATTTTTATAAGGGAACAATAAAACATCAGGCAACATTTATTCGTCGGGATTTATTTGATAAATATGGTTTATATGATGAGAATCTGAAAATTATCTCGGATTGGAAGTTTTTTCTGCAAGTGATCGGATTACACAATGAGCAACCTGTTTTTGTTGATGAAGATATTGCTATTTTCGAATGGTATGGTATGAGCACTAATATCGAATTGATAAAGAAACATCAGGAAGAGCGGCTGAAAGTATTCGATGAATGCATTCCTACATCTATATTAAATGACTATAAAAGACTTGATGAATTGAATGATTCTGCCTATTTAGTAGATGCAATACAAAAAAGTAGAATGC
>NZ_PDKH01000022.1:0-486 GCF_004116575.1 Arcobacter sp. AHV-9/2010 | reverse complement strand
GTGCAAATAGAAATAATAATTGCCAAATGAAAGAGGATGAGTCAGGTTATCTGACTATTTTTAATCCTTCTTGGGATTTGAAAAATCCAATAGAATGGCTAAAATATTTAGACCATAGTGAAAAATCAGGGAAAACAAATATTGTTTCAGTTGAAGCTGCAAAAAAACTTCTACAAGAATTGTTAAATAGTGATGTTCAAATTGACATAACTCCTGAAACTGTAACTTTTAAAGAAAAAGGTTCACTTGTAACTTTTGAACAGTTATCTGCTGGTTATAAGGGTGTAATTACAATTATCACTGATTTATTAGTAAGACTTTCAGAAAATCAACCAAATGTAGTTAGTATTCATGAATTTAAAGGTATTGTACTTATAGATGAAGTTGAACTTCATTTACATCCAAAATGGAAATATAATTTTGTAAAAAGATTAAGAGATATTTTCCCAAATATTCAATTTATTATGACAACGCATAGTCCAACTG
>NZ_PDKH01000021.1:0-505 GCF_004116575.1 Arcobacter sp. AHV-9/2010 | reverse complement strand
TTTGTTATGAGTTTTATTAAAATTAAATCTAAATAAAAATGAAAAGAGTAATTCTTTCAGCATTAGCTATTTCAGCTTTAGTATTCACTTCATGCTCTAGTGATGATGATACACCAATTAATAATGTAACAGCACCTCCTACATATAAGTTTGAGAGAAATAAAAATACTACAGTTAGTTTTTCTGGTCAAACAGCTAGAATTAAGATGTCGGCAGAGATTGTTGCAGGACTTAAAAAAACCGCTAGTACTAAAGAAGGTTTAATGGAAATGTTTAAAGACGGTACTGGATTTACAGAAGCGGCATTAAATACATCAGGAAAAAAAGTACGTGGAAAGGTGGCGGCATCTCAAGATTACTTCAAAGCGAACTTAACAGAAAGAAATGAATTATTAGCCGATTTTGATGGCTGGATGAATTCGCAAGTAGATGTTGTATTTCCAAAGTGGAATACAGATGCATCAAAAGGGAATGCAGGTAGATTGCAAAAGCTAAATTCTAACCC
>NZ_PDKH01000020.1:0-507 GCF_004116575.1 Arcobacter sp. AHV-9/2010 | reverse complement strand
GTTCAAACCCAATCTCAACCCCCTGGCCTTTTATCAGATGCAAGACCCTCCACGCCCGAAGATCCCTACCCAAAGCGATCACCAAAGTCAACCACATGCAATTTCAGCCAGTGAGGGTTTGCCCACAGCAGTCCTGCAGTATTGTCACTAAGCGGTAATATACAACGCCGCCATCAGATAAGATCGTCCGACTTCGCTTATAAAATCGGACCCAGACCAGGTCACTAAAGGTGGTGGACTGCCGACTAGTTATTTGATCCCCTGCCCTTCTTTCGCTAATTCTAGTTTCGTGACTTTCCCCTCCCTCTCGCCTCGTCTTCTTTTGTTCTTCAGGTTTCTTTCATTGAACTTCAAGTTTGGATTGAATTTGTGTTGCCTGTGCTACTCCGACTAGCTGTCGATTTCGCAACGATGGGGGGGAAAGATGAGACTGGGAAGGCGAGCGTTTGTTTCCCTCCCCTCGTTCCGAACTTTTGCTCCCAGGTGGCTTCGTGAGCTTTAAGAGCT
>NZ_PDKH01000019.1:0-509 GCF_004116575.1 Arcobacter sp. AHV-9/2010 | reverse complement strand
CGTAGGTCGCTGCCAGCTCTTTTGAGTTTTATTCAAGCCTTTATCTATTCACTTATCTCTTAAGTGTTTAGCTGAAGGCTTTTTTTATTTATTCTTCTTTTATTAATTTATATATTTATTCATTATTTTATTTTAACTATCTCTATTCTATTTTAACTATCTCTATTCTTTTAGTTACTTTTTATTTAATCTCTTATTACTATTTTTTTATATCTATCTATTTTAACTATTTTTTATTTAATCTCTTATTACTATTTTTTTATATCTATCTATTTTAACTATTTTTTATTTAATCTCTTATTACTATTTTTTTATATCTATCTATTTTAACTATCTCTATTCTTTTAGTTACTTTTTATTTAATCTCTTATTACTATTTTTTTATATCTATCTATTTTAACTATTTTTTATGCTATACTTTTTTACATTTTATTAAAAGGGGGTTAATATGAAAAAACTTGTTGCTATTTTAGCTTTATTCTTTACTCTTTTTTTAGGTGCAATTGATC